>JAHWJH010000130.1 GCA_019348555.1 Actinomycetota bacterium
CCAGATGGTCGACATGGCCGGGTCCGAGGGTGGCGGCGAAGACGAACGGCAGGCTCAGCTGGGGGATGGGCAGCATCTCCGAGAGGCGTTCGAGCTGGGCTCGTTGGAGGTCGTGGCGCTGCCGCCGGAAAGCGGCGGCCTCGGCCAGGCCGGCTTCGTCGCCGGGGCGAAGGACCACGCCGGCGGCGGCGGCGGCGTCGGCCGGAGGCGTGTCGAGGCCGGGAAGTTCCGGGTAGACGCCGTTGACGACGACGGGCCCCAAGCTGACCCCCACCCGGTCCTCGAGGGTGAAGGCGGTCTCCACCAGCTCGTTGATCGGTGTCTCCTCGGCCAGGGTGACCAGCACCACCGAGCACCGGGCAGGATCGGTGAGCAGGTCGAGCACGTCACGGGCCTGGGCGTTGATGGGCCCGACCCTCACGGCGTCGAGCAGGCCCCGCACCGAGAGCAGGAAGGTGATGGCGTGGCCGGCGGCGGGGGCGTCGATCACGATGAGGTCGGCCGCACCGCTGCGCTCGAGCGCTTTGACCTTGCCGAGGATGAGGATGTCCTTGATGCCCGGAGCGGCGGTCGACACCACGTCCATGGCTCCGGTCGACACCAGGCGCCGGGAGATGCGCCGCAGCCCGTGGTCCTCGAGGTACTCGAGCAGGGCGTCGTCGGGCGTGATGGTGCGACCCCTGACCTCGCCCACCGTGCCGGCGGCCGGAGCAAGCATCGACTCGACGTAGGTCAGCGGTGGCCGTCCGAACAACCCAGCCAGACCGGAGCTGCGCTCCACCTGGACCACCAGCGCGCTCAGCCCCTCCCTGGCGGCCATGCGGGCCAGGGCCGCGGCCACGGTCGTCTTGCCCACGCCGCCCTTCCCGGCAACGATGACCACTCGAGATGCACGCAGGAACTGACCGGGGTCCACGACTCCCTCTCCGGTGGGGACCGCTGGGCAGGTTAGTTGCGGTGGTCCTGGTCGCCCTGGCCGGCGGACTGACGGTGGCCGGCTCCGCCGCCGCCCAACAGGGTCCGAGCCGGTCGTTCGTCAACGTGGTGCAGGTCTCCGGCTACCTCGATCCCGTGCTGGCCGACTTCCTCGGCGACGCCATCGACGAGAGCGAGCGGGGCGGCGCCGAGGCCCTCGTGATCCAGCTCGACAGCCCGGGGTCGGTCCTGCCTCTCGCCGAGCTCGACGCCCTGGTGTTCCGGGTGAGCCACGCCCGCGTGCCCATCGCCGTGTGGGTGGGCGAGAGCGGCGCCCGAGCGCTGGGAGGTGCAGCCCGTCTCGTGCTGGGTGCCCCGCTGGCCGGCATGGCCCCCCGATCCCTCCTCGGGCTGGCTCCCGAGCCGCTGTTCGGCGACGTACCGGTCGCGCTGCGCCGCGGTGCGGTCGGCCCCGAGCAAGCCGCCGAGCTGGGCGTGGTGGAGCTGAACCAGGAGGAGGCGGCCGTCCTCGGCAGCTTCATCGCCGGCCTCGACGGCCGTGAGGTCGGTGGTCGGGCTCTGGAGACGGCCACGTTCGCTCCCGTCGAGGGCGGGCCGCCGCGCGCCGAGCTCACCGTCGACGCCCGTCTGGCCAAGCTCGATCTCGTGCCCCGGCTGATGCACACCGTGGCCAGCCCCCCGGTGGCCTACCTGTTGTTGTCGGCCGCGCTGGTGTTGGTGGTCTTCGAGCTGTTCACCGCCGGCGTGGGGGTGGCCGGGCTGGTGGGCGCCGGCTGCGGCGTGCTGGCCGCCTACGGGCTCGCCGTGCTGCCGACCTCGCCGGTCGGGCTGGCGCTGCTCGGTCTCGGCATGTTCGGCTTCGCCATCGACATCCAGACCGGAGTGGCGCGGTTCTGGACCGGTGTGGGCGTGGTCGCCTACGCGCTCGGCTCGGTGCTGCTGTTCGACGGCGTGAGCATCGGCTGGTTGCCGTTGCTGTCCGGCCTGGTCGGGGTGGTGGTGATCATGCTCGCCGGCCTGCCGGCCACCGTCCGAAGCCGCTTCTCCACCCCCACGGTGGGCCGCGAATCGATGATCGGGGAGATGGGCGAGGCGGTGGCCGAGACGTCGCCCGACGGTGTGGTGCGCGTGCGCGACGCCTTGTGGCCGGCGCGCACCAACCGGGCGACGCCGATCACCGCCGGCCAGCGGGTCCGCGTCGTCGGCATCCACGGCCCCCTGCTCGAGGTGGAGCCCGAGGAGGGCGGAGCCAAGGACTATCGCGAGCGCCGGGGCTCGGCCGGCGCGCCGCCGTGACCGCGCCCGTCGTCCCCTGAGGGCGCCACGGTCGGGAGGCGTGGCCCTCCCACGCGCAGGTCGCCCCGGCGGCGGGTGATGCCCCGACCGTCGAGCAGCGTGAGCAGCGGCAGGAGGAACTTGCGGCTGGTCCCGAGGGCGTCGCGGATCTGGGCCACGGTGATGCCTTCGGGATGCTCGGCCAGCAGGCCGGCCACGGCCACGCCGGCACCGTCGACGGCGGCGGGAGCGAAGTAGCTGCCCTCGCTCTCCAGGACCAGGCCCCGGCGCACCAGCTCCCGGAGCTCCTGGCGATCCACGCCTTCGGGCGGCGGAGGTGCGAAGGGGGCGGCTTCGAGGGCCGCCACGTAGGCGTGGTCGACCAGCGGGTCCACCGCCGACCGACGCCGAGCCCGACCGGCGTCCACCTCCACGTCGTCGAGGGTGGCGAGCACGGCACGCTGACGGGGGTCGAGGCCGGCCACGTCGAGTCCCAGCGGACCGGCGGCGTCGACGGCGGCGTCGACCTCCGATCGCAGCGCGGCCAGCGCCGAGGGGTCGACCACCCACCCACCGAGATCAGGGGGCCGGGCCACGCCCGTGAGTCGCTCGAGCGTCTCGGCGTCGACCCATCCCCGCTCGGCCACCACCCGCTCGACCGAGCGGTCCGGCCGTGCCCGCGAGGCGGGGACCACCGGGTCGACGTCGAGCACCTCGCCGCCGCCGACGGTCTCGCCCCGGCCGGTCTCGCGCAGCACGAAGCGGTCGCCGGGCACCAGGGGGATCGCCGCCGGGAGGTGGAGGCGGACGAAGCCCGAGCCACCGGGCTCCAGCGCCGAACCCCCGAGCACGCGCAGCCGCACCGGATGCTCGCCCGACCCCACGTACGCCACGTACGCACCGCGCCTGGAGACGTCGTGGTCGAGGCTGGCGAGCACGGCCAGGCTGGCGTCGATGCGGCGGGTGAGGTGCCACTGCCGGGGGTGCACCAGCGAGTGGCCCCGCTCGACGTCGTCGTGGGCGATACCGGCGAGGTTGACCGCCACCCGCCGTCCCGGGCCGACGCCGGGCAGCGACTCCTGGTGGCTCTGCAGGGCGCGCACCCGCACTGCCCTCATGCCGGGAACCACGGCCAGCTCGTCGTCGACGGCGAGGCTGCCGCCGGTGAGGGTGCCCGTCACCACCGTCCCGGAGCCCTTGGCGGCGAAGCTCCGGTCGACCCACAGGCGAGGCCGGCCGGTGTCGGCAGCGACCGGCGTGGTGTCGAGGAGGGCGTCGAGGGCGGTGTGCAGCCGGTCGAGGCCCCGGCCGCTGGGAGCGTCGACCTCCACCACGTCGGCGGCCTCGAGGAAGGTCCCGACGACGTGGTCGGCCACGTCCATGCGGGCCAGCTCCCGGTGATCGTCGTCGACCACGCCGACCTTGGTGAGGGCGATCAGGCCGTGGTCGATCCCGAGCAGCTCGAGGATGCGCAGGTGCTCCTCGGACTGCGGCTTCCAGCCCTCGGTGGCCGCCACGACGAACAGGCAGGCGTCGACCGCCCCCACACCGGCCAGCATGTTCTTGAGGAAGCGGACGTGACCGGGCACGTCGACGAAGGCGACGCCTCGACCCGACGGGAGCGTGGCCCAGGCGAAGCCCAGGTCGATGGTCAGGCCCCTGGCCTTCTCCTCGGCGAAGCGGTCGGGGTCGATCCCGGTGAGGGCCCGGACCAGCGTCGACTTGCCGTGGTCGACGTGGCCGGCCGTGGCCACCACGTGGGTGGCCGTCACCGCGGGGACAGGCCGGCGAGGGCCTCGGCCAGCACGCCGTCGTCGCTGGGATCGACGGTGCGCAGGTCGCACACGGTCACCCCGTCGACCACCCGCGTCATGATCGGCGGCGCGCCGGTCCGCAGGGCGGCGGCATGGTCGCCCTCCACCCCCACGCCGGCCGAGGGGATCTCGACGCCGGGCAGGGTGCCACCGCCGGTGACCGAGGCGCAGCCGAGGGGACGACCGACGCCGAGAGCCTCGGCGCGGCGGCGCAGATCGTCGACAGGGATCGTGGCCATGCGCCAGAACGGGATGCGATCGGGGTCACGACGGAGATAGGCGAGGGCGACCTCCTGGAGGGCGGCGACCACCAGACCGCCGGGGCGCAGCGCCCGGGCCAGCGGGTGGCGCCCGCAGGCTGCCACCAGCTCGGCACGGCCGGCGAGGATCCCGGCCTGGGGGCCGCCGAGCAGCTTGTCGCCCGAGAACGTCACCAGGTCGGCGCCGGCGTGGAGGGTCTGGCGGGCGGCGGGCTCGCCCGCCAACCACGACGGGGGTCCGTCGGCCAGCCACGGGGTGGCGGCATCCAGGAGCCCAGAGCCGATGTCGGCCACGACCGGGGGGCCCAAGCCGGCGAGGGCGTCGACGCCCACCTCCTCGGTGAAGCCGGTGATGCGGTAGTTGGAGGCGTGCACCTTGAGCACGATGCCGACGTCGGCGTCGGCGTCGTCGATGGCCGAGCGGTAGTCCGACAGGCGGGTCCGGTTGGTCGTGCCCACCTCGACCAGGCGGGCGCCCGACTGCTCCAACACCTCGGGGATGCGGAACCCCCCGCCGATCTCGACCAGCTCGCCGCGGCTCACCACCACACCCCGACCCCGGGCCAGGGCGGCGAGGACCAGCACCACGGCGGCGGCGCAGTTGTTCACCACCATCGCCGCCTCCGCCCCGCACGCTCGGGCCAGCAGGGGGGCGGCCCGGTCCTGGCGGGAGCCACGCCGGCCGTCGTCGAGATCGAGCTCGAGGTTGGCGTAGGTGGTGCCCGACGAGGTGATGGCCACCGGCGCCCTCCCCAGGTTGGTGTGCAGCAGCACGCCGGTGGCATTGATCACCGGCTGCAGCAGCGCCCGCCGGGCGGCGGCCGCCCGGTGCGGAGCGGAGTCGGGATCGCCGGCGGCGATCGCCTGGCGCGCCACCTCCACCAGCATCGGGTGGGGGAGGCCGGTCGCTTGCAGTGACCGGGCCAGAGCGTCGACCGAAGGCGGCCGCGAGGGCGGTGGCACGGTCGCAGTATCGCTGCTGGCGCCCACTTCTTTGTCGCATGTCGCACCGTCACGGTGCCCAGCGCGACAAAGAACGGCTGGAGTCGGTACCGGTGGCACCGCACGGGGTCGCGGGACCACGGTCCGTACACTCGGCCTGTGCGATCGGTCGGGCGATGGGCGGTGATCGGCCTGGTCGGCGCCGTGGTCGTTCCCGTGGTGGGCGCGCTGGTGGTGTTCGCCGCCCTGTTGTTCCTTCCGCTGCCGGCGAGCCTGCCCGAGGCGCGGCCCGGGGTGGAGGCGCTCATCAGCCGCATCTACGACATCAACGGCAACGAGATCGGGGTGTTCCGCCAGTTCGACACCACCAAGCCGGTGGCGCGCGACGACATCCCCGAGGTGCTGAAGCAGGCGGTGGTGGCGGGTGAGGACCGGCGGTTCTACTCGCACAGCGGCGTCGACCTCATCGGCACGCTGCGCGCCCTGCGCGCCGACGTGAACAGCCAGGGCGTGGTCCAAGGCGGGTCCACCATCACCCAGCAATACGTCAAGAACGTCTACGTGGGCAGCGAGCGCACGCTGTCGCGCAAGGTCCGCGAGGCCGTCCTCGCCAGCCAGCTCGACCGCCAGGTGGACAAGGAGGAGATCCTGTTCCGCTACCTGGAGCGGATCTACCTCGGGGAGGGCGCCTACGGCGTCGGGGCGGCGGCGCTCGCGGGTGGCGCGGTGCTCGTCTACATGAACAGGCTTCAGCCGTATCAGGTCAACGCCACCTCCATCGAGATGGAG
>JAHWJH010000131.1 GCA_019348555.1 Actinomycetota bacterium
GTCCTCCCGGCTGTAGGCGTAGCCACGGAGGTCGGCGGCCCGGATGCCGGCGATGCGCAGCTGGTCGAACTCGTTGTACTTGCCCACCCCGGCGAAGGCGATGCGGTCGTAGATCTCGCTGATCTTGCGCAGCCGGCTCGAGGGGTTCTCGGCGCACAGGAGGATGCCGTCGGCATAGGTGGCGGCGACGAGCGGCCGGCCCCGGGCGATGTTCTTGCGGGCGAAGTCGGCCCGATCCTTCATCAACTGCTCGGGCGAGACGTAGAACGGCATGGTCATGCGCCGGCCCCCGAGTCCATGGTGGGCGAGGTGCCCATGCTGGTGGTGCTCTCCGGCGTGGACAGGCGCTCGACCAGGTGGCGGAAGCGCTCGGCCACCTCGGCCTCCTCGATGCGCTCGAAGCCCTCGGCGGTGATCGTGGCCATCGTCGGGAAGATGCCCCGCACCAGGTCGGGCCCGCCGGTGGCGGAGTCCTCGTCGGCGGCCTGGAACAACGCCGAGATGGCGAGGTCGAGCGCTGCCGCCCGGTCGATGCCATCTCGGTACCCGAGCTTGACCACGGTCCCGGCGTGCAGCCGCCCGGAGCCGGTGGTGGCGAAGTCGCTCTCCTCGTAGCGCCCGCCGGTGATGTCGTACTGGAAGAGCCGGCCGGTCCGTCGCCGCGTGTCGTAGCCGGCGAAGAGCGGCACCACCATCAGCCCCTGCATGGCCGCCGGCAGGTTGTTGCGGACCATGAGGCTCAGCTGGTTGGCCTTGCCCTCCAGGCTCAGCTCGACGCCTTCCACCTTCTCGAAGTGCTCGAGCTGCAGCTGGAACAGCTGCACCATCTCCACCGCCGGCCCCGCCGCCCCGGCGATGGCCACGCCCGAGTGGCGATCGGCGGGGAAGACCTTCTCCATGCTGCGGTGGCTGATGAGGTTGCCCGAGGTGGCTCGCCGGTCACCGGCCATGATCACCCCGTCGGCGTAGCGAAGGGCCACCACCGTCGTGCCGTGGGTCACGTCTGGTACGGGAGCGCCCGGGAGACGGGTCAGCCCCGCGCTGCGGCGGAGCACCTCGGCGAAGTCGGGGCCCGGGTCATCGCCGGGCGGGTACAGGGGGAACGCCACGGCCTGGGAGGCTACCTGGTCACCCCCCGGTCGAAGCAGTGAGCGTTGGCGGCTACTGCCCGCCCTTTTGCACGTAGGACTTCACGAACTCCTCGGAGTTGACCTCGAGGACCTCGTCGATCTCGTCGAGGAGGTCGTCGAGCTCGGCCTTGATCTTCTCGCCCTTGTCGGACGTCGCCGGCTGGTCCTCGACCACTTCCTCGTGGTGCCGGTCGGGTGCCGGCTTCCGTCGTTGCTCCCGTTCAGCCATGGTTCGTTCTCACCTCCTGAGAGCTCAGGCCCCGAGCCTCTGCAGAAGCTCCACGGGGCTGTCACATCCATTCAACAGCTCATCGACCATCTCTGCCGTGCCTTTGAGGGGTTCCATCATCGGCACCCGCCTCAGCGTGTCGCCCTGCACGTCGAACACCAGTGAATCCCAGTTGGCGGCCACGATCTGGGATGCCCACCGCTGGAGGCACTTGCCCCGGAACCACGCCCTGGTGGTGGGGGGCGGCTCGGTCATGGCCGAGGTCACCTCGGCGTCGTCGGTGAGGCGCTCCACGCCGAGACGGGCGAAGAGCGACCTCTCGGGCCGCAGGTCGTGGTACTGGAGGTCCATCGCCGCCAGGCGGGGACTGTCCCAATCCAGGCCGTCGCGCTGGCCGTAGGCCGACAGCAGCTGGTACTTGGCCACCCAGTCGAGCGTGCCGGCGAGCGACATGGGGTCGGTCTCCAGGGCGGTGAGCACCCCCTCCCAGCGCCGGAGGACCTCGGCCCCCACCTCCTCGCCCACCGCCTCGAGACCATGGCTGTCGGCGTACTTGCGGGCCCACGTGAGGTACTCCCACTGCAGGTCGAGGGCGCTGATCCTGCTGCCGTCGGCCAGGTCGAGCAGGAGGGACAGATCGAGGTCGTACGACACCTGGCGCAGGGCCCGGACCGGGTCGGCGAGGCGCAGGCTGCGTCCCAGCTCGTTGTCCTCGATCATGGCCAGCACCAGAGCCGTGGTGCCCACCTTGAGGAACGTGGCGACCTCCGAGCAGTTGGCGTCACCCACGATGACGTGGAGACGCCGGTACTTCTGCGCGTCGCAATGGGGTTCGTCACGGGTGTTGACGATGGGCCGCTTCAGGGTGGTCTCGAGGCCGACCTCCTCCTCGAAGAAGTCGGCCCGCTGCGACAGCTGGAAGGGCACCTGTCCCCGGGCCATGCCGGTGGCCTCCGTGCCCACCTTGCCGGCACCGCAGAAGAGCTGGCGGGTGACGAAGAAGGGGGTGATCCCGGTCACGATGGCGTGGAACGGGACCGAGCGGTCCATCAGGTAGTTCTCGTGGCAGCCGTAGCTGTTGCCCTTGCCGTCGCTGTTGTTCTTGTAGACGACGACCTCCTGGCCCGGCGCCAACGTGGCCGACGCCGCCCGCATCGACTCGACCAGGATGCGCTCGGCGGCCTTGTCCCAGACCACCACCTCCCGCGCATCGGCGCACTCGGGGGTCGACAGCTCGGGGTGGGCGTGGTCGACGTAGTAGCGGGCGCCGTTGGTGAGCACGGCGTTGACGAGGTTGGTCTCCACCTCGGGCGCCGCCGCCCCTTCCAGGCGGTAACCCCGGGCGTCGTTGCCCGGCGACTCGTCCTCGAAGTCCCAGTCGACCCGGCGCTGCAGAGAGGCCACGTAGGCGTTGATCAGCAGGGAGGACGCCGCCATGGGGTTGGTCTCGGGCCCGCCCCGCAGCACGATGCCGTACTCGGTCTCGATCCCGCACACCTTGCGGATGGCCACGCGCCGACCCTACCGCCCACGACGGCAGAAGCCCCGCCACGCGCCTCCACCGACCCTCGGGCCCCCGCCCGAGCTGACGGCGCCGCTGCCCGGCAGATCAGGAGCACCCAGGCGGCCCTCCAGCCTCTGGTCGCACCGACGTCTAAAGGTACTGTCCGGTGGCCACCCGCTCGATGGAGCGGCCGCCGCCGGGCTCGTCGGCGTTGCCGGAGACCAGGGTCCGGACGTAGACGATGCGCTCGCCCTTCTTGCCGGAGATCTTGGCCCAGTCGTCGGGGTTGGTGGTGTTGGGCAGGTCTTCGTGCTCCTTGTACTCCTGGGCGATCGAAGCCTGCAGATCGGAGGTCCGGATCCCCGGCGCACCGCCGGCGATGAGCCGCTTGATGGCCAGCTTCTTGGCCCGGCGCACGATGTTCTCGATCATGGCGCCCGAGGCGAAGTCCTTGAAGTACATGACCTCCTTGTCGCCGTTCTGGTAGGTCACCTCCAAGAAGCGGTTGGCGTCGTCGGCCCGGTACATGACCTCGACCGTCTGCTCGATCATGGCCTGCACGGCCTTGGCCGGGTCACCGCCGCCCAGCCCGGCCACCTCGTCGGCTGCGAGGGGCAGGTCGCTCTCCAGGTAGCGGGTGAAGATCTGGGCGGCCGCCTCCTCGTCGGGGCGCTCGATCTTGATCTTCACGTCGAGGCGGCCCGGGCGCAGGATGGCGGGGTCGATCAGGTCTTCGCGGTTGGAGGCGCCGATGACGATGACGTTGCGCAGGGTCTCGACGCCGTCGATCTCGGCCAGGAGCTGGGGGACGATCGTCGACTCCATGTCGGAGCTGATGCCACTGCCCCGGGTGCGGAACAGGCTGTCCATCTCGTCGAAGAACACGATGACGGGCACGCCTTCCTCGGACTTCTCCCGGGCCCGCTGGAACACCAGGCGGATCTGGCGCTCCGTCTCGCCCACGTACTTGTTGAGCAGCTCGGGGCCCTTGATGTTGAGGAAGTAGCTGCGCGCCGCCGGCCGCCCGGTGACCTCGCTGACCTTCTTCGACAACGAGTTGGCCACCGCCTTGGCGATGAGGGTCTTGCCACAGCCCGGAGGCCCGTAGAGGAGGATCCCCTTGGGAGCCGGCAGCCGGTACTCCTCGAAGAGCTTGCGGTGCAGGAAGGGCAGCTCGACGGCGTCGGTGATCTGCTCGATCTGGGCGTCGAGGCCCCCGACGTCGGCGTAGGAGATGTCGGGAACCTCCTCGAGCACCAGCTCCTCGACCTCGGGCCTCGGCAGCTTCTCGAGGATCAGGCCCGAGCGGGGGTCGACGAGGACACTGTCGCCGGCCCGAAGGTGCACCTCGGCCATGTCGTCGGACAGCTCGACCACCCGCTCCTCGTCGGCCCGGCCGAGCACGAGGGCCCGGCGCCGGTCGTCGAGCACCTCCTTGAGGGTGACGACCTCGCCGGAGATCTCGGCGCCGCGGGCCAGCACCACGTTGAGCGACTCGTTGAGGACCACCTCGGCACCCCGGTGCAGCTCGCTGTCGGCCAGGTCGGGGTGCAGGGCGACGCGCATCTTGCGCCCGGCGGAGAAGACGTCGACGGTGCCGTCGTCGTTGTGGCCGAGCAGCGTCCCGTAGGCCGACGGTGGTTGGGTGAGCTTCTCGACCTCCTCCCGCAGGGCGGCGATGTGCTCACGGGCCTCCCGCAGGGTGTAGGTGAGCCGCTCGTTCTGGGACACGGCCTGGGCCAGCTGCCCCTTGGTCTCCAGGAGCCGCTCCTCGAGGGTGCGGACCCGCTTGGGAGCGTCCTGGAGCTTCCGCCGCAGGTAGGCGACCTCTTCCTCCAGGGCAACGGCCTGCTCGCGCAGCTGCACCAGCTCCGTGTCGTCGTCTTGAGCCACTCGGGACCTCCTGTCGTTCCCGCCTGCTGGCCTCGGTCCACGCCAGCTGGCGACCCTACACGTGCGTCGAGCGCACGACCGGACACGCCGAGTGTGCCGGCCGGGATCAGTTTTCCTCGCCGCGACCGTGTAAATTGGAGCGGTCCCACCGGAGCCGCAACCGTCGTCAGACGAGGGAGGGCACACCGATGCCCATGAAGGTTTGGATCGACCAGGATCTCTGCACCGGCGACGGCCTGTGCGAGGAGATCGCTCCCGACGTGTTCACCCTGCTCGACGATGGCCTGGCCTACGTGAAGGAGGGCGGCAAGGTGCTCAGCGACCCGGGTGGCTCCGAGGGGCTTGCCGCCTTTCCCGACAACCTCCTCGACGCCGTGGTGGAGTCGGCCGAGGAGTGCCCGGGCGAGTGCATCTTCATCGAGGCGGAGTGAGGGCGCAGGGCGCTGCGGCCCGCCGTCTCCACGGGTAGTTCCCGTGGCGGAGGTGTCGGAGACGCCGCTGCCCGGCGTCGGGATCAGGTACGACTTCGTGACCTCCGACGGCGACCGCGTCGGCGTGCTGGCGCATCGCACCGGTCGTCGTGAGCTCCTCGTCTACGACCGCGACGATCCCGACGCCTGCGCCAACGTGCTGCGCCTCGACGGCGACGACAGCCACACCCTGGCGGAGTTGCTCGGTGCCAGCCAGGTGAGCGAGCGCCTCGCCGGGCTCCAGCAGCACGTCGAGGGCCTCACCATCGACTGGCTCCGAGTCGGGGCCAATTCGGCGTGCTCGGGTTCCACGCTGCGGGAGGCGGCACTGCGGTCCGAGACCGGGGTCTCCATCGTCGCCGTGGTCCGGGGCGACCAGACCATCCCCGCCCCGGGAGGTGACTTCCAGCTGCAGACCGGCGACACCGCCGTCGCCGTGGGCACGCCCGAAGGCATCAAGGAGCTTTTCCACCTGCTCCAGAGCGGTGCCGGCGCCACCACGGGCTAGGAGGCCGGCGTGGAGCGGATCACCGCCCTCTAGGCGGCTGCCGCCCTCCCCGAGCTGCCGGTGATCCTCGCCGTCTCCCCCCACGAGGTCGGCCCCGTCCTCGTCGAGCTGGGGGTGGTCGTGCTCGTCCTGGCCGGCCTGGCGCGCCTGGCCGACCACACCGGCTTCAGCCCCATCCCGTTCTACCTGATCGCCGGCCTGGTCGTGGGCGAGGGCGGTCTCATCGGCC
>JAHWJH010000132.1 GCA_019348555.1 Actinomycetota bacterium
GCCCGCACCATCGAGGTCGCCTACCGGGAGGCCAGCCTCCGCCGACCGGCCATCCGTGTCGTGCTGGAGACCATCGTCGACGTGGCCGGAGCCGTCGAGCGCTGAGCCCTGCCGGCGGAGGCGGCCACCCGCCGGCGTCCGAGGCATTGCCGTCTCGCGGAGCTCGGACGCCGCCACGTACTCGTAGGTGCCGGCCTTCTCGAAGTGTGCTGCCACTCGCCCGTCTTCCTCCACGACGACGACCGCGGCAGCGGCGTCGCCGGCCGGTTCGTCCTGCGGCGCGCCGACGGCGGGAGCTTCGACGTCGGCGTCGGCCTTGCGCTGGGCGGTGGCGAGGTCGGTGTGGTACGCCACGCCGACCTCCACGGTGGTGCGCCGGACCTTGTTGGTGGTGAAGTTGTAGATGGGTGCGCCGAGCACCGAAGCGCACGGGACCAGAACCCGCTCGCCGGCGTAGGTGCGCAGCACGACGGTGCGCAGGTTGACGTCCTCGACCGTCCCCTCGATGTCGTTGGTGGAGATCTGATCGCCGGCTCGGAACGGTCGCCGTGCCTGGAGCAACACGCTGGCGAAGACGTTCGACAGGATCGCCTGGGCGGCGAAGGCCAGGGCCAGCCCGCCCAGGCCGAGCGCGCCGAGGAGGGGCCCGAGCCGCACCCCCAGCACCTGGAGGGCGTAGACGAAGCCGCCGACGGCCACCACCCCGCCCACCACCCGGCCCACCAGCTCGGCGACCCGACTGGCGCCCGCTCCCCCGTCGCGCTCGACGACCCGGGCGGCGAGGGCCTTGACCACCCGGCTGATGAGCAACGCTCCGAAGAGCACGGCGCCGGCGAGGATCCAGTCGTCGACGGTCAGGCCCTGGAAGGCCTCGGCCAGCTCCTCCTGGGGCTCGTCGCCGACCGCCGCCGCCACCAGGTGCGTCACGGTCATGGGTCCGTCAGACCGCCACGTCGTCCAGAGCGACGACGTAGACCAGCCGGTCGCCGGCGGGGCCCGGCATCAGAAGTAGATCAGCCTGGTCGCCCGTTCGACCACGTCGTCGAGGTCGGCGGTCCACGCCCCGGTGGAGAGGTACTTCCAGCCGCCGTCGGCCACGAGCACCACCATCTGGGCCTCGTCGAGGTGGCGGGCGCCCTTGACCGCCGCCGCCACCGCCGAGCCCGACGAGATGCCGGCGAAGATGCCGACGTCGGTGAGTCGCCGAGTCCACTCGATCGACTCGCGGGCCCGCACGATCAGCTTGCGGTCGAGCAGGCTCGGGCCGTCGTTGTCGGTGAACACCGGCGGGACGAACCCCTCGTCGAGGTTGCGCAGCCCGTCGACCATCTCGCCCGACGGGGGCTCCACCGCCCACAGCTGGATGGCGGCGTTGCGCTCCTTCAGGAAACGCCCCACCCCCATCAGCGTGCCCGCCGTCCCGAGGCCGGCGACGAAGTGGGTGACCTCCGGGCAGTCGCGCCAGATCTCCGGACCGGTGCCCTCGTAGTGGGCCTGGGGGTTGGCGGGGTTGCCGTACTGATAGGGGAAGTACCAGTCGGGGTGCTCGGCGGCGAGCGCCTGGGCAGCCCGAAGTGCGCCGTTGGACCCCTCGGCCCCCGGCGACGACACGATGTCGGCGCCCCATACCTCGAGCAGCTGGCGGCGCTCGACCGAGACGTTCTCAGGCAGGACCACGGTGAGGCGGTAGCCCTTGATGCGGCAGATCATGGCCAGGGCGATGCCCGTGTTGCCCGACGACGACTCGAGCACCACCGAGCCCGGAACGAGGCGGCCCTCCTTCTCGCCGTCCTCGATCATGGCCTTGGCGGCGCGGTCTTTGACCGAGCCTCCGGGATTCTGGCCCTCCAGCTTGGCCAGCAGGCGGACACCGGGCTTGGGGCTCAGCGCCGAGATGTCGACGAGGGGGGTGTTGCCGATCAGGTCGAGGACCGAGGGGTACAGCGCCACCCGGGACCAGCCTCAGGCGCCTCCGCCGGCGACGGCGGGGACGATGGAGAGCTGGGCGCCGGCGGGCACGGGGGTCTCCAGGCCTCCGAGGTACCGGACGTCCTCGTCGTTCAGGTAGACGTTGACGAAGCGGTGCAGCCCGCCGTCGGGTGCCTTCAGGTGGCTGGCGGTCCCAGGGAACTGCCGGACGACGTCGTCGACGATCTCGCCCACGGTGCCGCCCTCGGCCGACACCTCGGAGAGTCCGCCGGCTTGAGGGCGCAACATGGTGGGAAGGCGGACGCTGACGGACACCTGGAGCCTCCGGACGAGGTGGGCGGATGACGACGGAGAAAGTTGACCGAACTACTAGGCATTCTACGCCTGACCCACCACGATCGGCTCCTCGACGATCTCGCCGCCGACGATGCGATACGACCGGGCCACCGGTTCAGGGTGGCGCAGCGACACGATGAGAAAGTGCCAGTCGCCCAGGAGGGCGGCCCGGTCGACGTCGGTGGGCGACGGGTAGGCGTCGGTGTGGGTGTGGCTGTGCACGACCCCCAGCACCTCCAGGGCCTCGGACCGGCCCTCGAGCTCGCGCTCGAAGCGCAGCACGTCGAGACCGTCGATGGCGTAGGTGCGGGCGGAGCGGTCGACGTTGGCGCACGGCCGGAACAGCTCCACCGTGCCGTCGGGCCGGCCCCCGAGCAGACCGCACGCCTCCTCGGGGAGGCAGTCGAGGCTGTGACCGACGATCTGCAGCCACTGGTCGTTCCGCAGTCGCAACACGACGGCCGACGGTAGGCGCCGCCGCCGGCCGCGGCCAACGTCGATCGGTAGCCTCGCCCCATGGCCACCAAGCACCGCTCGACCGACACCGGCGGTCGCACGGTGGTGGCCAGCAACCGGCGGGCCCGCTACGACTACGACATCCTCGACACCATCGAGGCCGGCATCGCCCTCCAGGGCAGCGAGGTGAAGTCCCTGCGCAGTGCCAAGGCGCAGCTCAAGGACAGCTACGCCTACGTCACGGCGGGCGAGGCGTGGCTCAAGGGCGTCCACATCGCGCCCTACTCCCACAGCTCGGGGTTCGGGGCCCACGAGGCCGAGCGGGAGCGCAAGCTGCTGTTGCACCGCTCCGAGATCGACGACCTCCGGCGCCGGATCGAGACCGACCACCTGACGCTCGTGCCCCTGTCGGTCTACTTCGTCGACGGACGGGCGAAGGTGGAGCTCGGCCTCGCCCGCGGCCGCAAACGCCACGACAAGCGCCACGCCATCGCCGAGCGCGACATGCGCCGCGACGTCGATCGCGCCGTGGCCGATCGCCGCCACGTGCGCTGAGCTTGCCGGTTCGTGCTCATGTCACTGCGCTGACCTAGGCGAGGCCGAGGGCATCGCCACCGGTGTCGTGCTAGCGCCAGGAGACGTCGGCCGGTGACCCCGGGCAGTCGGCTCAGTCGGCCATCTCGCGCTGCGACGAGGGGCGAGCGGGTCCCGGACGATGATCGGCAGGTAGGCCGATCGTGACCGGCGGCAGGTACAGCCCGACCAGTTCCCGTTGCCACCAGGCGCCGGTCTCGGCCCGCTCGCGGGGTGTGGTGAACCGGTAGCGGTACAGCAGCGCCCGGACGAACGTCGGCGGCCGGTCCGGGAACGGGTTGTCGCCGATCAGCCGTAGCGTCTCGTCGTCGCCCTCGAGGAGCTTGCCGAGGAGCTTGAGGAACCAGGACTGGGCGTACACGGGCGACAGCGCCGCGAACCACAGCAGCCAGTCGAGGCGGAGGTGGTAGGGCGCCACCTGTCGGGGCGGGCGCCGGACGTCGCCGGGCTTCGCCTTGAACTCGTAGGTCTTCCACTCCGTGTCGGAGGTGGGCGCCGGGTCGTCGGTGCCCTCGATGACGACCTCCAGGCGCTCACGGGTGATGCGCCCGAAGAGCCCGTAGGCGTTGCCGATGTGCCAGGGGTTGTAGCTGGCGTTCATGACCTGGCGCCGGGACGCCATGTTCCGCACCGGGCGCCAGCTCAACGCCACCATCGCCACCGCCATGAGGGCGACAGCGGCCATGAACCAGCCCGGCGGCGCGGCCACGGCGGGCCGGCTCACCGGTAGGAGGTCGCCGAGAAACCCGTCGTCGAACGCCATCGCCGCCAAGGCGATCGTGAGCACGTTGAGCCACGCGAAGTTGCCGCTCGCCATGAGCCAGAGCTGGGTGATGACGACGACGGCCCCGGCGACGGAGGCGACCGGCTGGGGCAGGAAGAGGGCGAACGGGGCGACGATCTGGGCGACGTGGTTTCCGATGGCTTCCAGCCGGTGCACGGGCTCGGGGAGATGGTGGAACCAGCGACTCAGCCGGTTGGGGATCGGCTGTGTCTCGTGGTGGTGGTAGAGCGCAGTCAGGTCCCGCCAGGCCGGGTCGTTGCGGAGCTTGATCAGCCCCGCGCCGACCTCCAAGCGGAACAGCAGCCAGCGCAGCGCCAGGACCGCCGGCAGCAGCGGTGCGACGTCGGCGGAACCGAGGAACACCGCGAGAAATCCTGCCTCGAGGAGGAGCGTCTCCCACACGAAGCCGAAGAACGTCTGGCCGGCGTTGACGAACGACAGGTACAGGGCCCACAGCGCCAGCCACACGGCCATGGCGGCCGGCAGCGGCAGGCGCTCCACCACGCCGGCGACGACACCGACGGAGAGGGCGACCCCCAGCACCGCCACGGCACGGGCGAACCGGTCGGAGTAGTGGAGATGGAACAGGCTCGGAGCCCGCCGAAATCCGACCCTGCGCAGGTACGGCCGGCACGGGAGCAGGCCGCGGTCTCCAGCGAGGGCAGCGAACTGGTTGAACGCCGAGACGAAGGCGACGAGGTAGACGACTCCGAGAAGCCGCTGGAAGACCAGCCTGGCCACCCAGTACTCCGGCGCCACCAGCCATTCCATGCCGTCCGCGACCACGATGTCACCGGCTTGTCGCTGGCCCCACCGCACCCGAGGGGCGCCCCACGTCGACGGTGCTCGACGAGTGCACCTTCGCACCGGCGGGAGTGGGGACCACGACCTCGATGTTCCCCTTCGGTGTGGGCCGGTCCACCAACTCATAGACCGTCTCACCGTCGACGGTTTCGTGCTCCAACAGCAGGGCGGTCAGTCGGTCGAGCTCACCGCGGTGCCGGCTCAACATGGCGATGGCCCGCTCCTCGGCCTCGCGCAGCTCAGGGGTGAGCTCGTCGCCGAAGTCCTCGGCCTCGAAGATCTGGCGCAGCTCGATCTCGGTGCCGCCGTCGAACGGCGCGCGCTTGAGCCACTCGATCGCCTCGTCGCGCGACGCGCACTCCCAGATCCAGTAGCCGGCGATGAGCTCCTTGGCCTCGGTGAACGGGCCGTCGATGACGGTGCGCTCGCCGCCGTCGAAGTTGACGTACAGGGAGACCAACCGGATCCCATGCGCCTCGACGGCGTCGCGGGGGAGGTAGCCGGTGGTGTCGGAGACGACCGTGACGCGCGGCACCGCGGCCAGACTACACCGACCGCGCTGACGAACGGAGGGCGCACCCGACATACTTCGCAGACCCGTCGGGGCCCGACTCCGCCGCGCACATCGTGACCACCTTCGACCGCGACCACATCGAACGCCTGCTCGACGAGCGGCTGGCCGGGGCCGCCGGCGGCGCCGTGGTGGTCGCCGACGCCGTCTCCGGCGAGGAGCTCGAGGTGCTCCAGGAGTTCCCGGGCTCGCCCGGGGAGGACGTCGCCACCACGCTGGACCTCGCCGTGCAGAGCGCGGCCGAACGGGCGCTGGCCGGCGTGGGCTCGCGCGCTGCGCTGGTCGCTGTCGACGCCGCGAACGGGGAGGTCCGCGCGGTGGCGAACACACCGGTGAGCGGCGTGCCTGCCTCCTTCGCCTCCTACGCCCCGGGCTCGGTCTTCAAGGTCGTCACGGCGACGGCGGCGCTGCTCGACGGCACGACGCTCGAGACCGTCGTCGACTGCCCGGCCACCGTCAGCGTCGGCGGCCGGTCGTTCCG
>JAHWJH010000133.1 GCA_019348555.1 Actinomycetota bacterium
CGTGGACGTTTCTGAGGCCACGGTCTACCGCTGAATCCGCCAGGACCGGATCGACCGTGGAGAGCTGGCCGGCACCTCGACCGGCGAGAACGCAGAGCGGCGGGCGGCTCGCCAGCGCATCGCCGAGCTCGAGTCCGAGCTCAACCATCGTCAAGCGAGCGTCGGTGCTCTTTGACGAAGGTCGGGTGGTGCGCCCAAAAGCACTGTTCGGGATCGTGGCCACGCTGGCAAGTGAGGGTCACGGCACCAAGCGGGTGTGCTGGTGGGATTTGATCCGATGGTCCCGCGGTACCGGCTGGGCCGAACCTAGGCCGGGCGGCGGCAGTCGCGACATCGACTCCTGAAGGCGGGCCGTTTCCGACCCTCGATCCGGTCACGAACCCGAATCAGCCTCGCGGAAGCTCTCCTCCAAGCGCGCCGCGGTGCCGGCAGGGTCGGACGGGTCGGCCAGGAACTCCCGGAGGACGTGCCACATCCCCTTCCCGGGTGCGCTACCGAACTCCGGGGCTAGGAGGTCGGTCAGGTCGAAGCTGAGCGACGGGGCCGAGGCCAGCCCGGCGGCGGCCCGAGCGGCCTCGTCGTTGGGGTAGGCGTCGAGGTCGACGCCCTGGTTGGGCGACGTGAAGCCCCCGTGGCGAACCCAGGGCTCGGCCGCTTCGGGCGTGGCCAAGAAGCGGAGGAGCTGCCTGGCGTGCTCGTCGTCGTTCATCAAGACAGCGACGTCGCCGCCGGCGTCGACCGGGTCGGCGACACCTCCGACGCCGACGATCGTCGACTCGGACGACTCGATGGCCGGGAAGGTGAAGAACCGCGCCTCCACCCCGAGCTTTGCCGAGTCCTCCACCCTGGTGGCGACGAAGTCGCCCTCGAGGACCATGGCCGCCGCCGGGCGGTCGGGATCGGCGAAGACGTTGTCGATCGATTCCTCGTAGGTGGTCTCCAGCGCTCCTCCGGTGCCACCCACGATCCACTCCGGTCGAGCGAAGATCTCGGCAAGTCGCCCGAGGGCATGGGCCACGCTCGGATCGGTCCAGCGGATCTCGCCTCGGGCCAGCTGCTCGTAGCGCTTCCATCCCGCGGTGCGCAGGTAGACGTTCTCGAACCAGTCGGTCAGAGTCCAGGCGTCGTCGGGACCGCCTGCGATGGAGAACGGCGTGATCCCCGAGCTCAGCAGGCGGTCGGCGACGTGCTTCAACGCCCTCCAGTCGGCTGGCGGCTCGGTGATGCCGGCCCGCTCGAAGGCGCGGGCGTTGTACCAGATGAGCGACTTGTTGGCCGCCTTGAACCACACGCCGTAGGCGGTCCCATCGACCTTCCCCAGCTCCTGCCAGGCCTCGCTGTAGTAGCGCTCCACCTCTCCACCCACAACGGCGTCGATGGGCTCGAGATGGCCGTCCTGGGCCAGCTTCCTCAGCAGGCCGGGCTGGGGCAGGAGGGCCACGTCGGGCGGACAGCCCTGGTCGATCAGGGATTGGAGCGTGCCCCCGATGTCGCGGTCGGCTTGCTGCGGATCGGCGGGATCAGTGAAGGCGAAGTCGACGCCGATGCCCGTCCGGTCGGCGAACCCCCGCAGCACCTCCTCGAAGCGTTCCCTCTCCTTCGCCCCCCACACCGCGGCCACGACCACCCGCTCCGACCGAGGACCGGCCCCGCCGTTCGCACCGAAGGACGTCTCGCAGCTCGGCGTCAACCGCCCGCTCTCGACCGCTCGAGCCGGCCGCTCCGGCACGAGCAACAACGACGCCGCCACCAGACAGACCCCGGCGGCCACCGCCCCGAGCGACCGCCGCCACCGGTCGACCACGGGCCGAGCGGTCGGCTCCACTCTCCCCGGCCCGTCTCTCGATTCGTCGTCCTTGCCACCTGGGCTGATCTCGAGGACCGGACCGGTGGCGCCGCTCCGGCCCGGCCCCTCGGCGGCGGAGGTGGTACGAGGCTGCTGGGGGAGAAGACCGTCGTCGAGCTCCACTAGGTCGTCGCCCATGTCGGTGATGGCGTCGAGCAGCTCGAGGAGCTGACACGCTTCGAGCCTTCTCTCGGGCCCGAGCTGGTCGAGGTCCGGCATGTCGCCCTGGCCACGGAGAAAGCGGAGATAGACCTCGATCAGATCTTCTTGCCACTGCTCGTCGTCGTTCACCCCGTCTCCTCCTCCGATGGCGGCGAGTCCTGGGCAAGGAGCGCCCTGAGCCGGTCGATCCCCTTGATCCGGAGCTTGCTCACCGCCTGGTGCGACACGCCCAGCTCGCGAGCGACCGCCGTGCGCGACCGGCCCTTCAGCACGGTCTGTTCCACCGCGTAGCGCTGCTTGTCGGGAAGTTGGGCGAGCGCGACCAAGGCGCGCTTGAACCGTCCTGCCCTCTCTCGGAGCATCTCGGCAAGGACAACCTCGTCGTCGACCTCCATGGCGAGGAACCGGCACGGCTCGGCACGCGGTTCGGGGTTCCGCTTCCGCAGGAGGTCCTGCGCCCGGCGCCAGCCGATGACCCATGCTCGTGCCGTCAGCGAGGGCGCACCGTCGAAACCCTTGACCATCAGCTCCTCGAAGGCCGCCTGCACGACGTCGTCCTCGTTGCAACCACCATAGGACCGGCCCCTGAGCACACTCCTGACCGCCCAACGCAGCGGGTCCCGCACCGCTCGCCAGATCGCGTCCCAGTCCGGCTGACCAGCAAGGGCGTTGGCGAGGAGCTCCTCGGGATCGTCCAATATCTTCACCCGTCCACAACGTCGTGCAGGGCCAACATTCTGCAACCCCCCAGCCCAGCCGGTCTTGCGGAGGGGGTTGCGGAAGGTGGGCGGGCGACGACATCACGGCGATGGGGTGCCAGCTCGGTCGTCGCCCGAGACGGTGGCGGGCGCGGATGGATCGCAGGTGATGCCTCGTCGGCCGCCGCCGAACCCGCCCGGAGCGCCGGTGGTTGCCGCTGCCTTGCTGGTGTGCGCCTTCGGCTTCGTCGCCTGGATCGTGATGTTCGTGGGGGGTTGGAGATCCGTTCCCGTCGACAAGGTGACGCTGCACTACACCGGCGGGCCCATCCAGGGCGAGCACTTCGAGGAGGTGGTGGGCCCGGGCACGCGCACCCGCTTCTACGGGCTGATGGAGAACCTCTACGAGCTGCCGGCAACCCAGCGCAACTACATCATGTCCAAGGACCCGGACCAGGGTGACACCCGCAGGCCGGAGTTCGTGGGGGCGCCGGCGGCGGACCGGGTGGTCACCCAGTGGGAGTCCGCGACGTACTTCAAGCTGAACACCCGGCCCGAGGTGGTCCGGAGCTTCTTCGAGCAGATCTGCCTGAAGTACCGCTGCACCGACCTCACCCCCGACGGCGGGTGGGACCGCATGCTCGCCGACACCTTCCGCCAGCAGATCGTGGCCGCCATCCAGGCCGAGGCCCGCCAGTACAGCTCAGAGGACATCTACGCCAACCCCGACACCCTCCTCCGGATGCAGAACGGGATCGGCTCGAACCTAAAGCGGCGGGTGAACGACGTGTTGGGCGGCGAGTTCTTCTGTGGCCCGTCGTTCCACGCCGAGAGCGGCGACTGCCCGGAGTTCACCTTCGTCATCAAGGAGATCAGCCTTCCCGACAACGTCCGGGACCAGTACAACGCCAACCGGGCGTCGGCCTTGGCGGTCGACAAGGCGAGGACCGACGCGCAACAGCGGGAGGTGGAGGCAGAGGGCGAAGCACGGAGTCAAGCCGCACTGAAGGCGGCGCCGGAGCTGACGACCGGCCAGCTCGACTACATGAGGGCGCTGGCCCAACTGGAGTGCGCCCGGCGGCCGGATTGCGTGCTCGTGACCGGTGACGGCGCCAGATCGGTCGAGGTGAGCACAGGGACCCGTCGGCCATGACCAGCCCCTCGGACCAGTGCTCGTGGAGCGTCGAATCGACGGACCATGCCTCCCAGGCCGGAGAGGACGGTGCCCGGACCTCGAACAGTTTCAGGAAGGAGTTCCCGCGTTACCTCATCACGGGATCATTGGTCATCGCAGGGTTGGCGTCGCTGGCATGCGCGGTTACTTCGGACCAGTTCATGGATTGCATAGGGCCAGTCCTCGGTAATCTCCTCATACCGATTACCCTTATGACCTTGGTCGCATTCCACAACCACGAAAAGAATGAGCAAAGGCCCGAAGACGTCGAGGTCCAGCAGCAGTTGGGTCGGGTGTGTCACCTTCTCGGCGAAGCGCACTCACATTTGTTATTCGCCATTCGAGGTACCTATGAGGGGCATGAAGTGTTGGCATGCTTGAAAACCGTCATCTACCAGCCGCCCATGCCGCCCTTTACTGGCGTAAGCCATACCTACGACGTCTACGATGTACGACTACGGTGTCCACGCCGGGGGCGAAAATGGTGCCTCTCGTCGAAACCCCCCTCCATGACAGGCGAGCCTCTCGAGTGGGAGATCGTGGCCCGCCCCAAAAGTGCCCGCGACCGCTTGGCGGCTGCGGGGCTCGTACAGGCGATACCAGCGAACTTCGAGACGCGGCCGGGAATCAGACCGACGATCACTTACCTGCCGACAGGGGGGTGGTTGAAGTACGAGGAACCTCCCGGACGAATTCCGGATGTCGAGAGCCTCCGTACCCATCTGGACATCCTTGTGTCGATCCGCAGACTCGATGTGTTCTCTCAATCCTGATCGACGGAGTTGGCCGCTCAGCATAACGCATCCATGCCATGCGACTTCTCCCTGCTGATGAAAGGTGAGCACGTGACAAGGCGGCGGCTTAACCCCTGGGCACGAGTCGAGGCATTGTTCGAACAGCTGGAGAACCCGAAGGAGGATCCGACCGTCCGCGACTTCGTGAAACTCGTTGCTCTTTGCACGGCGGCGCCGTTATTGCCCTGTATCCCGGTCTGCCTTGTCTTTGTCGTCGTATATGGACTTGGAGTTTCCGCCGTGCTGGGTATGGTGGAGATCTTCCTCCCTCCGCTCGTTGCCGCGCTGGCCCTCTTTGTGGTCGCCGTTCTATTTGGCCACCTCGGACGTCGACGTCCTGCTCCGAAGGCTTGTCTGCCGCCTCCTGTCCCCGTACCAGCCCCTCTCAACAGGGTTGGAAGGGAGCGGTTCCGTCACCAGCAAAGGTTCATGATGGCACGCCTGGCCACAGCCGGTTTCCTGGCCGTTCAGGGAACCACGGTTGCCCTCGTCGGACTCAGGACCTGGCCCGTTTGGCTGAGCCTGGCCACAGGCGGCGGTTTCTTGGTTCTCGCCTACGTGGTTCAGCCGCCGGAGAACGGAACGCCACAAGCCCGTCAGGCACAGACGTCAACTGGCGATGGGCGCGGAGAGGAGACAACCGGCTGGCGCAAGCCGATGCCAGCCCTTCCGACCCCTGCAGCCAAAAGGGAGGAAGGTCCAAGAGCAAGGGGTGGTTCCGGTCAAGGAATGCGTCGCTGCCTGGGCCACGTCCTGTTCATCGTGATGTTCCATGGGGGCCTCCTCGCCAATGCCGGCGTCGTTGTTGCACTCGGCGGAGGCCCGCTGTGGGCCTTGGCCGGGGGAATCGTCGCCCCGCCGCTCATCGTGGGGAGCTTTCTCGTGGCACCAGAAGAGTGAGCGCAGACGATCGCCCTTCTCGACTGCAACGAGGCTTCGCCTGAAAGTGACACCTCTGTGGCGCAAAATGTGAATACTGCAGCATAGGGGCCCAAGTGCGCGCTCGCCGGAAGCCTTAGAAGGAATGCAGCAAAAATAGCGTAGCCGATAAGACCGACTGCAAGAGTTCCCAACCCTAAGACTAAATTGTGATATCGTTATTGGTCCCTATGCCACCTCCACCGCGAGCAGTGCTCGAACCGCTGCGCAGAAATCTGGTCCTTCGCATTGGATCGCTGACCGCCTTCCAAAATAGAGGGGATCACGGACGCCGTCCGGAATCAAACTAGCGCGGCTG
>JAHWJH010000134.1 GCA_019348555.1 Actinomycetota bacterium
TGCCCCTCGACGCCGTAGCGCGCGGTGGCTTCGCTGAACGGCCCGCTCAGCGGCACCGCCA
Organism: Actinomycetota bacterium; assembly: GCA_019348555.1. GTDB lineage: Bacteria > Actinomycetota > Acidimicrobiia > Acidimicrobiales > CADCSY01 > JADDRA01. The sequence continues at coordinate 62 of JAHWJH010000134.1, forward strand.
GGTTCGTCACCTGCATCAGCTCCAGCACGAGCGGCACGCGGTACATGCCGCGGCCGGAGACGACGACGTCGCCGCGGCCGCGCCGCTCCGACAGCGCGCCCCAGGCGCCTTCCAGCGACAGGCTGGCGGTGAGCTGGCCCTTCACGTCGGCGTCGGCTTCCTGGGCGATCTGGGCTGCGCCGTCGACGGCCAGCACCCCGCCCGGCGGGCGCTGGCCGACGCCCTGGTCGCGCTGCGGCGCCTCGGCCACGACCATCCGTTGGAGGTGTTCCGACCTACGTCGCCGACGCCCTGGCCGCCGACGAGCTGGGCACGGTCCGGGTCGACTCGCGGGCCGATGCCGTGGAGGGCGGTGGTGTGGGAACGGTCATCTTCGAGGCCGCCCTGGTGGCCCTCAGACGCCTGAGCCAGGCGCGACGCTCGGCGTGGCCGCGCTTCGACACCAGGGCGCCGGTCGTGCCAGCCCCCGCAGGCCGGAGGCGCTCGAAGCCGCGCTGAGCGGCCTCATCCCCCGTCGAGCAGCTCGAGGACCCGGTCCGGTGGGCGGGCGATGACGGCGCGATCGCCCAGGATCACGATGGGGCGTTCGATCAGGATCGGGTTCTGGCTCATGGCGTCGAGAAGCTCGTCCCGACCCGCGCTCTCGAGTCCGACCTCGCTGTAGACCGCCTCGCCGGTGCGCATCATCTGACGGGGATCGTCGAAGCCGAGGAGTCTCATGACGCGCTCCAGTTCCTCGCGCGTCGGTGCCCGCTGGAGGTACTCGACGTAGTCGGCATCGACGCCGCGCTCCGCCAGGATCGACTGGGTGGTCCGGCACTTCGAGCAGCCCGGGTTGAAGTAGACGGTCATGTCCATCTGCCGAACCAGGGTACGAGGACGGGCGCTTGACCTGACCAGCCGGGGCGCCTCGACATGGCCAACGACCCCGCCACGCCGCCGTCCCGTCGGCCGGCACCGCGGCTTAGCGCGATGTCGCGAGACCTCGCGGGCCGTCGTCGCGAGACATCCGGGACGAAGCCTCGGTGCGTCCATGGCCCCGGTCGTTCCTGGTCGGGTCGAGCGTGAGGTGGCCGAGGAGCCGGTGATCACCCCCACGTCGAGGTCGTCGACCAACAGGAGCACCTGCGCCCCGGCGTGAGCTCGGCCGATGCCATGCGGAGCCTCGATGCCGACGACGGGAATCTGTGGTCGGGCGCCGCCGTTGAAAGCCACCGAGGCAACCGCACGCACAACCGTTCGAGAGGAATGTGGCTCGGAGGACGAGCCCAGGAGGTTGGACCGAGAGGAGGGCTGCTATGGGTGCTCTTTGGGTCCTCGCTGTCGCCCGGCCATGGCACTACTGGCTGGCGGTGGCTCTGGTTGCCACCGGCGTGGTGCTCATGCTGGCTATCGCCATCGGGTACTACCGGAAGGTACTCGTGCCCGTCTACCACCTCCTTGACCTGCAGCTGGGGCTGGAGCCGGCGCAGGGCCAGCAACTGCCGGCCGGCGATGCCGGTCCCAATTTGGAACCGTTCTGGTCAGCCCGAGCAGCATGACGGTGCCGCGTGACACAGGTGTCGGTCGGGTAAGCGTTGGCTCGAGGCAGCCCCTCATCCTCGGTCTTGCGCAGGAGGTAGGACGATGAGCCTTGGGGATATCGGCCGGGCGCTGGTCGGGCTTGCCTTGGTGCTGGCCGTGGTCGGCGGCGTGCTCATGCTCGCCGGCCGGGTCGGCATCGGCCGGCTCCCCGGAGATCTCAGCTTCGGCACTGATCGCGTACGCGTGTACATCCCGCTGGCGACCAGCGTGCTGGTCTCGCTCGTCGCCACCGTCGTCCTGAACCTGTGGATACGACGGTGAGCCGCCACCCGACGACCCAGGCCAGCTCGGGTCCCCCCGACGACCATCCCAAGGGCTCGGCGCCGCCCCCACCGCCGCGCTGGAGGGCCTGGCTGGTCCCGGTGGGCCTTGCCATCAGCCTGATGCTGCTGTTCACCCCCGTGCCTGGTGAAGACGCCGAGGAGCTCGCCTATACCGAGTTCGTGGAGCGGGTGGAGCGGGGCGACGTCCGCTCCGTGACGGTTCGCCCCGACGGGCAGACCCGCGGGACGATGCACGACGGCTCCCGGTTCGTGACCACGATCCCTGTGACACTGACGGGTGAGCGACTGCTCGAGCGCCTCGAGGGCAGGAACGTCCACATCGAGGCGGTGAGGCCGGGGACGGGAAGTGCCTGGCTCGACGTCCTCCTGTCCCTTGCGCCGTTCCTCCTCCTCCTCGGCCTCTTCGTCCTCATGGGGCGCGGAGCGGGCCGACAGTTCGGCGGCGTCATGGGGATCGGGCGCTCGGGAGCCAAGGTCTTCGACAGCGAACGGCCCAAGACCCAGTTCGGCGACGTGGCCGGCTACGAGGGGGTCAAGCAGGAGGTCGCCGAGATCGTCGACTTCCTGCGACAGCCCGACCGCTATCGGAAGGCAGGTGCCATCGCTCCCCGAGGGGTGCTCATGGCGGGCCCCCCGGGTACGGGCAAGACGCTGCTCGCCCGAGCGGTGGCGGGTGAGGCCCACGTCCCCTTCCTCTCCGTCACCGGGTCGAGCTTCGTCGAGATGTTCGTCGGCGTGGGGGCAGCCCGAGTGCGGGACCTCTTCGCCGAAGCGCGTCGGCGGGCGCCCGCCATCGTCTTCATCGACGAGATCGACGCCATCGGACAGCGACGCAGCGGTGGCAGCGCCGTGGTCTCCAACGACGAGCGGGAACAGACGCTCAACCAGCTGCTGGCGGAGATGGACGGGTTCGACCCGGCGGAGGGGATCGTGGTCCTGGCCGCCACCAACCGGCCTGAGGTCCTCGACCCCGCACTGCTCCGCCCCGGCCGCTTCGACCGACAGGTGACCGTGCCCCTGCCCAACCGGGCCGATCGCCGGGCCATCCTCGTCGTGCACTGCCGGGGCAAGAAGCTGGCGCCTGAGGTGGACCTCAATGTGGTCGCACGGGGGACGCCGGGCTTCAGCGGCGCTGACCTCGCCAACCTGGTCAACGAGGCGGCCATCTTCGCCGTGCGCGACGGGCGCGACGTGGTGCAGCCGCAGGATCTGGACGACGCCCGTGACCGGATCATTCTCGGGCGGCGCGAAGGGTCCAACGTGTTGCTGCCCCAGGAGAAGCGGGCCGTGGCCGTGCACGAAGCCGGCCACGCTCTGGTGGCGGCCCTGTGCGAGCACGCCGACCCCGTGGCCAAGGTCACCATTCTTCCGGCGGGCCAGGCGCTCGGGGAAGAGTTCCGCGTCAACACCACCGGCCCCGCCCCGCTGGCACAGGCCTCTGTCGCGCTGGACGGCGACGGCGACTTCGCCGACGCCGGCGAGAAGGTCTTCAACAACCTCGCCCTGGCCAGCGGCCCCAACTCCCTGGGCTTCGCCGTGCCGATCGGCGCCAAGCTCGGCACGGTCTACGCCCGCTTCCGCGCCAGCACCGCCGGCGGCCTGGGCGCCACCGGCGACGCGCCCCACGGCGAGGTGGAGGACTACGCCGCCGAGGTCCGCAGCGCCGCCCCGACGCTGATGCGCACGCAGCGGGCATAGTCGGGCCGCTCGACGCCGGTCAGGATGCCAGGCCGCTCGGCCCACTGGCGCTGGACCTCCTGGATCATGTCGCCAGCGGCGCGGCCCACGGCGCGGATGGCCAGGGATGAGAAGAGGAAGATCAGCATCGCGCCGATGAAGCCGCCGATAAACACGCGCGGCTCGGCCAGGTTGACCAGATACTGGTTCATGACGCCGCGCTCGATCAGCACGTCCAGATAGGCGGCGAAGAGCAGGAAGGCGGCCAGCGCCGCGCCGAGCTCGAGCGCAGCCGAGTCGTCGTCGCCGGCCCGGCGCGCCGCCCGGGCGAGGGAGACCTGGGCCAGTGCCGCCTCATAGGGCAGCTGGAGCTGCTGGAACGCCGTCACCGCCTGGCGTGACCGTGCCAGCGCGCCGACCACGTCGTCCTCGGCGAGAAGGACCTCACCCTCGGTGGCGGCGGCCATGGCGGCCAGGAAGGGACTGTCGACGGTGCCGGCGATCGACACCAGCTCGGCCGCCGCCGCCCGGGCCGCATCCCGGTGGCCGAGTCGGAGCTCGGCTTCGGCCGTCGCCGCCAGGAGCTGCGCCCGATGCAGCGGCGACGACGGACCGGCATCGAGGGCGAGGCTCAGCCCCTTGGCCGCGGCGTCGGGGCGGTCCTGGGCGAGGCGGACTCGAGCCAGGCCCGGCTGGGGCAGCCGGCCCAGCTGATGGGCCTGGGTGAAGGCCTCCTGGGCCCCGTCGAGATCGCCCACCAGGCGGCGCATCTCGCCGGCGAGGTAGTAGGCCTCGCCGGCGAAGCGGGGGTCGTGGGCGGTCAGCTCACCGCATGCACGCCGGGCGTCGGCCTCGGCGGCCTCCCACGTCCCCCGCAGGCACGCCAGCTCGACCACGTGCAGGCGGCAGATGCCCGGGTAGAAGGCACCGTCCCGCAGCTGCTCGCACCAGCGCATGGCGGCGTCGTTCCACTCGCCGGCTCGGCGGAGGTCGGCCACGTCGTGGCACGTCGACAGCACGTTGCAGTACACCCAGCCGGTGAAGAGGGGGGCGAGCTCCCCGTTGACGGCCGCCAGCATGGCCTCGTCGAGCAGCGCCATGCCGTCGCGTGGCTGGCCGCGGGCCACCAGCATCCGTCCTCTGGCTTGGAGGGCCATGGCCGTCATGTCGGGGTCGCCGGCGGACCGCCCGACCTCCAACGCTCGGTGAGCATGGTCGGCGGCGGCATCGAGGTTGCCCTCGGCGGCGGCACAGTCGGCGTCGGCCACGGCCACGAAACCGGCCTCGACCACGCTGGCGGCCTCGGTGGCGTGGCGGCGGGCCCGGTCGAGCCAGCCCCCGGCCACCGCCGTCTCGCCCACCAGGAAGTGGTCGTAGAAGAGCTGCCACGCGGCGCGTGCTGCTCCTTCCATCGTCCCGGCCGCCACGTGGGCGGCATAGGCGTCCCGGCGGACGCCGACGGACTCCTCCGGTCGGTCGAGCCAGAACAGGGCCTCGGCCAGGACGTCGAGCTCGCCTGCCGTCAAGTCGGAGCGGGGTCGCTGCGACAGCTGTTCGTGGACCTGGCGCCAGTCGTGTACGCGGCGCGCTTCTTTACGACCTGGTGCGGACGGCGCCTCCGTCCCGCCGGCGCTGCGGGTGGCGCCTTCGTCGGTTCGGCTCGCGGCCCGAGAGGGCACGCCCATAGCGTAACGCTGAGGTGCGATCGGGTCCGCCGCAGAACAGCGGCAGCTGCCCTTTCTCAGGGGACCGGCCTCCGGGAACCAGCCGCGTCGCTCAGCTCCGGGACAGCGGTTCTTCGGGACTGAGGACCACGGTGGTGTCGTCGAGGTCCACCTCGCCGGCGTACCAGCCAGCGTCGATGATGGCCCGGGCCACCAGGCTGTCCTGGTAGCTCGTCCATTGGGAGACGTGGTGCCGGCACGGCTCCGGCAGCGTGATGCCCGTCCGCTCTTCCAGCTCATCGAACGTGAGACGGATGGGCTGGCCGTCCTGGCGCCGGAGCCACTCCGACAGCGGCCGGTACCGGCCCGTGTGCTCGACCGCGCCGGGCGCGTAGGCGATGCCGAAGGAAGACCGTGATTCCGGAGCTTGCTGGTGCGCACCGCTCTCGGCGCCATCCCAGGGCGGTTGCTCAGCCGCCAGCGCGTTGAGGTCTTCTTCGGTCCAGACCAGGACGCGGGGCCCGGGCCGGTTCACCAGGGCGGTGGCGAAGCGGCGCAGGGAGTCGTC
>JAHWJH010000135.1 GCA_019348555.1 Actinomycetota bacterium
GCACGGGCGCGTCGTTGGCGTCGACCTCGATGACGACCTCGCCGTCGACGCCGCGCAGGTCGGACTCGAACGTCCGCTCGATGCCGTCCTTGCCGATGCGCGACCCGGTCCGGTACGGGCTTCCCAGGGTGGCGAGCTCTTCGGCGTTGATGGCGCCGACGTAGCCGAGGACGTGGGCCGCCAGCGTGCCGTGGGGGTAGGCCCGCACCGCCGCCTGCTGTGCCTCGACGCTCGGGAACTCGGCTCGACGCTCCCGCAGCTCGATCAGAACGGCCTCGTCGATGTCCTCGGCCACGGGTACGGGCGTGAAGGGGCCCAGGCGCTGGTCGTCGAGACGCTGGCGGACCATCGATGGGGGACGGTCGATCACCGCAGCCAGGCGCACCAGGAGCTCGTCCCGCTCGTCGGCATCGAGCAGACCGAGTCGGGCACGGTCGACGGTGACCACGTTGGAGGCGCGGTTGGCGACCAGCACCTCCCCGTTGCGGTCGAGGATCCGACCTCGCGTGGCGGGCAGCGGGATGGTGCGGCGCTGGTTGCGCTGGGCGGCCAGCTCATGCTCGCCGGCGGTGAGCACCTGGAGGAACCACAGCCTCGCGAAGAGTGCCGCGAACAGCGACACCGCCACCACGGCGAGGATGCCCAGCCGCAGGCGTGGGGTGTCGGCGGTCATCGCAGGACCGGCCCGCTGGCCATGCCGGGCTCCACGGCCCACGACAGGGCCCGTACCGCGCCCGGTGCCATGGCAGCATTGAGCGAGGCCACGACACCGGCGATGCCGAACAGGCGCAATGCCACCATGTCATCGTGGCCGACCACCGTGGCGATGGCGGCGAAGAGCACCACCCCGATGGCGCTGGCGACGAACGTGGTCATCAGCGTGATCCACCGGCCCTGGTGCAACACGGTGGCCTGGAAGGCGCCCACGCCGTAGCCCACGAGGCTGTAGGTCAAGGCCGAGAGCCCGAACGGCGTCTGCAGAAAGCAGTCGGCCAACAGCCCGGCGAAGAACCCGACGGCCGCACCACGGTCGGCCCCTCCCGACAGACCCGCGGCGATGGCCACGAGCAGCAGCACGTCGGCCGCCACCCCGAACACCCGCAGCTGGGGGAACACCGCGGTGTGCAGCACCACGGCGGCGAGCAGGATGGGAGGTAGGCGGGTGGCGGTGGTCACTGCAACGACCGCCGTATCTTGATCACCGACACCAGGCGCTGGCCCACCACGTCGGCCACCGGGCGTACTTCCACCAGCTGCTGGAACTGCCCGGTGCCGGCTTCGACCGACGCCACCCGTCCCAGCGGGATGCCGGGGGGGAAGATGCTGTCGTCGAGCCCGCTGGTGACCACCAGCTCGAGCACGTCGACGTCGACGCCGGCGTCGACGAATCTGAGCGCCAACAGGCCACCCGGTCCCTGTCCCTCGGCCACCGCAACCTCCGACGACCGCGAGAGGCGCACACCCACCGAGGAGCCGGGATCGGTGACGAGCTGCACCACCGCACGCGAGGCCGAGACGGCCACGGTCCTTCCGATCAGGCCGGCACCGGTGACCACGGGCATGTCGACGTCGATGCCGTCGTCGCTGCCGCGGTCGAGCTCGATCGTCTGCTCGAAGTTGGACACCGGAGCCGACACCACCCGGGCGTCGACGCGAGGCAGGTCGCCGGCGAAGTCGAGGTCGAGCAGCGCCAACGCCTCGGCCAGCTCCCGCTCGGACCCTTCGGCGCGCAGCTCGTTGCCTTCGAGCTCGGCGATGCGGGCCCGCAGCGCGGCGTTCTCCTCCTCCAGGTTGCCGTAGCGGGTGATGCCGGCGAGGGCGTCGCTCACGGGATCCAGCACCGACGCCGCCACCGAGCGCACCGGCGAGAAGGCATCGGCCGCGCCGTTGCGCACGGCGGAGACCAAACCGGTCCCGTCATCGCGGAAGTCGAGGGTGATCACGGTCACTGACGTCAGGAGCAGGAACACGAGAGTGAAGCGGGAACGGCCTCCGCGGCGGGACAGTGCCATGGCCTCGGGCGGTCAGCGTGACGTCGACGAAAAGAGCACGCCCTTCAGCGCCTCGAACTCCTCCAGGGACTGGCCGGCGCCCGCGGCGACGGACTGTAGGGGTTGGCTGGCCACGCGGATGGGCATGCCCGTCTCGGCCTGGAGCCGCTCGCTCAGACCGAGCAGCAGCGCTCCCCCGCCGGTGATCACGATGCCGCTCTCCATGATGTCGGCGGCCAGCTCCGGGGGGGTCTTGTCGAGGGTCACCTTGACCGCGTCGACCACCGCCGACACCGGCTCCTCCAGCGCCTCACGGATCTCGGTGGTGGAGGTGAGGATGGTCTTGGGCAACCCGGTGACGAGGTCGCGGCCGCGAATCTCGGCAGTGAGCTCCTCTTCGAGCGGCCACGCCGACCCGAGGGTGATCTTGACCTCCTCGGCGGTGCGCTCACCGAGGGCGACGCTGTACTCCTTCTTGATGAACTGCAGGATGGCGTCGTCGAGCTCGTCACCACCGACGCGCACCGACTGGCTCGACACGATGCCGCCAAGGGATATCACCGCCACCTCGGTGGTGCCGCCGCCGATGTCGACGATCATGTTGCCGGTGGGCTCCTGGACGGGCAGCCCGGCGCCGATGGCGGCCGCCATGGGCTCTTCGATGATGTAGGCGGGCTTGCGGGCGCCGGCGTACTCGGCCGCCTCCTGCACCGCCCGTTGCTCGACGCCGGTGATGCCCGACGGAACGCAGATCACCATCCGCGGCTTCACCCACCGGCGTTGGTGCACCTTGTGGATGAAGTAGCGGAGCATCTTCTCGCAGATCTCGAAGTCGGCGATGACACCGTCCTTCAGAGGCCGGATCGCCTGGATGTGGCTGGGCGTACGCCCGAGCATGCGCTTGGCCTCGGTGCCCACCGCCACCGGGCGACCGTCCTTGATGTTGATGGCCACCACCGACGGCTCGTTGAGCACGATCCCGCGGCCGCGCACGTAGACGAGGGTGTTGGCCGTCCCCAAGTCGACCGCCATGTCGCGGCCCATGACGTTGGAGAGGATGTTGTCTGCCATGCGAGCTGGCCTCCGAACCGGTAGTCCTGAACCGGGAGGACTCAGGCCAGGCTAGGTGCACCCGAGCGCCCGCCACAAGCCCGTCCGCTCGGCTCAGCCGAGCGAAGGGAAGAAAATGTCGATCTCCCTCTGGGCCGACTGGCGGGAGTCGCTGCCGTGGGCCAGGTTCTCCGTGACTTCGAGGCCGAAGTCGCCCCGGATCGTGCCGGGAGGCGCCGTGGCCGGATCGGTGGGTCCGATCAGGGTCCGCACCACCTCCCAGGTGTCGTCACCGGGGCCCTCCACCACGACCAGCAGCGAGGGGCTGCGGATGATGAAGGCCACCAGGTCGGAGAAGAAGCTCTTGGCCTCGTGCTCGGCGTAGTGACGGCGGGCGGTGTCATCGTCGATGGTGCGAAGCTCCACCGCCACCAGCCGTAGCCCCTTGGCTTCGAGCCGGCGCAGGATCTCGCCCGTGAGGCGCCGCTCCACGGCGTCGGGTTTGCAGATGACCAGAGACCGTGACATAGGGCCGGCACCCTAGCGCCCGCGCTGCGGGGACCAATGGTGGAGCCTCGGCACTGCCCTGCAGCTCGGAGACTCCTGAATGGGCACGTTCAGCTGACCAGGAGCGGACGGGCGGCGCCGACCACGTACAGCGAGCCGGTGACGAGCACGGCGTCGTCGCTCGTGGCCACGCCGAGGGCACGCCGGAGGGCTTCTGGTACGTCGGGCACCGCTTCCGCCTCGGCGCCGAGCCGGCGGGCGGCGACGGCCACCTCTTCGGCGGGCAGCGCTCGGGGCCAGTCGACCGAACAGGCCACGACCAGCCTGGCCCGCTCGACGCCCAGCGCGGCGAGCATCTCGGTCGCAGAGCGCCCCCGGTTCATGCCGACCACGAGCACCGGCCCCCCCGCGAAGGAGAAGTCATCCAGCGTGCGGGCGGCGGCTCGACAGCCGTCGGGGTTGTGTGCGCCGTCGAGCACGACCAGGGGCTGGCGGCCCACCACTTCGAAGCGCCCGGGGACGGCCACGCCGGCCAGCCCCTCCCGCAGCACGTCGTCGTCGACGGGCCGCCCGAAGAACGCCTCCACGGCGGCGAGGGCGGCGGCGGCATTGTCACCCTGGTGCTCGCCGTGCAGGGGGAGGAACACCTGCTCGTAGCTTGCTCCCGGCGTACGCAGGTCGAGCATCCGCCCGCCCACGGCCACCACGTTGGCGCTGCAGTCGAAGTCGGCACCGCGACGCCACGTGGCGGCGGGGCCGGTGGCATCGAAGACGGCGGCCAGCTCAGGGTCGGTCTCGCCCAGCACCAGGGTGCTGGCGGGCTTGACGATGCCCGACTTCTCCCCGGCGATGCGGAGGCGAGTCGCCCCCAGCACCCCGGTGTGGTCGAGCCCGACGTTGGTGACGACGGCGACGGTGGCGTCGACCACGTTGGTGGCGTCCCAGCGCCCCCCCATGCCGACCTCGACCACGGCCACGTCGACCGCCTCCTCGGCGAACCAGCGGAGCGCGGCAAGGGTGAGGATCTCGAAGCGCGTCGGACGGATGCCGCTCCCCGCCTCGAGGCCCGCCACTGCGGCGATGGCGTCGGCGAAGGCTTCGTCGTCGATGGGAACGCCGTCGAGCGACAGCCGCTCGTTGACCCGGCCCAGGTCGGGACTGGTGTAGGTGCCGACCTTCAGGCCGTGAGCGCCGAGCAGTGCCGTGGCCATCCTCGCCGTCGAGCCCTTGCCGTTGGTGCCGGTGAGGTGCAGCGCCGGCTGCGCGTGCTGGGGGGCACCGGACAGTGCGCACAGCTGTTGCATGCGTTCGAGGTTCGGTGCTTCGAAGCGACCACTGGCCAACGCTTCGTAGTCGACGTGGGCGTCGAGGTAGGCGAGGGCGTCGTCGTAGGACCAGGTCGGCATCACGGAAGGGCGGTGCGGGCAAGGCGCGAGGCGCCGGCCCGCCGGGTCAGCTGGCGGCCCGACGCGGGCGTTGGGCCCTGGGGGCTTCGCTGCGTGGCACCAAGGTGGGGTTCACCTTCTCCTGGACGACGTCGCGATCGATGAGACAGCGGCCCACGTCGGTGGCGCTGGGCAGGTCGTACATGACGTGCAGCAGCACCTCCTCGAGGATCGCCCGAAGGCCCCGGGCGCCGGTGCCCCGCAGCAGCGCCTGCTCGGCCACCGCTTCCAGGGCGTCGTTCGAGAACTCGAGCTCGACCTCCTCGAACTCGAACATCCGCCGGTACTGCTTCACCAGGGCGTTCTTGGGCTCGACGAGGATGCTCACCAGAGCCTCGGCGTCGAGGCTCGACACTGCGCCGATCACGGGCAGTCGACCGATGAACTCGGGGATGAGCCCGAAGCGCAGCAGGTCTTCGGGCAGCACCTTGGCCAGGATGTGGCCGAGGTCCTTGTCCTCGGAGCGACGAATGTCGGCTCCGAAGCCCACGCCCTTGCGACCGGTGCGCGACTCGATGATCTTCTCCAGCCCGGCGAACGCCCCGCCGCAGATGAACAAGATGTTGGTGGTGTCGATCTGGATGAACTCCTGGTGGGGGTGCTTGCGCCCCCCCTGTGGTGGCACCGAGGCGGTGGTGCCCTCCAGGATCTTCAGCAGCGCCTGCTGCACGCCTTCGCCCGAGACGTCACGGGTGATCGAGGGGTTCTCCGACTTGCGGGCGATCTTGTCGATCTCGT
>JAHWJH010000136.1 GCA_019348555.1 Actinomycetota bacterium
GTGTCGGTCGACACCGGGTGCGTGCGTCTCACCGAGCAGTACCTCCACGGCGACCCTCCCCGGCCCGAGGAGCTCAGCGCCGCCCTCGACGTCGTCGAGGCCCATCTCGACGACGTCGTGCGCGAGGCACCGGCCACCAAGGAGGCCGCACTCATGGTCGGCCTGGCGGGCACGGTGAGCACGGTGGCCGCCGTCGAGCTCGGCCTCCCGCGCTACGACTCGCAGCTGATCCACCACTTCCGCCTGTCCCGAGCGGCGGCCGAGGACGTCTTCCGCACGCTCGCCACCGAGCGTCGTGCCGACCGCGTCCACAACCCGGGGCTCGAGGAAGCCAGAGCCGACGTCATCGTGGGTGGGTGCTGCATCCTCGTCGCCGTGCTTCGCTACTTCGACCTCGACGCCTGCCTGGTCTCCGAAGCCGACATCCTCGACGGCCTGGCTCGGAGCCTGATGGCCGGCGAGGTGGCCTGAGCGCCGCCCTCTCGCGACCGCTTCGGGGCGCCTCGCTACTATCCGGGCGGTGTCAGCGGCTGTCGAGCAGGAGCCGAACTCCTTGCAGGGCCGACGCATCACGCTGCGCCCACTGCACCCCGGCGACTTCGGCACCTGGCAGGCGGTCCGGCTGCGCAGCCATGAGTGGTTGACGCCCTGGGAGCCGCGCCGACCGCCCGGCTCGCCCGACGTGATCCGCAGTCGCTCCGCCTTCGCCGCACGCTGCAAAGCCCGTGAGAGGGAGCGGCACCTGGGCAGCGGCTACGGCTTCGGCATCTTCGTCGGCGACCAGCTCTGCGGCGAGATCAACCTGAACGGCATCCAGCGGGGCCCGTTCCAAAACGGCTACGTGGGCTACTGGATCGACGAGATGTTCGCCGGTCGCGGTTACGTGCCGGAAGCGCTGGTGGTGGTCATCCGTTTCGCCTTCGAGGACCTGAGCCTCCATCGCCTCCAGGTCGCCATCGTGCCCAGGAACCGACCCAGCCGCCGGGTGGTCGAGAAGCTGGGCCTGCGCTGCGAAGGCACCGCCGAGCGCTACCTGGAGATCAACGGCGTATGGGAGGACCACCTCCGCTTCGCCATCACCGCCGAGGAGTGGCACGAGCGCAGGTCGGAGCTGCTGGCTCGATGGGTCGGTGCCAGCCCCCTTTAGCATGAGGCCATGAGCGACCGTCCGTCAGCCGAGCCGGTGCCACCGACCGATGAGGAGTGGCGTCGGCGCCTGACCCCCGAAGAGTACGAGGTGCTGCGCCACGCCGGTACGGAGCGGGCATTCACCGGGGCGTACTGGGATGCCAAGGATCCCGGCGTCTACCGCTGTCGGGGCTGCGGCGCCGAGCTGTTCCGCAGCGACGAGAAGTTCGACTCGGGCACCGGGTGGCCGAGCTTCTGGGCGGCGATCGACGACGAGAGGGTGACCCGGGTGGTGGACCGCAGCCTCGGCATGTCCCGGGTGGAGGTGCGGTGCGCACGGTGCGACTCCCATCTCGGCCACCTCTTCGACGACGGCCCCCGACCCACCGGGCTGCGCTACTGCATCAACTCCGCAGCGCTCGAGCTCGAACCGACCGATCAGTCGTAGAAGTCCGGCACGGCGGTCCTGGCGCCGGGAGCAGCTCGTCGTGCGCCGGAGTGCCGCCCCGGCCACGCCCCGACCTCACCGCTGGAGCGACTCCGCGGTCCTAACGTGGCGTCGCCGGCGTGGTGGAACGGTAGACACGGTCCCCTTAAAAGGGACTGCCTTCGGGCATGCGGGTTCGAGTCCCGCCGTCGGCACCCCCATCGGGCATGGTTCCCGCCGTCCGGTCGGCGCCACCGCTGGGCCTCGCCGGGTCGGGCGCTCCGCCGTCGCGCCCGACCAGGCCCAGGGGGGATACCCTCGCCTCGGACACCGGAAACGCCAAGCACACGCTCCGTGGCTTGACGAAGTCTCTACGTGGTGCGTTCACTGTCGCCGGGGCGGGGGACATCAGGTTGAAGGTTCGGGCGTCGACGTGGTCGAAGGCCGGACGACCAGGAGGACCGGAACTGATGAACCCAACCCGCTGGGCCGGCGTCGCCGTCGCCGCCGCCGTGGTCTTCGTCCTCGTGGCCGGTGCCGCCTTCGTGCTGACCGCCCCCGACGGCCGCTCCGTGGCGCTATCGGTGCCGTCCTCGACCACGACCACGAGCGGGATCGTTTCCACCACCGCGTCCACCACCACGTCGACCACCGAGGCGACCACGACCACGACCACGACCACCGCCAAGCCGCAGGTGGTCGGGCTGGTACGCGGTGCAGAGGGCGACCAGGTGGCGGCCATCCAGCGTCGGCTCACCGAGCTGCACTTCGACCCCGGAGCCGTCGACGGCGTCTACGGTCTCGGCACCGTCTACGCCGTGCAGGCGTTCCAGAAGCTCCACGGGATGGAGCCCACCGGTGAGGTCACCCCCGCGGTCGAAGCCGCCCTGGCCGACCCACGCACGCCCTCCCCCCTGATGCCCGATGGAGGCACCGAGCGGGTGGAGATCGACCTGCCCCGCCAGCTCCTGTTCCTCTACAAGGGCGACCAGCTGCGCCTGATCACCCACATCTCCTCCGGCAACAACAAGCGCTACTGCGCCGACGGCGGTTGCGGTACCGCCATCACCCCGGTGGGTGCTCACCGCTTCATGTGGCGCTACCCGGGCTGGCGCACGTCGCGACTGGGCAAGCTCTACAACCCCGTGTACTTCACCGGAGGGGGGGTGGCCGTCCACGGCGCCACGTCCGTGCCGACCTACCCGGCGTCGCATGGCTGCGTCCGCATCCCGATGCACATCGCCGAGTACTTCCCGAGCCTGGTGGCCCGGGGGGATGCGGTCTACGTGCTCGACGGGAAGACCGCGGTGAGCCCGGCGCCGCCTCCTGCGGCAGAGCTGGGGCCACCGCCGGTCGATCCGCCGACGAGCCCCGACACCGAGCTCGAGCCGGCGACCACCACGACGACCACGCCGACCCCGTCGTCGGTGATCACCCTCCCGCCCACCACGGCCGCCGACGAGACGACGACGTCCTCGACCTCGGTTCCGACCGACGAAGAAGGGCTCATCGTGCCCCGCAACCGCAGGAACGATTAGGACTCCGGTGACCCTCGCCGACCAAGCCCCTCCCAGCGCCCGACCACCGTGGCCGCCGGCTGGGCCGGGAGAGCCGGCCGAGCCGCCGCCGCCGCGGCGTCGCAGCCGGGTCCGCGTGGTCGCCGTCGCCGTGGCGGTCGCCCTCGTGCTCGCCGGCAACGGCGCCGCCTTGTTCCTGATCGACCGCCAGGGCGAGGATCTCGCCACGGTGGAGCCGCCCGCCGATGCGACGCCGACCACGGCGGTCGACGAGCCCGCCACCGCTCCCGCGCCGGTGGAGCCGCCGATCCCCACCACGGCGCCCACCACCTCGACCGTGCCCCGCACACCGGTCGAGCGTGCGGTGGCCGAGCTGTCGGCGTTCGTCGCCGATCAACGCGAGCTGGAGTTCCTGCGCCCGGTCGTCGTCGAACTGCTCGACGACGAAGCCTTCGTCGACCGCCTCCTCGACGGCAGCGAGGAGAACCGGGCCGAGACCGACAACAGCGAGAAGGTGCTCCGGGCTCTCGGGCTGATCGGCCCTGACGTCGACCTGTTCGACACGTTCATTGAGTTCTACCGGACGTCGGTCCTCGGCTTCTACGATCCCGAGTCCGACCAGCTGGTGCTGCGAGGGGCCGAGCTCACCCCGTACGTGCGCACCACCCTCGCGCACGAGCTGAGCCATGCGCTCGACGACCAGCACTTCGAGCTGCACCGTCCCGAGGTCGACGAGGCCGACGACGAGTCGTCGCTGGCGTTCTCGGCGCTGATCGAGGGCGTGTCGGTCACGATCGAGATGGCCTACTCCCAGACGCTCAGCGCCTCCGAGCAGGAGGAGCTCGACCGTGAGGCCGCCGAGTTCGCCCGGCGGGCTGCCGGCAGCCGGATCCCTCCGATCGTCACCCAGCTGGCGCAGTTCCCCTACCTGTTCGGTCCCTTCTTCCTCGGAGCACTTCTCGACCAAGGCGGCGAGGCACGGGTCGACGCCGCCTTCCGGGAGCCGCCCACGACGAGCGAGGAGATCCTGTTCCCGTCCGTCTACCTCCGGGGGGAGGACCCGATCGCCGTTTCCCAGCCCGCCTCCGACGGGTTCCGCCCCATCGACCAGGGCAGCTACGGCCAGTGGGCGCTGTACCTCACGCTCGACCAGCACCTCGACAGCGAGACCGCCGACCGCGCCTCGGACGGGTGGGGAGGCGACAGCTACGTGGCGTGGGACCAGGGATCGGGCACCTGCGTGCGCATGGCCTTCGCCATGGACACCCCGGCCGACCTCGCCGACCTCGAGTCGGCGTGGCGGCGTTGGGCCGGGGCCCACGGCGACACCACCGTCGAGCGGGCCGGCGAGCTCGTGACGGTGACCGCCTGCGGCTAACCGCCGGCGAGCGCCAGCGCCAGCTCGGCGGCCTCCTGTGGCGACCCGGCGACGTGGACCCCGTCGCCGTGGAGGTCCCAGGTGCGCAGGCCCACCACCGGCGTTCCGGCCCGTAGGGCGAGGGCGATCTCCGAGAGCGTGCCGTAGCCCCGCCCGACGGCGATCATGACGTCGGCGCTGCGGGCGATGCAGACGTTGCGTGCCTCCCCCAGCCCCGTCGGTAGAGCCAGGCTGACCCAGGGGTTGGCGGCGCCCCGGTCGACGCCGGGGAGGAGCCCGACGCTGGTGCCGCCGCCAGCGGCGACCCCCCGGCACACCGCGGCCATGACACCCCCGAGGCCCCCGCAGACCACCACGGCGCCCATGCCCGCCAGCGCCCTGCCCACCACCTCGCCGTCGGAGGCGATGTCGTCGTCGTCGGCGACGTTCCCGGGGCCGACGACGGCCACGTAGCGCCGGCGCTTCGGAGGGAGACCAGCCACGCCGCGTTCCTACCCCTCCACGGCCGCCGTGGTCCGGCTCGACGGCGATGCTGCCGGCGTGCAGCTGGGGGGTAGCGTCGTCTCGGTGTCGACCGCACCGGGCCCGGCAGACCGGGTCGAGCACGACACCATGGGCGAGGTCCGGGTGCCGGCCTCCGCCAAGTGGGCGGCCCAGACCCAGCGGGCGGTGCAGAACTTCCCGGTGTCGGGCCGTACGGTCGACGCAGCGGTGCTGTGCGCGCTCGCCCTGGTGGCCGTCGCCTGTGGCGGCGACACCGGCACCGGCGGCGAGCAGGCCGGCGGCCAGGAGCAGGCCGGCGGCCAGGAGCAGGTCGACGCCACGCCGGCGGCCGTCCAGGAGCTGATCGTCGGCTACGCCGGCGACCCGTGGGAGGACGCCTCCGAGGAGGACAAGAAGCGCAAACCCAACTATCCGCTGAACGCCGACGTGTGCGAGACCCTCGTCGTGCTCACCACCGAGTTCAAGGTGGGCGAGGGCCTGGCCAGCGACTGGGAGCTGGTGGACGACGACACCTTCCGCTTCACCCTCAAGGACGGCGCCACCTTCGCCGACGGCAGCCCGGTGACCGCCGAGGCGGTGAAATACTCGCTCGACTACACCGTCGAGGAGCCCCAGACCAGCGGCTTCGCCTTCCTCGGCGAAGACTCGGTCACGGTCGTCGACGAGCGGACGATCGAGGTGGTTCCGACGGCACCCAACCGGCGCTTGATCGAGCAGATCAACCACCCGACGT
>JAHWJH010000137.1 GCA_019348555.1 Actinomycetota bacterium
CGCCGCCGGCGGCGCGGGCCTGCCGCTGGCGCTGCTGGCACGCGGCACCTCCGACCCCGACGCCAACGCGGAGGCGTGCCGCGTCACCCGCCTGGTCGCCGAGCACACCGGCGCGCCGCTGGCCGTCGCCGGCTTCTCCGGGGTGGCGGCGCCGTCGGTGCCCGAGACGCTGGAGCAGCTCCGCCGCCTGGGCGCCACCCGGGTGGCCGCCTTCGCCTGGTACCTGGCCACCGGGATCCTGCTCGACCGGATGCGCCGCGACTTCGCGGCCGCCGACGTGCACGTGGTCGACGCCGGCACATTCATCGTCGGTTCGGGGGCGTCGTCGAGGTGGGAGGGGCCGGTCGCCGGCGGGGCCGCCGCCGCCGCCGTCGGCCTACTACGTTCCGCCGCCGCCTCCGGTCTATTATGCCCCGCGGCAGTATTACTCGCCGCCGCCCGTGCCCTTCTACGGGTCGGCTCCGGGTGCCTACTACTACGCCCCGCCGCCGCCCGTTTTCTACGCGCCTCCGCGCCCCGTCGCACCGGGCTTCGGCATCGGCTTCACCTTCGGCCCGCTCATCGGCTTCGGGGCGCTCTACTTCTACCCCGACCACTTCGAGCTGATCGGCTACACCGCGGCCGTGCTGTCGCTCCTCGCGCTCCTCCTCGGCCTCGACCTGATCGAGCGCCTGGAGCTGGCCCCTTCGAGCGGCCTCCAGCTCACGGGTGTGGTCGGCGACTTCGCGGCGCCGCCGCTCGGATTCGCCGAGCGCGGCGTGGCTGCGCCGCTCCAGCTCGTCGGTGTCGGCCTGCAGGCTGCGGTGACGGCGTACGACGTCGCCCTGGAACTCGGCCACGGCACCGACGAAGGCGGCGGCGTCGTGGAGCGCCCGCAGGTCGCGCACCTGGAGGAACACGTCGAGCGTCGAGGTCTCCACGCCGAAGCGCATGAATCGGGACACGGCCTGGTCACGCAGGACCTGCTCCGACCGGGTCACCCGTGCCCGGGCGGCCTCGAGCTGGCCGGAGGCTCGCCGGTGGGCGACCGTGGCGGCCGCCAGCGCCCGCTCGCTGGCGGCCAGATCGGCCTCGGCGGCGGTGATGCGCCGGTCGAGCCCGATCACGTCCACGCCGAGCTCGGCCTTGGCCCGGCGGGTGAGCTCCAGCTCGGCCAGGGCACCGGCCTCGCTGGCGGCGGCCTCGTCGACCCGCTCCGCCAGGCGCTCGAGCTCCTCGGCGATCTCGGCCCGCCGCTCGTCGTCGGCCTCCCCCGCTCCCGCCTGTGGCACCGACGTCGACGCCATCGACGCCGCCGTGAGCACCAGGGCCAGAGCGACCGCCGTCGCCCGGATCTTCACATCCGCAACAGTAGGCCCATCGGCACCACCGGCCCCAGCAAGGCCCGGCGGCCCGGCCTCCTCTAGACGTCGAGGAACTTGGTGACCGCCACCCCGGCGCCGACGGCACCGATGGCGGCGCCGAGCAGCAGGGTGAGGACGCCGGTGGTGGCCACCTGGGAGCCGACCACGACGAAGCCGTCGAACAGCGGCACATTGCGGATGGCGTCCTGGGCGGCGTTGCGGACCAGGTAGACGATGGCGAAGGCCACCGAGGCGCCGGCCACGCCCTGCACCAGGCCCTCGAGCATGAACGGGACCCGGATGAACCAGTTGGTCGCCCCGACGAGCTTCATGACCTCGATCTCCCGGCGCCGGGCGAAGATGGCGGTGCGGATGGTGTTGAAGATGAGCAGGGCGGCGGCGAACAGCAACACGGCGGCCACGGCGAAGATCACGCTCTGGGTGATTCCCGACACCCGCAGCAGCGTGCGCACCGTCTCCTCGGCGAAGACCACGTCCTTGACTCCGGGCTCACCCCTGAAGCGGTCGCCCAGCGCAGAGATGACGTCGGCATCGGCGATGCTCGGCTCGACCCGGAACGACGGGGGCAGGGCCTCGGCGGTGACCGCTTCGAGGTACTCCTCCTGTTCGGCGAAGAGGACCTTGAACAGCTCGAACTGCTCGGCCTGGGACACGAACTGGCTGCGTGCCACGTCGGGGCTGGCCTCGAGCTCGCGCTGGATGCGCGCCTGCTGTTCGGGGGTGATGGTCTCGTTGAGGAAGATCTCGAACTCGATCCCCCCCTGCCAGCGCTGGGTGACGTTGTCGACGCCGTAGCCGAGCAGGAAGGCGGCGCCCACCAGCGACAGCGACACGGCCACAGTGAGCATCGACGCCCCGGTGAGGACCACGTTGCGCCGCAGGTTCTGCAGCGTCTCCCGCAGGGCGTAGCCGAGCTTGCCGCCCATCACGCCATCGCCGGAGGTCGCTGGGCTCGCCCGACGCCGGGGGTCTCACGCATAGACGCCTCGGGTCTGGTCGCGCACGATGGTGCCGCGGTCGAGCTCGACGACCCGCCGCCGCATGGTGTCGACGATGCTGCTGTCGTGGGTGGCCATCACCACGGTGGTGCCGGTGCGGTTGATCCGGTCGAGCAGGCGCATGATGCCCACCGAGGTCGTGGGGTCGAGGTTGCCGGTGGGCTCGTCGGCCAGGAGGATCAGCGGGCGGTTGACGAAGGCCCGGGCGATCGACACCCGTTGCTGCTCGCCACCGGAGAGCTCGTGGGGCAGGTTCTTGAACTTCTTGCCCAGGCCGACCAGCTCGAGGATGGCGGGGACCTGCGACTGGATCACGTGGCGAGGCCGTCCGATCACCTCGAGGGCGAAGGCCACGTTCTCGTAGACGGAGCGAGTCGGCAGCAGCTTGAAGTCCTGGAAGATGCAGCCGATGTTGCGACGGAGGAACGGCACCTTCCAGGGACTGAGCTGGGCGATGTCCTTGCCGGCCACCCAGATGCGGCCCTCGTCGGGCATCTCCTCTTTGTTGAGGAGGCGGATGAAGGTGGACTTCCCCGACCCCGAGGGGCCGACCAGGAAGACGAACTCACCCTTGCGGATGTCGACCGAAGCGCCGCGAAGCGCCACCACGTCGTTCTTGTAGAGCTTGCTGACGTTGTCGAGCTTGATCACGACACCTCACCCTCGAGGAGGGGGCGACAGGGGACCGGGAGCGCTCGGTACGCGGTACTCGGCCTCGAACGGACGGACGATCTGAGCCCTACGGTACCAAAGGGCGGCGGGGCCACGGCGACAGTGCGTCGGCCGCCCATGCCGCCCGGCGGTCACCGGCTGTCGTTGCCGCCCCGCTCCCAGCGCAGGAACGCCTCCATGAACTCGTCGAGGTCGCCGTCGAGCACCGCCTCCACGCTGCCGGTCTCCTCACCGGTGCGCAGGTCCTTCACCAGCTGGTACGGGGCCAGGACGTAGGAGCGGATCTGGTTGCCCATGGCGGCCTGGGACGACGAGCCGGAGATGGCCTGGAGGGCCCGCTGGTGCTCCGCCCGCTGGTGCTCGGCCAGCTTGGCCCCGAGGATCTGCATCGCCCGGGCCTTGTTCTGGTGCTGGCTGCGCTGGTTCTGGCACGACGTGATGATCCCGGTGGGGAGGTGGGTGATGCGCACCGCCGAGTCGGTCACGTTGACGTGCTGGCCACCGGCTCCCGACGACCGGTAGGTGTCGATGCGCAGATCCTTCTCGTCGATCTGCACCTCGGATGAGGTGTCCTCGAGGAACGGGGTCACGTCGACCGAGGCGAAGCTGGTCTGGCGGCGGGCGGCGGCGTCGAACGGCGAGATGCGCACCAGCCGGTGGACGCCCTGTTCGCCCCTGAGCAGGCCGTAGGCGTAGCGCCCCTTGACCAGCAGGGTGGCCGAGAGCAGGCCTGCCTCCTTGCCCGGCGACGCCTCGTCGACCTCGGTCTCCAGGCCCCGGCGCTCGGCCCAGCGCACGTACATGCGCAGCAGCATCTCGGCCCAGTCCTGGGCGTCGGTGCCACCCTCCCCGGCGTGGATCTCGCAGATGGCGTCGCGCTCGTCGTGGTCCCCTCCGAACAGCGAGCGCAGCTCGAGCACCTCGAGGCGACCGGAGAGGTCGGACAGCGCAGCGGAGATCTCGCCTTCGAGGGACTCGTCGGCCTCCTCTCGCGCCAGCTGCTCCAGCGTCAGAGCGTCGTCGAGGTCGGCGACCAGCCGGTCGTAGAGCTCGAGGTCGCGCCGCACGTGCTCCAGCTCGGTCGTCACCCGCCGGGCCTGGTCGGGGTCGTCCCACAAGTCGCTGCGGCTGACCTCTGCCTCCAGCTGGCTCGCCCGCTGGCGGCCGGCGTCGACGTTGAGA
Source organism: Actinomycetota bacterium (assembly GCA_019348555.1). Taxonomy (GTDB): domain Bacteria; phylum Actinomycetota; class Acidimicrobiia; order Acidimicrobiales; family CADCSY01; genus JADDRA01. The sequence goes on from JAHWJH010000137.1 coordinate 4,217, forward strand.
TAGGCCTCTGCCTCGGACACGCGCTTGCGTACCAGGGCGAAGTCTTCCGAGAAGTCGCGCAAGGCGTCAGCTCAGCGGCCGTGGCAGAGCTTGAACTTGCGTCCGCTGCCGCAATGGCACGGCTCGTTGCGCCCGAGCTTCTCCTCCGGCGACCGGACCACCGGTGTCATCGGCTCGGGCTCGGGCTCGGCCAGCTCCGGGGCGGGCTGGCCGGCGGCCTCGGCTTCGGCGGCGGCCGCCGCCTGCATCCCGGCACTGCCCTGGGTCGGCGCCTCGGGGGCGGAGTACTCGACGTCGCGGACCTCCTCGGCCGGTGCGGCCGGCTGGCGTACCACCTGGAGATGCATGACGTACTTGACGAAGTCCTCGGCGATGGAGTCGACCATGGCGGAGAACATCCCGAAGCCCTCGCGCTGCCACTCGATGAGCGGGTCCTTCTGGCCCATGGCGCGGAGGTGGATGCCCTCCTGCAGGTAGTCCATCTCGTAGAGGTGCTCGCGCCAGCGGGTGTCGATGACCCGCAACATCACCTGGCGCTCCACCTCACGCATGCTCTCCGCCCCGAACTCGGCCTCACGGGCTTCGTAGTGCTCGATGCCCTCGGCGATCACCGCCTCGACGATCTCCTCGACGGCGTCGGTGCCGGCAAGGTCGTCGGGGGTGAACCGGGTCGGGTAGTACTCGTTGAGCTGCGTGACCAGGCCTTCGAGATCCCAGTCGTCGGGGTCGGGCGACAGGCACGCCGAGCGCACCGTGGCGGCGAGCGCGCTGCGGAGGCTGGCGACGGCCTCGTCGCGCTCGATGAGGGCGCGCGCCTTCGGCCCCGGCAGCTCGGTGGCGATATGCGGCGCCGCCAGCTCTCGGGCAGCCGCAGGCGAGGTGGTGGCCCATCTGGTGCCGCCGAAGCCCGGACGTCCCGGCTTCACCGTGAAGGGCGAGGAGCTGCTGGCGCGCGCAGGGCACGAAGTCGAGGTCGCATGGGACGGCTCCGAGGCGCTGGTGGCCGCCGGCCAGGGCCAGCCGCGGGTCGTGGTCCTGGACTACAAGATGCCGGGCTTCAACGGTGGCGTCACCGGCCGGATGCTGAGGAGCTTCGCGCCCGAGGCGCACATCATCGGCGTGAGCGCGATCTCGGACATCGACACCAGCTGGTCGGATTCCTTCATCCGCAAGGACAAGGTGCTGACGGACCTGGTACCGCTCGTAGAAGAGATCACGTCCCAGGACG
>JAHWJH010000138.1 GCA_019348555.1 Actinomycetota bacterium
CGGTCGTCACCCAACGAAGACCGAGCCGGCCAGCAAGTGCTCGAGATCGGGACCGGGACGGGCTACAACGCCGCCCTTCTGGCCCAGCTCGTCCGGCCGGAAGGCCGGGGCGAGCAGGTCGACAGCGGTTCGCGCTGGCAGTGCTGGCCCGGCCCGACTTCTCCTTCCTGGTCTCCGCCAGTCGACCAGCTTGTTGGCGACGCGCCGGCGTGCGCGCTTCCACCTGGTCCCGAGATGGCAGAGGTCCCGCTAGATGTCGCTCACAGCTACTGCCGCACGTTTCCCTGCCTGTAGTGTTCGCCGCCGTCCGGCAAGTCGGCTTGGGCGAGCACCTCGAGGAGCACTCATGCCTGGGAAGTCATGGAGAGAGCGGCCCCTAGGAACGAGACGAGACGGGTTCGGGCGAGTGGTCGCCATGGTGGCCCTGCTCGGTCTGGTGGCCGTCGCCTGTGGAGGGGGTGGCGATGGCGGTAACGAGGAAGCGGCGGGTGGCGGACAGGCAGAGCCCACGCCCGCCGCCGTCCAGGAGCTGGTGGTGGGCTACGGGGGTGACCCCTGGATCGACGCCTCCCAAATCGACCAGAAGCGTGTCCCCAACTACCCGCTAAACGCCGACGTGTGCGAAACCTTGGTGCGGCTCACCTCCGACTTCAAGGTGGCCGATTCCCTGGCCGGCTCCTGGGACCAGGTGGGTGAGAACACCTTCCGCTTCACCCTCAAGGACGGCCCCACCTTCAGCGACGGGAGTCCCCTCACCGCCGATGCGGTGAAGTACAGCCTCGACTACACGGTGCGGGAACCCGCCACCAGCGGCTTCGCCTTTCTCGGCCCCGACTCGACCAAGGTCATCGACCCCAAGACCGTAGAGGTCACGCCTACCAAGCCGAACCTCCGCCTGGTGGAGCAGATCAACCACCCCACCTACTCGGTCATGGCTCCCGGCAGCGACCCGCTGGCCGATCCCAAGAGCACCTGCACCGGCCCGTTCAAGGTGGAGGAGTACGTCCCCAGCGAACGGCTGGTGGTGGTTCGCAACGACGCCTACTGGGGCGAGGCGGCCAAGCTCGACAAGATCACCTTCCGATTCATCCCCGACGACACCACCCGAACCCTCGCCCTGCAGAACGGCGAGGTCGACCTCATCACCGACGTGCCGCGGGGCGTACTCTCCACCTTGGAGGGCCAGTCGGGCACGAAGATAGAGCAGGCGCCCGTCGGCCAGGTGTTCTTGATGTACCTGGCCCGCCGGGATCTGGCCGGCACCGACAAGCCGCTGGCCGACCCGGTGATCCGCCGCGCCGTCGCCGCGTCCATCGACAGCGAGGCCTACGTCGACGGCGTGCTCGACGGCAACGCCGAGGTCATCCCGCACGTCGCGCCGCCCGACGTGCTCGGCGAGCACGCCGACGAGGTGGAGGGCGTGCCCTACGACCCCGAGGAGGCGGCGGGCCTCCTCGACGAGGCCGGCTGGACGATGGGCCCCGACGGCACGCGGGTCAAAGATGGCCGCCCGCTGGAGCTCAGCATCGTGTACGCCGGCAGCTCGGGAGGTGGGACCGGGATCGATCTCACCGAGGTGGAGTTCGTCCAGGCTCAGCTCGAGGAGGTGGGCATCAAGGGCAAGATCGAGCAGCTCGACCCCGGGGCCTACCGGGAGCGACTCGACACGGGGAACTACGACCTCGACATCTCGGGCCCGAACCAGAACGACGCCAACCCCGCCTTCCTCCTGTCGCTGCGCTGGTACTCCAAAGCCAGCGGCAAGAACGCCCAGTTCATCTCTCCCGGGCCCGAGACCGCGTTCGAGCGGATCATCGACCGAAGCCAGCAGGCCACCGACCCGGTGGAGCTGCAGCGTCTGGCCGCAGAAGCCATGCACGAGTTGGTCGACAACGAGGTGGGCGGTATCCCCTTGGCCGGGGTCTACCGCACCTACGCCATGAAGGACAACGTCCAGGGCCTGGAGCCTCACCCCTCCAGCACCAACCAGCGGTGGTCGACGGTCTTCCGCTCCGAGTGATCCCCCTCTGGGGCGCCAAGCCGTCGGCACCGGGGCGGGCGGGAGCACTACGCCGGTGACCGCCTACGTCGTCCGCCGCATCGCCTCCCTGGCGCCGGTGTGGCTGGGCATCACCTTCTTCGCCTTCGCCCTGGCCACGCTGGCGCCCGGCGACCCGGCCGAGCTCATCCTCGGCCGGGTACTCGAAGAGCCGCCCACCCCGGAGCAGCTGGAAGCCTTCCGGGAGCAGAACGGCCTGAACCAACCCTTCCTCGTCCAGTACGCCCGATGGACGGCGGGGGCGGTGACGGGTGACCTGGGCACCTCCTTCCGTTCGGGGGCGCCGGTCCTGGGCGAGCTCTCCGGGCGTCTGCCGGCAACGTTGCAGATCACCGTGCCGGCCTTCCTCATCTCCGTCGGCATCGCCCTGGCCGTGGGTGTGACATCGGCGGTTCGCCACAACTCCCTGGTTGACCACGGCTCTCGCGTGGGGGCGCTGATCGGAGACTCGGTTCCGAGCTTCGTGCTCGCCTACCTGCTCATCATCGTGTTCTCCGTCGCCTTGGGCATCCTGCCGGTATCCGGGCGCGGCACCTGGCGGCACCTGGTACTCCCCAGCCTCACCTTGGGATTGGCCACCACCGCCAGCCTGATGCGCCTGACCCGCTCCAGTCTGCTCGAGGTCCTGGGTGAGGACTACGTCCGCACCGCCCGGGCCATGGGCCTGCCCCGCAAGACGATCATCCTGCGCTACGCCCTGCGCAACGCTCTCATCCCCGTGGTCACCTTTGGGGCGGTCATCTTCGGGGTGCTCGTCACCAACTCGGTCATCATCGAGACCGTCTTCGGCTGGCCGGGCATCGGCAAGTTCGTGATCGACTCGATCTTCGACCGCGACTACCCGGTCGTCCAGGGCTTCGTGGTCTTCACCGGGACGCTCTTCGTGATCCTGAACCTGGTGGTCGACGTCCTGTACGTCCGCCTCGATCCCCGGATCCTGCTCGGCGGAAGGGCCAGGTAAGCCATGGCGGTTGAGACCACCGAGCGGCATGACCCCGCCATCCGCCTCGACGCCGCCGACGTGGTGCTGGCCCCCCGAGGATCGCTGCTCCGGCGTCTCCTGCACGACCGTCTGGCGATGACCGGCCTGTTCCTGGTGAGCCTGTTCGCCCTGGCGGCGGTCTTCGCGCCGCTGCTGGCGCCCTACGACCCCTCTGCGGTCGACGCCACCAACCGGCTGGAGGGCTCGAGTTGGTCACATCTCCTCGGCACCGACCAACTGGGCCGCGACACCTTCAGCCGCCTGCTCTTCGGCGCCCGTTGGTCGCTGGGCACGGCGGTGGCAGCCACGGCCATCATCATCACCATCGGCGTCGTCGTGGGCACGGTGTCCGGTTACTACGGGGGGCGCCTCGACACGGTGTTGATGCGGGTGGTCGACGTCCTCCTCGCCTTCCCGAGCCTGGTGCTGTACCTGGCCATCGTGGGAACCCTCGGCCCCGGGCTCAAGAACGTGATGATCGCCCTGGTGGTGATCACCTGGGACGAGTACGCCCGTGTGGTGAGGGGGCTCGTCCTGGCTCTGCGAGAACGGGGCTTCGTCAGAGCGTCACTGGCGCTGGGAGCTCGGGACGGGCGCCTCATGGTGCGCCACGTTCTGCCCAACGTGGTCCCGCCGGTGGTGGTCCTGGCCAGCATCCAAACCGGCAGGCTCATCCTCGTTCTCGCCGCCCTGGGGTTCTTCGGACTCGGCGTCACGCCACCTACCCCGGAATGGGGCTCGATGATCAATCAGAGCCGGCTCTTCCTTCAAACATCGCCCGCGCTGATGATCTGGCCCGGTCTGGCCATCAGCCTCACCGTCATCGGGCTCAACCTTCTGGGGGACGGGTTGCGGGACGTCCTCGATCCTCGCTCGAGCCGATCGGAGGCAGCCCGCTGAGAAGCGGGGAGAGGCGCCGGAAGATGCGCTCCCGAACGAGCGGGCTACCCGCTGCCCTGCAACTCGCGTTCCTCAGTGGCGAAGTGGCAGGCGCTCGGGTGGCCGTGCCCCAAGCGGTCGACGAGCTCGGGAACCTCTGCGGCGCACCGGTCCTGGGCCTTCCAGCACCGCGTCCTGAACCGGCAGCCCGAGGGCGGGTTGGAGGCGCTCGGTATGTCGCCCTCGAGCACGATCCGGCCGCTTCGATGCTCGCTCGACGGGTCGGGCACCGGCACCGCCGACAGTAGGGACTGGGTGTAGGGGTGGGTGGGCCGGTGGTAGACGTCGTCGCGGCACCCGATCTCGACGATCGAGCCCAGGTACATGACGGCCACCCGGTCTGCGATGTGACGCACCACCGACAGATCGTGGGAGATGAACAGATAGGCGAGGCCGAGCTCGTCCTGGAGCCGCTCGAGCAGGCTGATGATCTGGGCCTGGATGGAGACGTCGAGGGCGGAGACCGGCTCGTCGAGTACCAGCACCTGCGGATCGAGCGCCAGGGCCCGGGCGATGCCGATGCGCTGGAGCTGTCCTCCGGAGAACTGGTGCGGGTACCGGTTGGCGTGCTCGGGCTGCAGGCCGACCATCTGCAACAGCGCCGCCACTCGTGCCCGTCGCTCCTTGCGGTCGGACATCCCGTGGATCTGCAGCGGCTCGGCCACGATGCTGTGGACGTTCATCCGAGGGTTCAACGAGCCGTTCGGATCCTGGAACACGATCTGGACGCTGCGGCGGATCTCCCGCATGTCGCGGCGCGAGTACCCGAGTAGATCTCGCCCCTTGTACCGGATGTGGCCGGCGGTCGCATCGACCAACCGCATGATCGCCAGCGCCGTGGTCGACTTCCCGCAACCGGACTCGCCCACCAAACCGAGCGTCTCGCCGGCGGCGAGGGTGAAGCTGACGCCGTCGACGGCGTGCACACGTCCCACCACCCGGCGCAGCAGGCCCGAGCGGATCGGGAAGTGGACGGTCAGATCCTCCACAGAGAGGATCTCCTCGGCCTTCGGGTGCCGCGCCTGCAGGTCGCCGTCTCCAGCGGCAAGCGCCGTCTTGGTCGTCTCCGCGCCGGTCGTCACGCCCGGCCCACCTGCAGTTCCACACCGATCCGCTCGCCCACCGTGTCGACCTCACCGGGCATCTCCGGCCAGAAGTGACAGGCCGACGTGTGCTGGCCACGGGAGTCCACGTCGAGCAGCGGTGGCACCTCGGTCACGCAGCGGTCGCGGTCGTGCCGCAGTCGGCACCGGGGGTGGAAGGGGCATCCTGGGGGCACCCGCAGGAGACTGGGTGGCTGCCCCGGGATGGGCTCCAGCCGGCGCAGGTCGGTGTCGAGGCGGGGCAGGCTGGCCATGAGGCCAGATCCGAAG
>JAHWJH010000139.1 GCA_019348555.1 Actinomycetota bacterium
GAGGCGCAAGCCGATGCGGACGACGACGACGACGACGACGGCACCGCCGCTCGCAGCACCAGGGCTGCTCCGCGAGCCGGCAGCAGGGCACTGGCCTACCCCCTGGCCAACCCGGTGGTGACCTCCAACTACGGCTACCGCATCCACCCCATCTACGGCACCCGGCGCCTCCACGCCGGCATCGATCTCCGGGGCGCCACCGGCACGACCGTGCTCGCCGCCGGTGACGGAACCGTGGTCTTCGCCGGGCCCCGGGGCGGCTACGGCAATGCCGTGCTCGTGGACCACGGGGGGTCGATCGCCACCCTCTACGCCCATCAGAGCCGGCTGGCGGTGAGCGCCGGCGAACCCGTGCGCCGGGGCCAGGCGGTGGGATCGGTGGGCTCCACCGGGTTGTCGACGGCTCCGCACCTGCACTTCGAGGTGCGGCTGGACGGCACGCCGGTGGACCCCCTCAACTACCTCTGACCCCCGCTTCCGGCCGGCAGGGCGGCGCGGGAAACACGTCGTTTCGCAGGCCAGAAGGAGAGCGGGGGGCTAGTCGCCGGCCGTCGCCGCGCCGAGGAGCACCACGATCCCCACCACCGCGAAGCTGGCGGCGGCGACGGCGCGCACCACCCGGACCGGCAGCCGCCGTCCGAGGCGGTGGCCGACCACGACGGCGAGGGCGTCGGCGGCCACGGTGCCGAGGGTGGCCCCGGCCCACGTGCCCAATGCTCCGTTGGCCGAGGCCAGGGCGACGGTGGCCAGCATGGTCTTGTCGCCGATCTCGGCCACCAGGCGGTCAGCGCCACCGACCCGGCTCGCCGCCGGGGGCCGGCCAGGTCGGCGTCGGGCTCCTCGGCCAGCAATGTCCACACGGCGAAGGCCAGGAACACCACCCCGGCGGCCACCGACAGGGGCTTCGTCGGCACTGCGGCGCGCAACGCCGCGCCGACGGTCACCGACACGGCATGGATGCCGGCGGCGGCGACGGCGATGCCCGCCAACACCGCCACGGGACGTCCGCGTGCGGCCAGAGACAAGGCGAGGAGCTGGCTCTTGTCGCCCAGCTCGGCCACGAGCACGACGACGACGGCGGGAAGGAGCCCGTCCACCGCGGCAGGCTAACCACGTCGGATCACCTGCCTGCCGAAGCTGTCGTTGACGAGCCGTAGGTAGTAGGCGTACCTTACGAGACAGCACGTCAGTTTCGACGACCCATGTTCCCAGGAGCGGCTCGCCATGAGAACCCGCCAGTTGGACATCGCTGAAGCAGGGCACAGGCAGCACCGGTCGGGCACCGCTTCCACGTGCGCCACGGTGGCCCTGCTGTCGTCGGTGCCGGGCTCCACCATCGTCACCCTCGACCTCCCCGGCGGCTCCCGCCGCGAGGTGGCGGTGGCGTCGTCGCCCGATCCCGACCTGGCCCGCCGGCTGACCGCGGGGTTCCGCCGGTTGGTGTGGGTGCGCATCGACCTGACCGGTCCGGCGCCCCGGTGCGTGGTGTCGGGCACGGTCAGGCGGCCGTGCACCCAGCGGCTTCCGCTGGCTGCGGCGCTGGCGCTCAGCGAGGCGGGGATCCCGGCGGTGGTGCGGCTGCCGGCAGAGAAGGGCTGACGTGGTCGTCTGCCACTGCCGGGCCGTCTCCGATAGCGGCATCCGCCACGCCGTGGAGCGCGGTGCCGCCGACGTCGAATCGGTCGCCCGCCACTGCGGTGCCGGCTCGGTGTGCGGGGGCTGCCGTCCGGCGATCGCCCTGCTGCTCGGTGTGGTGTGCCCGCTCGACGCCGCGTACGCCGACGGCCCGGCTGCCACCGCTCCGTCGGTTCCCTAGCTGGCTACCATCCCCACCATGCAGGGACGCCCAGAGATCATCGAACTGCTCAACGAGGTGCTCACCGCCGAGCTCACCGCCATCAACCAGTACATGGCCCACGCCAAGATGCAACAGAACTGGGGCTATCTCGGCCTGGCGGAGCACACCCGCTCGGAGTCGATCGACGAGATGCGCCACGCCGAGTCGGCCATGGAGCGGATCTTGTACCTCGAGGGGGTGCCGAACCTGCAGCGCCTGGGCCCGGTGATGGTGGGCGAGACCGTGACCGAGCAGTTCCGAGTCGACCTCCAGCTGGAGGTGGCGGCCGTCGAGCGGTTCAACCGGGGGATCGCCCTGGCACGTGAGGCCGGCGACAACGGGACCAGGGAGATGCTGGAGGGAATGCTCGTGTCCGAGGAGGAGCACCTCGACTATCTCGAAACCCAGCTCGCTCTCATCGAGCGCCTCGGGGAGGCCCTCTACCTCGCCGGCCAGATGCGGGGCTAGCCATTCGCCCCGCCCTGGCGCTCAGTGGGAGTTCTCGAACTCCTGGTCGCCGCTGAGAAGGTCGAACAGGGCGAACTTCCAACCGGCCTGCTCCACGTGGTCGTGCATCTGACGCAAGATCTCGTAGGACCCCTCGACGTCAGGACCGCCCTCGAACCACATGATCGAGTTGGGGTCGTCGCTGTGGTCGAGCCCGAGGGCGTGGCCCAGCTCGTGGATGGCGATCTCGGTGCGCCGTTCCTGATCGATGTCGCAGTCCTGGCAGACCTCGATGAACGCCGCCTGGAGGTGGCCGTTGTCCAGGACGTCGCGGGTGATGCCTTCGAAGGGCCCGGCGCTCGTGGTGTCGCCGAGACAGATGCTGATGCTGCGCCCGTCGAAGCGGCACGGCCCGGTCCCGCTCTCCCAGGTGAGACGCAGGTCGGCGCCGGCGGCGTTCCACACGTCCACCGCGTCCTTGGTGGCGTGGCCCCAGTCATGATCGCCGGTGCGATCGACGACCACCAGGTCTCTGGACCCTTGGGCCCAGTGCGCTCCGTTGCCGAACACGGTGCTGGCCGCCACTGCCGAGGCCCCGATGACGAAGGCGGCAGGCACGCCGACGGCGACCAGGGCGACCTGCTGGACTCGACCTCCCCGCAGCGCCAGCTGGGCGATGCGGAACACGATCGCCGCCACGGTGGCGATGAAAGAACCAAGGGCCAACCATCCGAGCGTCATGATGCGCGTCTCCTCTTGCGTTCGAAGCCTGCGTGGTGGGGGGGAGCCCGTCGGGAGGACGAGCGACTGCCTTACCCAGGTATCGGCACCAACGGGTGATTTCTTGAGCCGGGTCTGGCTCGCTTCGTCAGCGAGGCGATCAAGGCCAACGCCCATCGGGCCTCGAGCAGGTGCGCCTCGATCCTGCCCAGGTGGTTGCCGGCCGGCCGCGAGCTACCATGGGAGGTCCCATCGGGGGTGATCGGTTTCGACTTCGGTCGTCGACACCAGAGAAGCGAGCCGTGGTCCCCGGATCCACGTAAAAGAGTCGGGAACAACAAACAAATGCCGACCAACGTGTCGACCTCGCTCTCGCTGCCTAAGTAGCCAGAGCGACGTCCACCCGCTCCCAGCCCTGCGGAGCGGAACCGGACGTCATCAAGCGGGGCTCACCTCCCGGGGACGGGTCAGCGGGCCGGGAGGGACACCGAGCTGACTACGGCGGTCGCCGAGTGCCGGTGACGTGCGACCGCCCGACAACCTTCCACCGGCTGCGCTCGGAGAAGCCTGGTAGAGAAGCTGAAGGACGCGGGTTCGATTCCCGCCACCTCCACAAACGCGGTGGTCTCGCAAGAGAGCACCCAGTGATCCCGAGGTCGGGGGTTAGTCGGGCGCCAGCTCCGGCGAGGACGGCTGGTTGGCCTGCGGAGCGCCGCACGCATGGCCCAGTGTGTTGGTCCGCATCACGCCTCCTGCTCGTCGGCGTCCGAGCGCAACTCTGCCCACCGCGTGCCCTCGAGCATCGTCGCCGGCGCTGTGATTCGCCCTACTCTCCCCAGCCGTGCACGACAGCCCTGATGGCGGAGGGGGAACGGGCCCGACCGCGGGCTTCCGCTGCGCCATCGCCCCCGGGAGCTTCCCGGTGCTCGCCGACGCCGTGGTGGCCGGAGGCGGCCTGATCGTCGACCCCGGTGACGCCGAGGGGCTCATCTGGACCGACCCACTCGACGCCGACGGTCTGGCTCGTCTCCTGCAGGAGGTCCCCGCGGTCCGATGGGTGCAGCTCCCGTTCGCCGGCGTCGACGCCTTCAGCGCCGTGCTCGACGAGCGCCGTACCTGGACCAGCGCCAAGGGGGCCTACGCCGAGCCGGTGGCCGAACACGCTCTGGCCCTGGGCCTCGCCGGGCTCCGCGGGCTCGCCTCCCGAGCCCGGGCCCGCCGGTGGGGGTCGCCGGCGGGGCGGCGCCTGATGGGTGCGCCAGTCACCATCGTCGGTGGAGGCAGCATCACGCAGGCGCTCCTGGCGCTCCTGGCGCCCTTCCGGGTGGAGGCGACGGTGGTGCGGCGTCACCCCTCGTCGCTTCCCGGCGCAGGCCGGGTGCTGGCGCCCGACCGGCTGCACGACGCCCTACCGGGAGCGGCGCTGGTGGTGCTGGCGCTGGCGCTCACGCCCGAGTCGGTGGGTCTCATCGGCGAGGAGGAGCTGGCCTGCATGGGCCACGATGCCTGGCTGGTCAACGTGGCCCGGGGAGCGCACGTGGACACGCCGGCGCTGGTGGAGGCGCTGGAGCAGCGCTCGATCGGCGGTGCCGCCCTCGACGTCACCCACCCAGAGCCGTTGCCCGCCGGTCACCGCTTGTGGGAGCTCGACAACTGCCTGATCACGCCGCACGTCGCCAACACCTGGGAGATGGCCGAACCCCTGCTCGCCGAGCGAGTCCGGGCCAACGTGGAGCGCGCCGTCGCAGGGCGCCCGCTGCTGGGGCTGGTCGATCCCAGCCTCGGCTACTGAGCGCCGGCCCGGACGAGGCCGATCCCGAGGGTCAGGAGCGCGGCGGCGAGCAGCGGCGGGCCGATGTACGCCAGCGAGATCAGGGCGTTGGGCTCCGTGGCCCCGGCATCGGTTGACCGAGAGGAGAACGCCGCCGCCAGCAGGATGGCGGCGAAGCGGGGATCGTCTTCAACGATAAGAGTGACGCAGTCGTCCTCCTCGATGTTGTCGCGGTCGTCGAGCACGGTCTGCGCGGGCTCCGCGTCGGCTTGCGCGGGCACGGGCAGGGCGAGGGCCGGCATCCCCGGCTGCGCCGCTGGACGGAGCGGCTGCGCGGCGGGGCTGTAGGTGAGCGGCAGGTAGAGGGTGAAGGTGGAGCCCTTGTCCGGCTGGCTTTCGACCTTCAGTTCGCCGCCCAGGACGCGGGTGATCTCCCGGCT
>JAHWJH010000013.1 GCA_019348555.1 Actinomycetota bacterium
GAAGGCGGAGGTGATCGCCGTCACCGCGGCGGAGAAGTCGTCGGCCGACAGCGCCGGCCTGTCGGATGCCGACGGGCCCGGGTCGGGGAGTTCGGGCTCCACACCGCTACTGTACCCCTCGTCCTCGGCCCGACCGGAGGCGATGCCGTGCCCGTCACTGAACACCAGGTGCGCCAGGCTCTGCGCCCGGTGCACGACCCGCAGCTCCACGGCAGCATCGTCGACCTGGGCCTGGTGCGGCGCATCGACGTCGGAGGTGGCGGCGACGTCGACGTGGTCGTCGCCCAGATCTTCCCCGAGTCGCCGGCCGACGAGCTCCGCCGCCAGGTCACCGAGGCGTTGTCGGGCCTCGAGGGGGTCACCGAGGTGAACGTCGAGTTCGTCTCCATGACCGACGACGAGCGCGAGGACCTGGCCCGTCGCCTCGACGAGGAGCGAGCCGGGGCCATCTCCTTCGTCGCCCCGGGCTCGCGCACGCGCGTCCTGCTGGTGGCCTCGGGCAAGGGCGGGGTGGGGAAATCGTCGGTGACGGTGAACCTCGCCATCGCCCTGGCCCAGCGTGGCCGGCGGGTGTGCGTGATCGACGCCGACGTCTGGGGCTTCTCCGTGCCGGCCATGCTCGGCATCGACCACCCTCCCACGGTGCTGGGCAACCGACTCCTGTTGCCGCCGCGGGCGTACGGCGTGGAGTGCGCGTCGATCGGCTTCTTCGTGCGCGAGGACCAGCCGGTCATCTGGCGGGGTCCCATGCTGCACAAGGCGCTGGAGCAGTTCCTCACCGACTTCTGGTGGGGCCAACCCGACTTCGTGGTGGTCGACCTGCCTCCGGGAACCGGTGACATCTCCCTGTCGCTGGCGTCGTTCCTGCCAAGAGCCGAGGCCTATGTGGTCACCACCCCGCAGATCGCGGCGCAGCGGGTGGCGCAGCGCGCCGGCCTCATGTTCCTCAGCAGCCAGATCGACATCGCCGTGCACGGCGTCATCGAGAACATGAGCTGGTTCACCGGTGACGACGGCACCCGCTACGAGCTGTTCGGCCACGGCGGTGGGCTGTCGCTGGCCGAGCGCCTGGACGTTCCCCTCGTCGGGCAGGTCCCCTTCGTGCCCGAGCTGCGCGAGGGCGGCGACGCCGGTCTGCCCGTGGTGGTGTCCCACCCCGAGGGGGAGGCCGCCAGGGCCTTCGCCTCCATCGCCCGGCGCGTCGACACCGAGCTGGCTCCCACCCGGCGCGACCACCCCGGCCTGCGTGTGGTGTGAGCGAGCACGCCGAACCGCCACGTCGTCGGTCTCGTTGCCGGGGGCGCCGCCTACGATGGCGCAGCACCGCAGCACGGACCCTTTCGGCCGGCCCAGCATGAGGAGATCAGTTTCGTGGACGTACGCATCGGCGTGACCTACTCGGCCAAGGAGATCGACGTGGAGATGGGCGACGACGTCGATGTGGCCCGCCTCAGGTCCGAGATCGAGTCGGTGCTGGACGGAGCCGAGGGAGTGCTCTGGCTCACCGACCGCAAAGGCCGCCAGGTGGGCGTGCCCGCGGCCAAGGTCGCCTACGTCGAGATCGGCAGCCCCACCGACGCTCGCCGGATCGGCTTCGGAGGCAGCTGAGCTCGTTCCGTCCGGTGGCCCTGCTCGACCGCCGGCTCCTGTTCGTCACCGGCAAGGGCGGCGTCGGCAAGACCACCGTCGCCGCCGCCCTGTCGGTGCTCGCCGCCCGCGAGGGCCGTCGCACGCTGGTGTGCGAGGTCGACGCCAAGGGCGACCTGACCGCCGCCTTCGAGACCACGGACGTCGGCTTCGCCGCCCGCGAGATCGAGCCCCGGCTCTTCGCCATGTCCATGGACACCGAGGAGTCGCTCAAGGAGTACCTGGCCCTGCAGCTGCACCTGCCCCGCCTGTCCCGGCTGGGCCCGTTGGCCCGCACCTTCGACTTCCTGGCCAACGCTGCCCCGGGGGTCAAGGAGATCCTCACCGTGGGCAAGCTGGCGTGGGAGGTGCGCGAACGCCACTACGACCTGGTCGTGGTCGACGCCGCCGCGTCGGGCCACGTGGTGGGCCAGCTGAGGGCACCGCAGGCCATCAACGAGTTGGTCTCGGTCGGCCTGGTGCGCGAGCAGACCGACTGGATGCTCGAGCTGCTCACCGACGCCGCCACCACCGGCGTGGTGGTCGTGGCTGCCCCCGAAGAGATGCCGGTGACCGAGTCGCTCGAGTTGGTGGACCATCTCGACGCCACCGGCGTCGATCTTGCCGCCGTGGTGGTCAACCGGGTACTGCCCGAGCTGTTCGGGCGGACCGAGGAAGAGGTCTTCAGCCGTCTGACCGAACCTGCGGTGTCCGAGGCGCTCGCCCACGCCGTCGGTGGGCAGTCGGTCGGTCCTGTCCTCACCGCCGCCCGTCTGGCCGTCACCCTGCGCCGGACGAGGGCGGCGCATCTCGCCCGCCTTCGAGAAGGCCTCGGAGCCTCGAAGGCGGTGCTCTACATCCCTGAGCTGTTCAGCCGCGGCCACGGGCGCCGCGCCATGCTGCAAGTGGCCGAGGCATTGGCGGGGGAGCTGTCGTGAGCCTGGTCGGTCCCACCGTCGAGCAGCTTCTGGCCGCCAAGGAGATCGTCGTGGTCTGCGGCTCCGGCGGCGTGGGCAAGACCTCTACCGCCGCCGCCCTCGCCACCATGGCCGCCGCCGACCTCGGTGGGAAGGTGCTGGTGCTCACCGTCGACCCCGCGCGGCGCCTGGCCACGGCCATGGGACTCTCCGGGCTCGGCAACGTCGAGACCAGGGTCAGTCCTCGAGCCTTCGCCGACGCCGGCATCGAGCCACGTGGCGAGCTGTGGGCGGCGATGCTCGACACCAAGCAGAGCTGGGACGACCTGATCCGCCGCCATGCCCCCGACGCCGCCACCACCGACGCCATCCTGGACAACCCGCTCTACCGCAACGTGGCGGGGCGGTTCGTGCAGAGCCACGACTACATCGCCATGGAGCGTCTCTACGAGCTGCACACCTCGGGTGCCTACGACCTCATCGTGGTCGACACCCCACCCACCCGCCACGCCATCGACTTCCTCGAAGCCCCCGAGCGCATGGCCGACTTCTTCTCGAGCCGGCTGCTGCGCTGGCTGATGGCGCCCTACCGCAGCCGGCTTATCAACGTGGCCTCCCGGCCCTTCTACCAGGTCGCCGACCGGGTGCTCGGCACCGCGTTCCTGCGCGACATCGCCGAGTTCTTCCTCCTCTTCCAGTCGATGCACGACGGCTTCGTCCAGCGGGCCTCGGCGGTGGAACGGGTGCTCGGGGACCGCCGCACCACGTTCGTGGTCGTGACCACCCTGGAGTCGACGCCGGCACACGAGGCCCGCCGCTTCGTCGAGGTGCTCAAGGCCAAGCACCTGCACCTGGGGGCGCTGGTGCTGAACCGGGTCCTGCCGCCCCAGCTGCTCGATCCATCGTCGACCGAGGTCGCCCGCCAGCTGAGCGCCCGCTCCGAGGCGGTGGCCGCCCAGGTGCTGGCGGTGCGCCCGGAGGTCGCTGAGGACCCGACGGTCCTGGCCCGTGTGCTGGAGGAGCTCGGCGACAGCTTCTTGAACTTCCAGGTGGTCGCCAAGCGCGAGGCCGAGCAGCGGGCCGAGTTCGGGGTCAGCGCCGACGTGGTGGCCACCGTGCCGTCACTGCCGACGGACATCTTCGACCTCGCCGGCTTGGCCAGCCTCGCCGAGCACCTGCGCCGGGCCTGAGGGCAGGGCTCCCCGGCCCGGGCGCTAGGTTGGCTCGGCGTGCTCGACTACCACCTGCACCTGTGGCAGCACGGTCCCGGCCCCCTCGAAGCCACCCTCGACCAGGTCGCCGCCTACTGCGAGGCGGCCCAGGCCGCCGGGGTCTCCGAGATCGCCCTGACCGAGCACCTGTTCCGGTTCCGCCAAGCCGACGCCGTGCTCGGCGGCTGGTGGCGCGACCACGACGACCAGGTGATGGCCTCGACCATGGAGCGGTGGTGGGCGAGCGAGCAGGGGGCCGACCTCGACGAGTACGTCGAGGTGGTGCTGGCGGCCAAGGCGGCGGGGCTGCCGGTGGTGCTGGGCCTGGAGGTCGACCACTACGCCGGTCGGATGCACCAGGTGGCCGACCTGCTCGCCGACTACCCGTTCGACGTCCTCCTGGGGTCGGTCCACTGGCTGGGCGCATGGGGCTTCGACAACTTCGGCCAGCAGGAGTTCGTCGACCGCTGGGACGCCACCTCGGTCGAGGCGGTGTGGGAGGCCTACACCACCTCCCTCGAGGAGCTGGCCGACTCAGGGGTGTGCGACGTGCTCGCCCACCCCGACCTGTGCAAGATCACCGGACGCCGCCCGGCCGTGCCCGACGAGTTCCACGACCGGATGGCGGAGGCGGCGGCGCGCTCGGGCATGGCGGCCGAGGTGTCGTCGGCCGGGTGGCGCAAGCCGGTGGGCGAGGTGTATCCGGCACCGGAGCTGCTGGCCCGGTTCCGAGCGGCGGGGGTGCCGGTCACCACCGCGTCGGACGGCCACCGGCTCTCCCAGGTGTCCGAGCGAAGGGGCGACGTGGCTGCGGTCGTACGTGAAGCCGGCTACGACGCCCTGGCCGCCTACCGCCGGCGCGTCCGGCGAGCGGTGCCCCTCGACGTGGTGCCGGTTCCGACGCCGACCGCCGCCGTCTGACGTGACCGGCCTGGCTGGGGTCACCCGTTCCTTGGCCGGCATCGACGGGCCCGCCCTGGCTCACCTCCACCGGTTGGTGGCGTCGTGGGGGCCGCTGGCCGACCTGTGCTTCGCCGACCTGCTGCTGTTCGTGCCGCTCGACGACGAGGCGCCCGAAGGCGGCGATCGCTTCGTGGTGGTCGGCCACGTCCGCCCCACGACCAACCAGACGGTGTACCGCGACGACGTCGTGGGTGCGGTCTACGATGCCACCGAGCGTCCGTTGGTGGCCGAGTGCCTGGGCTCCGGGACCATCGTCGAAGGCGAGGTCGAACTCGGCGGCGGCGAGGGCCGCTTGCAGGTGCTGGCCATTCCGATCCGCTGTGAAGGACGGGTGGTGGCGGTCTGCACCCGTGAGTCGATGCCGGCCCTGGGCCGTCAGCCGGGCGAGCTGGAGCGGACCTACCTGTCGGTCTTCCACCGCTTCGCCGCCATGATCGCCGAAGGCAGCTTCCCCTTCGCCGCCGAGGACGCCGAGTCCGAAGAGGCTCCACGCGTGGGCGACGGGGCGCTGGTGCTCGACGCCGAGGGCAGGGTCACCTACGCGTCGCCCAACGCCGTGTCGGCCCTGCACCGCCTCAAGGTCCACGTCAACGCCGAAGGCGAGCGCCTGACCGACCTGGGCCTCGAGGAGGTGGCGGTGCAGACCGCCTTCACCATCGGTGCCCCGGTCACCGAGGAGATCGACCGTGGCCCGGACGTCACCGTGGTCCTGCGGTGCCTGCCGTTGCTCGAAGGGCGACGAGCCACCGGAGCGCTGCTGTTGCTCCGTGACATCTCCGAGCTGCGTCGGCGTGACCGCCTGCTGGTGTCGATGGACGCCACCATCCGCGAGATCCACCATCGGGTGAAGAACAACCTGCAGACGATCTCCTCGTTGTTACGGCTGCAGGGACGTCGCCTCACCTCGCGCGAGGCCAAGGACGCCATCGAGGAGTCGGTCCGGCGTATCCGCTCGATCGCCCTGGTCCACGAGACACTGTCGCGGGAGGGCAGCGGCGAGGTCCCCTTCAACGACATCGTCCGGCCCCTGGTGCGAACGGTCGAGGAGAGCCTGGGTTCGGCCGAGCGCCCCGTGCGCTTCAAGGTGGAGGGTGATGCCGGTCGCCTGCCCGCCCGGGTGGCCACCCCCTTGGCGGTGGTGCTCACCGAGCTGCTCCAGAACGCCGCCGACCATGCCTTCCCCTTGCGTGCGGTGGCTCCGTCGCCGGCGCCCGATGCCGCTTCTCCGCCGGAGGGTGTCGCCGGCCCCGAGCCCGCTTCGGTGGGCGTGCGGCTCGACAACGACGGTGAGCGCCTGCTGGTGGAGGTCGCCGACAACGGTGTGGGCCTTCCCGCTGGGTTCCGCCTCGAGGACTCCAGAGGCCTCGGGCTGTCGATCGTGCGCAGTCTGGTCACCACGCAGATCGAGGGGTCGATCTCGATGCGCAGCCCGCTGGCCGATGGGCGGCCCGGCACGGTCATCGAGGTCCATGTGCCGCTGGTGCCGGCGCACCACGTCGTCCGCTGAGCGGGTTTCCGTGAGCGCGTGTGGCATGGCGCGCCTCGGTGTGCTGGATCAGGTCCCGATCCCGGCGGGGTCGAGCGCCGCTGAGGCGCTGGCCTGCACCGTGGCGCTGGCCCAGGCGGCGGAGCGACTCGGGTACCGGCGCTTCTGGGTGGCCGAGCACCACAACACCACGTCACTGGCCAGCTCGGCGCCCGAGGTGCTGATCGCCCACGTGGCGGCCCACACGAGCTCGATGCGCGTCGGTGCCGGCGGCATCCTCCTGTCGCACTACAGCCCGCTGAAGGTGGCCGAGGTCTTCCGGACCCTGCAGACCCTGCACCCCGGGCGTATCGACCTCGGGATCGGGCGGGCGGCGGGCACCGACGAGCGGACCGAAGCGGCGCTGGCCCATGGTCCCGGTGCGCTCGGCGACGAGTGCCATCCCGACCAGCTGGCCGACCTCCTCGGCTTCCTGCACGACCGCCTCGGGCGCGACCACCCCTTCGCCGGGGTGGTGGCGATGCCCGCCGGCACGACGGCGCCGGAGGTGTGGGTGCTCGGGTCGAGCGCCTACGGCGCCTCTTTGGCGGCGAAGCTGGGGCTGCCCTTCGCCTTCGCCCACTTCGTGGCGCCCACCTTCGCCGCCCAGGTGGTCGCCGGCTACCGCCGCCGGTTCCGGCCGTCCCGGGTGTGCCGGGCCCCCATCGTCGCGCTCGGCGTGTCGGTGCTGTGTGCCGATTCCGATGCCGAAGCGGAGCGCCTGGCGATCAGCGGCGACCGCTGGCGCCTCCGCAGCGAAGGCAGCGAGCGCGGCCCGCTGCTGGCCGTCGAACACGCCGAGGCCCAGGCGCTCACCGACGTCGAGCGGGCACGCCTGGCCCAACAGCGCGATCGGCGGATCACCGGGGCACCGGACCGGGTGCGAGCCGTCCTCGACGAGCTCCGCCGTGCCACCACCGCCGACGAGCTGGTCGTGCTCAGCATCTGCCACGATCCGGCAGCTCGACTGCGCTCCTACGAGCTGTTGGCCGACGCCTTCCAGCTCCCGGCGATGTGACCCGCGCCCTCGCCTCGCCCAAGTGGACGCACGGCAGCGCCCCACGATGCCAGGGCTCCGCACCTCGGTTTTGCTCAGCCGGCGAGGCGGCGATGCTTGCGCAACCTGCGACGTTCCTCCTCAGAGGCGGCACCCCACACGCCGGAGTCCTGGTTGGTCATCAGGGCGAACTCGAGGCACGGCCCCTGCACGGGACACGCCCGGCACACCGCCTTGGCTGCTTCGATCTGGGACACCGCCGGACCGGTCGTCCCGATCGGGAAGAACAGCTCGGGGTCCGCGCTGCGACACGATGCCCGGCCGCGCCATCCGTCGAGCGCCCATTCCTGGGCACCGGTTGCCGTCAACACCACGCCACCTCCGACCATCGCTCCCCCGGACCGGCCAGGTGGGGGTGCCCGCCCGGTGGGACCCACACGAGCGCGGTCGACCCGGGACGGCCTCCCCCCCGAAGGCCGGCTGCGGGACCGTAGTGCGTCGCTCCGTCGGAACGCAAGGGTTGTGCGCTCACCTCGGAGACGATTGAGCGGCCGGTACGGGCATGACCAGGCGCAACGCGTCGGGCTGGTGGCGGAAGTCGAGCTGGTCCACCTCGCCGAGGTAGTCGCCGTCGACCTGGTACGGGAACGGCCCATGGCCCCGGACCGTCACCGACGACAGGTCGCTCCGGTAGTCGGTGCGCGGCGAAGAGCGGGCCCGGCGACCCTTGCCGAGCGCCGAGGCGGTCACGGCCACGATGGTGGGCAGCGACAGCGACCGCAGGCTGAACATGGCCAGGCCCTTGTCGAAGGTGGCATCGGGCGCCAGGTGCAGGGGGCGTTTTCCCATGTAGGTGTAGGGATCGGTGTTCAGGCACACCGCGAAGTAGGCGTCGTCGACCACCGCCCCTCCGGGGAAGTGCACGGCGAAGCGAGGTCTGGTTCGGTCGTAGTGGCGCTGCCAGGTCGACAGGGTGGCGTAGACGTACAACGGATGGCCGGCATAGCGCTTCAGGCCGGATCGACGCTCGACCTGGCTGACGACCGCGGCGTCGAAGCCGATGCCGGTGTGGAACAGGAAGTAGCGCCCGTTCACCGAGCCCAGCCCCACCGGGGTGATGGCGTCGTGCTCGAGGGCCTCCATCACCACGGCGGTGGCGTCGACGGGATCGTTGGGCACGCCCAGCGTGCGGGCGAACACGTTGGTCGACCCACCAGGCAGGGCAGCCATGGCCGTCTCGGACCCGGCGAGGCCGTTGGCCGCCTCGTTGAGGGTCCCGTCACCTCCGAGGACGACCACCACATCGACTCCGCTGGCGGCTGCGCCCTGGGCGAGGCGGGTGGCATGACCACGACGGCTGGTCTCGGCCAGCTCGACATGGTGGTCGGCAGCCAGCGCCTTGCGGATGACCACCCGGGCACGGGCGGTCACCGCTGACGCCGAGGGGTTGACCACGAGCAGAAGGTTCGCAGCGGCGACGGTAGCAGCGCATGCCGTGGGCCGGAACCTCTGCGCGCCCGACCGAGGCCGGTAGCGTTCGTGCAGGATGGATGAGCCGATCAGGGTCATGGTGGTCGACGACACCGACCACGTGCGCAGGATGTTGCGCAACATGCTCGACCTCGACGGCTTCGCGGTGGTGGCCGAGGCCTCGAGCGGTGCCGAAGCGATCGAGGCGGTGGATCAGGTGTCCGTCGACGTGGCGGTGATCGACTACAAGATGCCGCTCCTCGACGGGCTGGAGACCGCCGCCCGCATCAGGGCGAAGCTCCCTGAGCTGGTGATGATCCTCTACACCGCCTTCGTCGACCCGGAGCTCGAGCGCCGAGCGGCGGAGGTCGGGGTCTCACTCGTGCTGGGCAAGATCGAAGGGCTCGAATCGCTCGAGCGCGAGATCACCCGCCTGTGCCGCACGCTGTTCTGACCCGATCCCTCTCGAGGGCGCGCTGCGGTGCTCGGCTCCGGTGGCCGAGCCGCGCAGCTACGAGGCCAGCTCATAGCCGGCCTCCTCGACGGCGGCCCGGACGGCGTCGTCGTCGAGAGGCTCGTCGCTGATCACCTGGACCTGGTCGGTGGGGAGGTCGACGTTGACCTCGATGACGCCGGCCAGCTTTCCGAGCTCGGCGCTCACCGCTCGCACGCAGTGCCCGCAGGTCATCCCGGTGACGGTGTAGGTGGTGGTGCTCATGGTTCCTCCAGTGCCGATCGTCGACGGGACCGTACCCCTGGGGGGTATTCTAGACCGATCTGCCCGTCGGAGGTGCGCTGCAGGCGCGTCCCCGTCGATGCGCGAGGTGTGGCCTGGTGTTGCGTCAGGGTACGGCGTCGCTGTGAACAGGTGCGTCGGAGCGACGGCGAAAGACCGATGGAGACCGTCATGGTCTCCCACGGCAGCGCCTGCAGCCACCATTCGGTCACGCCAGCGCTCCCCTCGCCTGTTCATGGCGAGGGGTTGAGGCAGCCCCGCCGGGCACCGAATCAGCGCCATCTCGGATGAACCAGCGCCAGAGAAGTGTCGTGGGCAGGTACCGGGCGCACGTCGCTGCCGCGGCCATCCGCGTGGCCGGCAGGGAGCTCGGGCAGTGACGCTGCGCCCATCGAGGGCGTACAGCAGGAACTCTCCCGGCGCCATCCCGTTCATCGGCTCGTTCGAGTCCACCTACCAACCGTCACACGACGTCGACGTGGCGGAGACAACGGGACACATAGATCGCTTCGACCAGGACCTCGACCTTCTGCAGTCCTGCGGCATCAGTCGCCTGCGCTACCCCGTGCGCTGGCATCGCATCGAGGCCGCGCCCGGAGCATTCGACTGGCGAGCGACCGATGCGGTCATGGACCGCCTTCACGAACGGGGCCTGACCCCCATCGTCGACCTGGTCCATCACACCAGCTATCCGAAATGGCTGACCGACGGCTTCGGTGACGGCCGGTTCCCGGCCGCCTACCTGCGCTACGTCGAGGAGGTGGCCCGGCGCTACGGATGGATCGAGGAGTACACGCTTTTCAACGAGCCCTTTTCGACCCTCATGCTGTGCGGTCACGAGGCGATCTGGCCGCCGTACCGGAGGGGGATGGAAAACTTCCTGGCCCTGGTGAGCAACGTCCTGCCCGCCGTGGCCGAGGCCAGCCGGCTGTACTCCGAACTGCTCCCCGGGGCCCGACACATCTACGTTGACAGCTGTGAACGGCACACGGCGGCGGGTCCGGGGGGAGTGGAGATCACGGAGTTGGCGAACGACCGCCGGTTCTTCGTGGCTGACCTCTTCCTCGGGCGACACCTCGATCGTCGTCGTCCCTTCCTTCAGAAGGTCATCGAGGCAGGCTTCGAGGATCTGCTCACGATGGCGCCGGGACGTATCGACGTCCTCGGCTTGGACTACTACGCCCACTGCCAATGGGAGTTCAGCACATGGGACTCCGGCATCGTTCCCACCCCCCGCCCCACCAGCCTCCGTGACCTGATCGTCGAGTACTGGGAGCGGTACCAGATCCCTTGCATGCTGGGCGAGACGAACATCCGGGGGTTCGGTCCCGACCGGGCCACGTGGTTGAAGTACACCCTCGAGCAATGCGAAGGGGCGCGCGAAGTCGGTGTCCCGCTCGACGGCTTCTGCTGGTTCCCTTTCATCGACAGCGCCGACTGGGACTCCCTGCTCTACCGCTCTGACGGCAACATCGACCCCGTCGGGGTCTATTCCCTCGACGGCGATCTGGACCGTCAGGCGACGTCGATGACCGAGTCGTTTCGGCTGGCGGCATCGGGTGCGCCGGCCAGCGCCTTGCCGGCCTTCGAACCGCAGGAGCCGGTCGCCACGTGGCTCAAGGGGTTCCGATCGCAGATGGCCCACTGGCGGTGGCAACCGCCGCCGGCGGGAGAGGTCGGTCCGGAGCAGACGCCGGGGATGCGCATCGAGCTCAAGATCGTCGACGGTGACGAATCTCCCGACTCTTGCGACAGCCGACCGTGAGGACGGCAGGGCAGGAGGCCATGGCGACTCGCAGGATCGGCGACACGGCGGTAAGCGCGATCGGGCTCGGGGCGATGCTGTTGTCGGTCGAGGGTCGACCCGATGAACAACAAGCCATGCGCACGATCCACGCTGCCCTTGATGCCGGCGTCACCCTCATCGACACCGCTGACGCCTACTGCCTCAACGCCGCGGAGAGGGGACACAACGAGCGGCTGGTCGGCCGGGCGGTGAGGTCCTGGAGCGGCGACCGCGATGCCGTTCTGATCGCCACCAAAGGCGGTCACTACCGCGACCACCGCGGAGGCTGGCTCCTCGACGGTCGCCCCCAGTACCTCCGTGCGGCGTGCGACTCGAGCTTGGCCGCCCTTGGGGTCGACAGCATCGCCCTCTACCAGCACCACCGCCCGGATCCAGCCGTCCCCTACGCGGACTCCATCGGCGCACTGGCAGACCTCCAGGCGGAGGGCAAGATCCGGTTGGTCGGGATCGGCAACGCCAGCGTGGCCCAGATCGGCGAGGCGATGGGCATCGTCGAGGTGTCCAGCGTGCAGAACGAACACTCACCCGCCTTCCGCAGTTCGGCTCCCGAGATCGAGCTGTGCGCCAGACACGGGATCGCCTTCCTGGCCTGGGGGCCGTTGGGGGGGCGGGAGGCGGTGGCACCGTTCTCCGATCGTCACCCCGAGTTCCAGGAGGTCGCACGGTCGCACGGGGTGTCGGCAGAGCAGGTGTGCCTGACATGGCAGCTGGCCCGTGCCCCGGTGGTCATCCCCATCCCAGGTTCGCGTCGGCCCGAGACCATCCTCGACAGCGTGGCGGCAGCCACGCTGCACCTCGACGCCGACGAGCTGGAGTTCCTGGACGGGACTCGGGGCGGGTCCTGCCCGTCGCCGACATCCACTCGGTCTTAGCCTTCCTCCAACAGGAAGTCCAAGGCGTAGTCCTGCACGATGGGTTCCAGCTCCTCCACCACGGTGGCCCTGCGCAGGTGGACCTGCACATCAGGGGGAAGGCGGTTGAAGTACCCCTCCGTCATGCTCAGCTCGTGGTCGGCGAAGGTCTGGTACTCAGAGCCCATCACCCCGACGATCATCACCGGTCGTGGGCGAGAGGAGGTGTTCGCTGTGCCCCGGTGGATGGTGAGGCCGGTTCGCACCGAGATGTCGCCTCGCTTGGCCATGCGCTGCTCGATGCGGTCATACCTGCCGTACAGGCCTTTCGGCACACGCATGCCGCCGTGCTCGAAGTCGCCGCTGTCGTCGAACTGCGACCCGGGCACGATCTCCAGGGGCCCCATGTCCGGCGTGACGTCGACGCACGTGGCGTTGATGGCGAGCGAGCTCAGTCGGCCGGTAGCCAAGGTCTCCTCCGGCGTTGGGAAGTCCCGGTGCAACGGCTGGCGGACCGCGCCGGGAAGAGCGACGTCGAAGCCGACCTCGACGTACTGGTAGTCGTCACCGAGCACCTGGCGGCACACCGCATCCACGAGCGGGTGAGTGACGAGGTCGCGGAAGCCCGAGACCCGCTCGGGGTGAACGGCGATGTAGTAGCGCCTGGCGTCGTGTCCGGGGCCGCGGGGAACACGACCGCGTGCTGAGCCGTCAGGGGACTGGAGGTCGCGCTGCTCCGCTTCTCGGTAGAGGACCTCGAAGTCCGCCATCACCTCGTCGGCCCATGCTGGCGGTAGGGCTCCCTTCAGGGTCACGATACCGTCGCGATAGATCGCCTCGGAGAGAGCCGGTCCGGGCTGTGTCGTGGTCATGGTGGTCCTTCGTTTCGATTGTTCCTTCTGAGGGCCGGGATACCCGGTGATGTTGGTTCTCAGGCCCTCGGCGGTCGGCCGGGAAGGCCGAGCTCCCGCTCCCGAGCCGCCAGGGTGTCGAGGCGCCATGCGGCATTGATGAGGCCCACGTGCGAGAACGCCTGGGGGAAGTTCCCCAACAGCTCGCCGGTGTCCGAATCGATCTGCTCGGAGAAGAGTCCGAGGTCGTTGGCTCGGGCAGTCACCTGGTCGAACAACGAAGCGGCACGGCCCAGTCGGCCGGCCAGAGCGAGGCACTCGACGAGCCAGTAGGTGCAGAGGACGAAGCCGTTGGTGTCGCCTTCCCAGCGATAGACCAGGCCATCGCGGACGAGCTGGCGTTCAATGGCCCCGATCGTGGAGACCATCCGCTCGTCGTCAGCCGGCATGAAGCCGACCAGCGGCAAAAGGAGCACCGACGCATCCAGCTGATCGGAGCCCAAGGCGCCGGTGAAGGCACCCACGGTGTCGTTCCAGCCCTCTCGCAGCACGGTGTCACGGATCTCGTCCCTCGTCTCGGCCCAGCGATGTGCGTCCGAACCTTCGCCGAGATGGGGCGCGAGCCGCGCAGCTCGATCGAGGGCCACCCAGCACATCACCTTGGACGTGAGGTAGTGGCGCTGATCGTCGCGGGCCTCCCACATGCCAGCGTCAGGGGATTGCCACGTGTCAGCGGCTTCGTTGGCCAGCCACACCAGGAGCTGCTTGACGCGATCGTCAAGGGGAGCGAGCTGGTCGATGAAGCGGTGTGCCATGTCCAGCACCTCCCCCATCACGTCGAGCTGCGCTTGGTCCCACGCGGCGTTGCCCACCCGCACCGGCTTGCTATCACGGAAGCCGGAGAGGTGGTCGAGCTCGTGCTCGGAGACGTCGCGGCGGCCGTCGACGCCGTACATGATCTGCACGCGGCGACCGTGCGCTGGCTTTCCGGCGGCGCGGGCTATGAACCGGAGGTACTCGTCGGCTTCGTCGGGGCATGCGGCGATCCACAGTGCTTGGGCGGTGAGGCTGAGATCCCTCAGCCAGACGTACCGGTAGTCCCAGTTTGCGCTGCTGCCTATGGCGGCTGGGAGCGACGTGGTAGCCGCAGCCAGCACGGCACCGGTGGGCTTGAAGGTGAGACCCTGGAGCACGAGGGCACTGGTGCGAGCCAACTGGGCGCGAGGACCGTCGTACCCGGGATGAGCGGCCGCCCACGACGCCCACGCCTGCTCGGCGTTGGCC
This sequence comes from Actinomycetota bacterium, assembly GCA_019348555.1. Lineage (GTDB taxonomy): Bacteria > Actinomycetota > Acidimicrobiia > Acidimicrobiales > CADCSY01 > JADDRA01. Next base: position 14,239 of record JAHWJH010000013.1, read on the forward strand.
AGCGCGTCGTCGATGTCGGGGTCGTCGAAGGGCCGCTCGTCGTGTGTCGTGGCGTGCGCGACCGAGAAGGAGAAGCGGCTCCCGGCGGCAACCTCGAAGACACCGGTCGCCGCCGCATCGCGCTCCTCCAGTGCTACGGGTGAGCGCAGCCGTAGGGCCGTCGGGCCAGCCTCGGCGATCACGGCCCCGTCGTCGCGCCGCAAGTGTGGGGTGGTCAGACCGAACTCGAAGCGCGGCGCGAACTCACAGCGGACCCGGACCCTGCCCCGGATTCCCTCGATGGACCGAAGCAGTACGTGGGGCGAGCGCCGACCGACCTCGTGCCCGCGGGCGTCGGCCTCCATGGCGAGGGCGTCACGAAGCCGTATCTCGCCGGTGGTGGTGGTAATCGATGACTCCACCACCAAGCTCTCGGGCAGGTACCGCCGGCGGATCTCACGTTCATGCTCGACCTCGAGGCCCCAGTGGCCCCCGTTGGGGTCGAGCAACCCGGCGAAGACCGGTGGTTGATCGGCTCGAGGGGGGCACCACCAGTCGACCGACCCGTTCCTCGAGACCAAGGCCGGCGCGTGCCCATCGGAAAGGAACGCGTAGTCGTCGATGCGCACGGAGTTCATGGGCGGTGCACCGGGGGGGGTCGAACGGCGGCGGGCGGTTGCTGAGCGCCGTTGCCCCGCCGCCGGTGAACCGTCACCGGTCGAGCAGGCGCTCGATCGCGAGCCTCGCCTCCGGTAGGACCTGGGGCACCATGGCCACGCTGGCGATGCTGGCCGCCAGGCACCACGAGCACAACTTGCGGTGCTTACTGACCTGCTCCGCCGTCAGGTAGAGCCCACCGGCCGCATCCAGAGCCACCTTCGCTGCCATCAGCAGCGGCAGCGCCGGCGTTTCCTGGTGGCGTCGGCTCGAGCCCATCCCCGCCAATGCCAACGTGACGCCGTAGCTGACGAGTCCGAGCGCGGCATCAGGCGTCCGGAACAGCGCGTACGCCTCGCCGGAGGCGTCAACTGCCTCCGCATCGAAGATGCCGACGCGTGGCTCGGGCAGGCGGCGGATCAGGCCGTTCTGGTAGGCGGCGACCGCACCCATAGCCGCCGACGCGACCAGCGAGAGCGCCGCAACCCGCCGTCGTCTGTCCAGCAAGTCTCCCGAATGCCGCCGCAGATCGTCGCTCACCTTTTCACCCGTGCGTGATGCCGGGCGTCCGATCCCGCCGGGGCGCCCCCCGACCTCGGATGCCTGCGGCCCAGCGGGTCGGCCGCGCAGTGCGTCTGTCATCGCTCCTCCTCGTCGTCTCGAGCAGTACCCCAAGGTTGCATAGTGCAAGCGCGTCCTAGTCCCACCATCCGAGCGCCCACTCCCCCTCACCGGGTTCGCCGGCGGCGCGGCGGAACGTTTCCATGCAGCGCACGAGCTCCCGGCGCTCCGACGTGCTCATCTGGGCCACGATGGCCCCGAGCTCCTTCCTTCGAGCGTCGGTGATCTTGCGAACGAGCCCCACCCCGGCTCTGGTCAGCCGGAGCGACACCCCACGGTCGGCTGGGTCTCGCCGAACCAGTCCCTTTTCGATCAGGCGATCACACATGCGCGTGGCGGTGGAGGGGTGCACCCCGAGCGCGCCGGCCAGACCGACCAGGCTCTGCGGTCCCAGCTGACCCAGCGTTGCCAGCGCTCGGCATTGTGGGAGCGTCACGTCGTGTGCCGTGGCCGACAGCGAGCGGGTCGAGATGGCCACGAGGACGCGGGACCCCGCGACCACCGCGTCGAGCACCCGGTCGAGGTCGGGGTCACCTCCGAGTCGTCCGGTCACGGTCCGATTCTGCCCAGGCTTTGCACTGTGCACCAGGGGTCGGATCGACTCGAGCGTCACAGCAGACGGACGAGGAGACTCGGAAGTCGACGGGTGAAAGTGCCGGTTCGGGACCGGTGACCAGACGGTGACGAGCGGCGACAGGTGCGTTACTCGGGCTGGGAAACGCCTTGTCGTATTGACCTCTTACCACGGCCTAGAAGGAGAGGAGCGCATGTTCAATGCAGCCGTCGTCCTGGCCCAGACCGATAGCGGGATCAGCGCCGGGCTTCTGTTGGCCGGCCTCGTCGCCGTCGCCGCCGGCATCGTGATCCTGGTCATCCCTCGGGTCCTCAACTACGTCGTGGCCATCTACCTGTTGGCCTCCGGGGCCCTACTGATCTTCGAGGCGCTGTAGGCCTGTCGCCCTCCCCGCGGCGCCGCCTGCAGCATCATTGGGCATCGACTTCTCGTGTTCACCGATCTGTCCTGGCGAGCGCACAGCAGTCGTCCGGTTGCAGCCGTCGTCCGCCCCACGACGTCTCCTGCCTGAGTGGGTACCGTCCCTGATGGCGGAGCTCCCAGCACATCGGCGAGCCCCGAAAACTCGATCACCCGAGCGGCCAGTGGTGCCGCTGAGACCGCTTTGCAGGCAAAGCCCGACCGGGTCACCGCAGCAACCGCGACAGCCAAGAGCCGAGCTCCCGCCATGTCGATGAAATCCAGATCGGCGAGGTCGAAGATCACGTCCCGGTCGAGGTGGCGCAATTCGCCGGCGACGAATCCGGTCACCGCCTGCGCTGCAGCGAGGTCGAGGTCCCCGGTCAGGCCAACCACGACCGAGTCGGATCGACGGTCGACAACCACGTCGAAGTGGTCTGCCTTCTCATCCCAGTTCTCCATGGGTCTCCTCGGCGATGAAACAGGCTGTAGTCACCCCGGGCTGGAGCGCGTGTAGCACGGACTTGGCAACCTCAGGCTCGCGCCTCGTCGTAACACCGCCACCTCCCGCCGGTAACAGCTGTGTTGCCATCTACCACCTGATCCGGTCGAGGACATGGCCGGCTAGGACAACATGGCGATCGACGAAGGGCGCTATGTCGTCGCGCCGGGTTGGAACCGACAGGAGAACGGCGCCGTTCCCGCCGCGAAGAGGGAGCGGGAGCAGAAGGATTCGACAGCTCCGCTGCTGGTGACGTTGGCGGTACACCGCCGTTACCGCCCGGTTGCGTCGGTTCGCCATACTCCGAGGGGGCGATGTCCCCTCGGTGGGAACCGCAACAGCAGGGACGGTTGAGGGTGCGCTTGGCTTGCGGGTGCTGGCGTGTGGCGACAGCGGCCATGCTCACCACGTCGCTGACCGTCTGCGCCGGCGGCGATCGCCAGCAGAAGGCGGAAACGTCGAGCCCGTCCGTGCCCGTGCCCGCCGAGGAGCTGGCGGTGACCGCGCCAGTCACGCGCGTCCTGGCCCCTCACGCCCTAGAGCTGGGCGAGCCACCCACCCTGGTCATCGTCATCGACGGCGTACCGTCATCACTCCGGCCCGGAGTCGAGGTCCAAGCGACGGGGAGCGTCCGGGTGTTCCGTGCAGAGCTGGGGGCCGAGCTGGGCATCCCGCTCAGCGGCTGGGGACTGGAGTCGTTTGAAGGTTCCGAGTGCCTGGTCGTGGCCAGCCTCGTCCTCCCCGACAGAGCGGAAACGCCAAGGCAGTGACCAGCGACCTGGACGGTTGGGACTACCAGCTGCTCGCACCGTCACCCGCTGGTGGTGTTGCCCACATGGCTACGCTTCTCGCCCGGAGGTGCGGAATGGTGCGTTTGCGACCGTTCGACAGGCGTCGGCAAGTCACCGTTCCCGCCGCCCGCCACGAGGAACGACGACGGCGCCGCAGCATGAGCAGCACAGCGACGCAGCGCCCGACATGGTCGGGCGGCCAGGATCTTCGGCGACCAAGGTGGCCAGCAGCAGCACAGCCCTCGGGGGCCTACCACCTCAACCTTCAAGCAACGTTGCGGAGCGAGCAGGTCAGCATGCCCCACGCCGCCGCGGCACGCACCAGGCAGGAGACCGGCGATGAACGAACGCATCCTCTATGTCGAAGACGACGACTCGCTGAGGGAGAGCGCGACGCTCGTCCTCGAGCGGGTGGGGTTTTCGGTGACGGCAGTGGGCGACGGCCAGAAGGCGCTCGACAACTTCTCGTCGAGTCGCTTCGACCTGGTGCTGCTCGACGTCATGCTGCCGTCGGTCGACGGCTTCGACGTCTGCCGGGAGATCCGGCGTAGGGCGCGCACCCCTATCGTCATGCTCACCGCCCGGACGGAAACCGCCGAGGTCGTCGCCGGGCTGGAGCTCGGAGCTGACGACTACGTCACCAAGCCGTTCGAGGGGTCCGAGCTCGTGGCCCGTGTCCGCGCCGTCCTACGTCGTGGGGTGCCCGACAGCGAGTCGACGGTCCTGCGAGTTGGGGGCCTCGAGATCGACGCCGACGCCTTTCGTGTCAGCAACGACGGCATCGCCGTCGAGCTGACGGCCACGGAGTTCCGTCTGCTCCTGGAGCTCGTCCGCCACTCCGGGCGGGTCTTGACCCGCGAGCTGCTCCTGGACCTGGTCTGGGGGTACGACTACCTCGGCGACTCCCGGCTGGTCGACATGGCTGTCAAGCGCGTCCGCGACAAGCTTGGCGACGACCCCCGCACTCCCAGGTACATCACCACGGTGCGCGGCGTGGGCTACCGCTTCGACGAGCCGTGATGGCCACGACGGTTCCCATCCCCGTACCGGGCGGGTTCCGGCGCCGTCTCACCGTCGCCTTCGTGCTGGTAGCCGCATCCGCTGGTGGACTCCTCGCCCTCACCAGCTACGTGCTGGTCCGCGAGTACCGGCATCAGACGTTCGAGAACCACGCCGAGGAAGGTGCGAAGCTGAGCTTGCTGTCGACGCCCGGTGAGTTGTCCCTGACGGATTTCGAGGCACTTCTGGCCGAGTTCCGTCGCCGCGGCGGGTTCGAGACGGTCGCCTTGGTCGATGGCGCCGTGTTCTCCTCCCTTCCCGAGCTCGGCATGGACGACATCCCCGACGACCTCCTCGGTCGCGTCGAGCCGTCTCAGCTCCTCGGAGCGGACACCGTCGTCGACGGTCACCCCTACCGGGTGGTCGCAGGGCAACGTCGGGACAGCAGCGCCCGTCTCTACTTCTTCTCCTCCAAGCAGGAGCTCATCGCCAGCGTGACCGAGATGCGCAACGTGCTGGCCGTCAGCTGGCTGGTGGCCGTGGCGGCCGCCGCCCTGGTCGGGCGCCACGTGGCCCGGCGCACGCTGCGACCGGTGCGTGCCGCCGCCGAGGCCTCCCAGTCGCTTGCCGAGGGCCTGCTCGACACGAGGCTGACGCGCCTCTCCGATGACGAGTTCGGCGTGCTCGGTCACGCCTTCAACGAGATGGCCGACGCCCTGCAGGCCAAGATGGAACAACTCGAGCGCAGGGCGGAGAGAGAGCGGCGCTTCACCGCCGACGTGGCCCACGAGCTGCGTACTCCGCTGGCGGCGATGATGTCGGCCCTGTCCCTGGTCGAGGACGGCCTCGGCGAACTGCCCTCGGACATGCGCCGCCCGGTGGAGCTCCTGGTCAGCGACGTACGCCGGCTCCAAGGCCTTGTCCTCGAGCTGTTGGAGTTGGCCCGGCTCGACGCAGGACGAGAGGACGCTCACCTCGAACCCCTGCGCCTCCAGGATGCGCTCAAAGCAGCCGTGGCCACCTGCGACCCCGACGACACGATCGAGGCGGAGGTGCCTGACGACGTGTACGTGATGGCCGATCGCGTCCGGTTCCGACGGGTGGTGACGAACTTGTTGGACAACGCCTGTCGCCATGGTGCGCCGCCGATCAACGTGGAGGCGCAGGAACAGGCCGACACGGTCGAAATCCACGTGCTCGATCGGGGCCCGGGCATCGGCGACGGCGACGGCGACAATGAGCGGCTGTTTCACCGCTTCTACAAGGCAGACACTGCGCGCACCCGGGACGGAGCCGGTCTGGGGCTGGCCATCGCCCTCGAGAACGCCAAGCTGCAACGAGGAGAGCTACGAGCCTCCAACCGCGAGGGCGGAGGTGCCTGCTTCACGTTCGTGCTGAGGGCCACTTCGTCTGGCGCAGAACGCGACCACGAGCACCACCAGACGTCCTCCATCTGAGCGGCCCACTCGGCGCCAGTCCGGCGTGGGGAGCTGGACCTGGGCGTTGGCCTGTGCCGCTGGCACCGCTCAGCCTGGTCGTTACCGGGAGGTGGCGTCGCCGCTACGCCGCCGTGACCGAGGGAGGGTACGCGCCGGCGTAGCCAAGCGAGGCGTTCACAACGGCACAGAGCAAGAGGAGGAGAGATGGCCCAGCGGTTCGAGAGGTCCGTAACGACCGCTACGGCCAGCATCGATCGGAACGGCTGGACCGGCGGCGCCGGGGATGAAGCGCACTCGACATGGGCGGAGTCGACCCAAGGCGACGAGACGGCGACGGTCCTGCGCCAGGACCCTCCTTGTCCCGAGCCGGGGCCTTCGGTCAGGCAGCTCCTGGGGACTGGCATCGCCGCCCTTGCCGCAGTGGCCCTGTCGGCGTGCGGTGGCGGAGCCGGAGGAGACACCGCTCAGTTCTGCGACGAGGCGGCCGATCGCATCGGTGCCTTCAGGGCGGCGGGCGGCGAGGTATCCCCGACGATCATCGGGACCCTGCGCGAGCTCTCTCTCCACGCCCCCGACGTCCTGACGGACGACTTTGCGACCGTCACCGAGGCGTCCGGCGACCAGGAGATGGACCGTGCACTGGACGACATCGAGAGGTTTCTCGTGGAAGAATGCGGGCTGGAGGTTCGAACATGACCGACGCAAGGCCGAGGCCATGGCGGCTGGGCTTGGCGGTGCTCGCCTTGACCGGGCTTGCCCTGACCGGGGCCTGCTCCGACGAGGGCGACGACCTGAGGCCGTCGGAACCTGAAGTGGGCGAGGAGGACACTGAGGTCGTCCCCGGAGAGGGTGGCCCGGTCGACTGAGCGGGATCTCGCTCCGCTCGCGTTCAGCGCTCCTCAGGAGCAGGCCCGAGCGACAAGCTCAACTGGGTGATGACACCCGCGTCCTCGCCGAAGCGCTCGATCGCCTCGAGGGTGTCCTCCACGGTGGCGCTCACCGTCAGCTCCCGTCCGTCGACCAGCCAACGCCCTCTGAGCGTCCCCACGCCGATCTCATGCGGCTGCTCCACCACGGCAGAAGCAGGAAGGCGCTCGGAGTAGAACGCCAGGACCATCTCCGGTGAGGTGTCGCGTACTGCGTAAGAACGCGACACCACGCCGTCCTGCTCGTTGCGCTGCCCCAGGGGTTCGGAGCGAGGGGGCAGCGGAAGCTCGTCGAAGTCCCCCTGCCCGAACGTGGTCACCGCGGGCGCGGGCTGCGTGCCCTCGTCGCTTGGGCTGCAGGAGGCGAAGGCGATCGACATCGCCACGGCACCCGCCATCAGGGCACCCGAGCAGGGTCGACGACGCTTTCGGTCGCTGGCATGTGGCCGGTGATGTACGCGGTCGCGCCACTTCATCTGGCGTCCCCCGTCGAGCTCCTGATAGAGCCGAGGATCACCCGGCGATGGTCCGTCATGGTCCGCTCCTTTGGTCACCCCCATTCGTGCCCAACGCTCGTCACTGCTGCGGTCACGACGTGTAACGATCACGTCACTCCGCCAGGAGGGCACCGGTCGCATGCGGGTGCTGCTCCACGCCGGTGGTGTCACCTGGGCGAGCTGCTGCCTCCGGAGTGCTGGTCCCCACTCAGACGCGTAGAGCCCCATGTTCCCGCCGATCCGACACGGGTAGGGGCACGCATGGCCAAGTACAAGGTGAACGACGAAGGCGTGGCCCTTGCCCGCAAGCTGATCGACGACAGCAAGGTCGACACCGAGACGAACTGGTCGGACGCAGCTCCATCGACGGACGAGGAGAACGCCAAGATCGACCAGGAGGGCTACCGCGGCTACGGCAAGTGGCACCTGGCCATCGACACCGAGGCCTCGGAGGAGACCAAGAGCCGCTACGGGTTTCCCTACGGCGACTTCTCCAAGGTTAACCGAGCTGCCCTCATCCACGCCAAGCAGCGCGCGTCGCAGAACGACCACGACGACGTGGTGGAAGCGGCCGGCCGACTGCTCGAGCACCTGGACAGCACCACCAGCTGATCGAGGGCCATCACTCGATGAGCCTGAGCAGTTGGCCGGCCGCGCTGAGCTCGGCCGAGAGGGTCTTGTAGCCCATCTCGTCGAACAGCACGGTGACGGTGTCGCCTTCCACCCTGACGACCTGACCGTCGCCCCAGTCGTTGTGGTTGACCCGCGACCCCTGCGGAAACGGGGCATCCTCCACCGCAGCCGCCGACCGCTTGGCGGCTGCGCCGGACTCGCAGGTGTCGCAGAACCCGCAGTTGTGGTCGTACGTCTCGCCGAAGTAGCTGAGCAGGAACCTGCGCCGGCACGCCAGGGTCTCGGCGTAGGCGCGCATCATCTCCAGTCGGCTGGCCTCCACCTGCTTGCGCCGCTCCTCGTGGGCGGCAATGGCGTCGACCGCCCGAGCCGGGTCGTCGACCCGTGCCCTCACCTCTTCACCGTTGACGGCAACGGCGTCGTCGTCTTCGAGCCTGGTGAGGGCCAGGGTCATCTTGCGCCGGCTGAGCTCCACCGCCTCGTGGAGCTCGTCGACATGGGCTGTGCCGCCAGCCTGTCCGAGCGCCGCCGCCACGTCCTCGACGTCGGCGGACTTGACGCCGCCGCCGGCGCCGAGGAAACGACGCAGTCCGAGGTCGGCGGCGCGGTAGAACAACGTCGCCTCTGCTTCTTCACCGTCTCGCCCGGCTCGTCCGATCTCTTGGTAGTAGGAGTCGAGCGACTCTGGGACGTCACCGTGGAGGACGAAGCGGACATCGGGCTTGTCGATGCCCATCCCGAACGCCGTCGTCGCCACCACGACGTCGAGGTCGCCTGCGATGAAAGCGTGGTGGACGTCGTCCCGCTGCGAACCACGGAGACCGGCGTGGTAGGCGGCTGCTCGTACCCCTCGGCCACAGAGTGCGTCGGCGAGCTCCTCCGTCCGCTTGCGAGTGGCGACGTAGACGATTCCGGCACGGTGTCCTGCCGAAAGCACCGTCGCCCGGTCGAGAACCATGCCGTCCTTCTCGCGGGCGTCGGTGGGGTGTTCGACAACAAGGTGGATGTTGGGCCGGTCGAAGCTGTGGACGACGACCTTGTGGTCGCGAAGGTGCAACCGCTCGGCGATCTCGCTCTGAACGGGAGGTGCGGCGGTGGCAGTCAAAGCGATGACGACGGGGTGGCACAGGTCGTCGATGATCTGGCCCAGACGGAGGTAGTCGGGTCGGAAGTCGTGGCCCCACGAGCTGATGCAATGGGCCTCGTCGACCACGAACACCGATGGCTGCGCCTGTTTGAGCGCCTGCATGGTGTCCGCTCGGGACAGTTGCTCGGGAGCAAGGAACAGGAACTCCACGTCACCGTCACGAAGGCCGTCGAAGGCACGCTGTCGGTCCCTCACCCTCATCGACGAGTTGGCGGACGCCGCATCGCCCACCGAGTCGTCGCCCAGGCTCTGGACCTGGTCGTGTTGCAGGGCGATGAGCGGCGACACCACCACGGTCGGCCCATCGACGGACGCGGCCACGAGTTGGTAGATCGCCGACTTGCCGTATCCGGTGGGCATCACCGCCAGGACGTCGTGTCCGGCCATTGCCGCGTCTATGGCCTCACGCTGCTCCGGGCGCAACTCCTCGATGCCGAGTCCGCGCTGCGCCAAACGGGCTATGTCGCTGTCCGCTCCCACGTGGCCGCCTCCTTGCCGACACCCGCACTACCCCGCGGGTGCCGCCGGCAACCGAGTGGTCTGGCGCGCCGGCCGCTCAGCCGTCAAGGCGCTGGAGTTGCGCCTCCAGCCAAGGTGGGGCGAGGTCCCTGGCTGCCGCCACCCACCACCCTCGAGCCAATGCCTCGATGAGCGCGGGTGCCCACACGGCGGGGGGCGCGGCCTTGAGCAGCGCCCAGCTACGCCCGGCAGCCACGTTGATCGGTCGTCGAAGCCAGAAGAACCACAGCGAGTTGCGAAGGTCGCGCCGTTGGCGCCACCGGCGATCCCGCTGGTGGGACGGCTGGTGATGCACGGCGACGTCGGGCTGGTACCGCAGCTCCCACCCGGCCGCCGCAAGGTCGGTCGCCAGCAGCTGCTCCTCGCCTCCGAAATGGAATCGCCGCTCGAAACCGCCGACCTGGAGGAAGGCCTCCCGGCGCAAGGCGACTGCGCAGGCGAGGAACCCCCACGGGTGTCCCGGGCACGTCGGCGGCGCCGGTCAGCGGGCTGGCCTCCATCTCGACAGAGACCGGGTCCTCCTTGCCGCTCGGCTCGACACGGACATGAGCGGCGATGGCGCCGAGCGCAGGATGGTGATCGAAGAGCGAGACCGCCTCGCCCAGCGACCCCGGGGCCCACCACGAGTCGTCATCGTTGAACGCCACATACGGAGTCGTGGCGAGGCGCACGGCCGCGTTGCGAGCCTCCACGCCCAGGTTGCGCCTGAAGCGGACGACATCGATCGAGGGAAAACGCGACATGACGGCGTCGGCGGTGCCATCACTCGAGCCGTTGTCCACCACCATGATCGACGGCGCCTCCGGAAGCCGGACGAGACGATCGAGCACAGCCAGGAGCTCGGCCACCCGGTTGCGGGTCATGACCACGACCGTCACGCGCGACGTCAACCGGTCTCGCCGGTGACTCGATGCCGTCGTCACGACACATACCGCCGGGCTTTGGAGTCGATCTGCTGATCGTCGAGGAGGCGCAGTCCGTCGGCGACGGGCGTGGGCAGCGGGCGACGCGCCTGTCGGACCCAGCGCGCACCGGCCAGAGCCTCACCCAGTGCACGGACCGTGACCGTGTCGACGGGTGCGGACCTGATGGTCCGCCACGACCGGCGGACGGCATCAGGCCAGGGGCGCCTGAGCCACACGAACCACAGCGTGTTGCGGAGGCCGTTGGCGCGACGGCGGTGAGGGTCCCGTGCCCGGGAGGCATGGTGGTGCACCCGCAGCTCGGGCAGGTGGCGAAGTGCCCATCCCGCCGCGGCAAGGTCGGCGGACAGCAGCTCCTCTTCTCCGCCGATGTGGAGGCGCGGCTCGAACCCACCGACCTGCAGGTAGGCAGACCTGCGGACCATCGACGCCCCGGCCAGGACGCTGAGGAGGGGGTGGCCCGGCAACCCGCATTCGTTGGGCAGCGGACTGACTCGCATATCCCTGACGATCGGGTCTTCCCTTCCCGCTGGCTCCACGACGATGGTGGCGGTGACCACGGCAACGTCGGCGTGGGCGTCGAGTGCATCGGCGGCCGCCGTCAGGGAGCCGGGTGCCCACCACGTGTCATCGTCAGCGAAGGCGACGTAGTCCTCCTCCGCCATGTCGACGGCGACATTGCGGCCCACCGCGCCGACGTTGCGGTCCAGCACCACCAGGTCCGCCCACGGGTGGTGCTTGCGAACCGCGTCGGCCGTGCCGTCGGTCGAGCCGTTGTCGACCACGACGAGACGAGGTTCTTCGGCCAAGCACGCCATCCGCCCGAGGTTGGTCAAGAGCTCTTCTCTGCGATTGCACGTGATGACGATCACGGTGAAGCGTCGATCAGAGCCGACCGCTGGCCGGGTGCCACGGACGTGGGCCAGCACGCGGACCTGCTGACGTCCCCGGCGCTGTGCCGCCACCTCATCGATCCAAGGAGCCGGCTGGCGTGCGCGGAGGGGATGGTCGACGGCGACCGGCGGCACGGTTGCGATAGGTGCCGCCTACCCAGGGTCGAATGGCGCAAACGACCTCTACGGCAAGAAGGAGTGTGGCGTAGGCGGTGGCGCCGGCCCAGCAAGGGAACGAACCTCGGTGTGTCGGTGAGGCCTTCAGGGAAACGACACGGCCGTGCCCAGAACAGTGAGCATCTCCCTGCCGCCGGAGCGCAGCACCGAGCTGAGCCGCCGTCTCCAGGACCTGGAGGGCACGCTCTCCGTACGGCTGCATCGCGGTGTGTCGGTGCAGCCAGAGGGAGATGTGGTGGAGGCCGAGGTCCTGGACCGAGACATCGGCCACGTCATGGCCCTCGTCGACGACGTCGGCCTCGGAAGCGATCCCTCCGTCTCGGTGACCACCAGCGCACCTTCGAGCGTGGTCAGTGCCGGTCAGATGACTGCCGTCGTCCGCGACACCAGCACGTCGACGTGGGAAGAGATCGAGTTGACGCTCGGGCGCCAGAGCACGATGACCGTGCCCAAGGTCGTCGTGATGGCTCTGGTCGGCGTCGTGGCCGCGGCCGGCATCCTCACCGGTGCGTTGCACGTCGTTGTCGGGGCCATGGTGATCGCACCTGGGTTCGAGCCACTGGTGCGGATCGCCCTCGGGCTCGTCCAGCGACGTCGGAGCTGGCGGGACGGTCTGGTCGACGGCGCTCGCGGGTACGCAGCGCTGCTCGTCGGCGCCGCCGCCTGCGCCGGCGTTCTGTCCGCCTCGGGGATCTCGCTGCCGGAGGGAGCAGCGACCTACCACTCGGGCGCGGCGCTCGTCTCCTACTGGACCTCCACGACGGTGGCGTCGGTGATCGTCAGCGTTGCTGCGGGCGTTGCTGGTGCGCTGCTCGTCGTTGCCCGTCGGGCGGTGCTGACCGCCGGTGTGATGATTGCGTTGGCCCTCGTGCCGGCGCTCACCATGGTCGCCATATCGGCCATCTCAGCCGATCCAGATCTGCTGGGCAGCGCCGCCCTCCGCTGGCTGGTCGACGTCGCCGCGGTGGTGGGGTCGTCCGTGGTCGTGCTCGCACTTCACCGACGCACCAGCCGCAGGCCCGGTGCCGAGTCGTAACCCACGAAACCACATGCCCTCGATCTCACGCATCGGCTGCACCTACTGTCATCGTCTTCCATGGCGGGGCCACCGCAGACGCACGTACCGCACGATCCGCCATGCCAACAGCACCGGGGTGCCAAAACGGGCCCGCAGGGCAGCCGCGTCCAGTACGTACATGGCACGGGCGGCCTCGGCATGGGACCACACCAGTGGGACGTTGCCCAGGCTCTCACCGGTCTCGGGATCGAGCTCCTCGGACAGGAGGCGAGGAAGCCGGGCGCACAGTTCGTCGGCCCGAGCGCGCGCTTCATCGAGACGGCCCACGGTGGCGAGGGCGGACACCGCCCACCAGCACACTGGCAGGAACACCCCCTCCTTGCCGCTGAAACCGTCGTCGCCGCCCGGCTGGTAGCGGTACAGGAACGGTCCAGTACCAAGGCGGTCGATGGTGGCCTGCACGAGCCGATCGGCGCGCGGGTCCCGGCGCGAAAGCATCCCGAAGACCACCGCCATGAGCGCCGAGGCGTCGGGGCCGGGAGCACCGTCGTAGGCCTGCGGGAGGCCGCCGTCCCCGTCGATGGCGCCGAGGACTCGCTGGCGGATCGCCTGGCGGGCCCGCTTCCAGTGACGGCGACGGGCACGGGGCCGCCAGCCGCGGGCGATCCAGATGGCGCGGTCGAGACAGATCCAGCGCCCGATGTCGGCGCTGAGCAGGTCCCGAGGCTCGCGGAGCTCCCAGATCCCGCTGGTGGGCGCCGGCGTCGCCGAGGCCGCCTGATCGGCGGCCGCCCGCACCAGACGCCACGTGTCGTCATCGAGGCTGGCTCCGGTCTGCAGGTGCACGGAGATGCCCTCGAGAAGCAGTCCGAGGGCGTCGTGTTGCACCTGGGCCCCCGCATCGTTGCCCACCCGGATCGGCCGGGAGCCGGCCCATCCGGACACGCCCTGCACCTCGCGCTCGTCGGGGACCGGACGTCCACGGACGTCGGTTACCGGACTGGTGGGCGCCTCGCCGCCGTCGTTCAGGCCCACCACGAAGCGCAGGTACCGCTCCGCCCCCGAGGGGTTGCCGAGGAGGGCAGCGACGGAGATGCCCAGGGAGGCGTCGCGCAGCCAGCTGTAGCGGTAGTCGAACTGGCGGTCGGCGCCGGGCGCCTCGGGCAGCGACGTGGTCGGGGCGGCCACCACCGACCCCGTTGCCCGGTAGGTGCAGGCCTCCAGCACCGCCAGAGCGTCGGCCGCCCGCTCCGGGTGGTGGCGGGGCAGCCTGGTCCGCTCCAGCACGGACCTGCTGTCAGCCTCGACGGTGCTGAGGCGCCCGGCGAGGCGCTCGCCGTCGGGGTCGCTGAGCGCCACGTCGAGCCCGATGACCAGCGCCGCCCAGCTGCCCCTGGGGGCACGAAGGATGGTCGTGAGCGATCGCCCCGTGGCCTGCGACATCCCACCGGCGACGGTGACCACTGCGCTGTCGAGGAGACACTTCGGACCATCCCATGTTCCCCACGCCTGGTCGAAGCCACCGAGGGCCAGCTCATGGGTCACCTCCAGGTCGGCGTCGTTGGCTCGAACGAGGCGCACGAGCCCCTCCTCCACCAGCCCATCGCAGCACTCGATGTGAACGCCGTGGACGCGAATCACCGTACGGACCACCGAACCGGCGGGTTCGGCCGAGCGCTGCATCTCCTCTGCGCCCCGCCAGCGCGCAGCGGCGCCGGCCGCATCGAGCAGCGACCACAGTAACGGTGGCGAGTCGATCTCGGGCCCGCACCACCAGTCGACCTCGGCCGCGGGACCGATGAGGGCTGCGGAGCGCCCGTTGCTGATCAGGCGGTGCGCTGCCAGCGCAGGCCGGTGCAGAGCCGGGTCAGTCAGGACCTACGGCCCCGGGCCTCGTGCAGGCCGTGCGGGCCTCCGGTACGACGTGGGGCACCATCGCCGCAGTCAACGCCGCCGCCAGCAGTCACTACGAGGAGAACCGGCGGTGTTCGGAGCCCTGCTCCACGGTGATCCGCTGGACATCTCACCTCCCCTTCCCGCCGGCGGCGATGCCGCAAGTTAGCAACGTCGGGTGCTGGCTGACGGGGCGTCCGGCTGGCTTGGGCCCGGACCTCGCGTCAGTGCATGCGACGCAGGATAGGAAGCGCGAGCCACAGGGTGACGGCCAAGAGGAGCACGGCCAGGGTCACCGTGATGGCGACGACGCCAGGAAACAGCAGGTCGCTCACCAGGAACACCACCGCGACGAGGGCGACGACCAGGCAGATGATGCCGGCGACGGCCTCGTGGCTGGCGGTCCGGATCAGCAGACGTTTGTCGTAGGGCTTGCCCCGGAGGCGGTGGTACGCGCTCTCTCCAACGAGACACACCAGGGCCAGCGCCGAGGCGACGAACGCCACGAAGTACACCACACGGTCGAGGTCGCGCAGCTCCGGGAACCGGCTCGAGAACGGAACCGTGAGGAGAAAGGCCAACAACACCGCCACTCCGGGCAAGAGCACCCTCAACTCGCTGAGGACCTCGTCCAGTTCCCGGTCGAAGTCCTCCTCGGAAGTGGGCTTACCCCGGTACCCGGGGCTGGCGGGGTCCTGGCTCATGGTCGCCTCCGGGGCTGGCGAGAAGAGAGTCTCCGGTGGCGACGTGACGTACGCCGCGGTGGTTGTTGCCGGCGACTCACCGGTTGGTCGCTCCATGGGTTTCGCTGGTCGTCGGGCCGAAGGCAACCGCCGAGTCGCTCGGTCAAGTTCAGCGCTCGCTGCGCAGGATAGAGACATCCGGTGACGGGTACGAAAACCGCCGAACCGGTCCGCCGTGCCGGGCGTTTCCTAACCCGACGTCTAGAGGAAGTGAAGCCATGGCCAGCCTCCTACGTCCTCACGAAGTATCAGCCCTCAGCCTCCTCCCGGACCGGTAACGGTCGTGCCAGGTACACGCTCATCCCGCCTGCCCTTCAGTGCCCGCCAGTTGGCCGGCGTGGTGTTCCTCCTGATCGCCGTCGTCTTCATCCTGCAGAACAGGAGTAGCACGACTATTCGATTCCTCGGCCCTGAGGTCACGACGCCCTTGTGGGTTGCGTTGCTCCTCAGCTTCATCCTCGGGCTCCTTGCCGGTGGACTCTTGGCCCGCAAGCCCGGATGAGCCCGGCTGACGAACACGGTGAGCATCCTGGTTGGGACGTCCTCGTGGACGGACCCGACCCTGGTGCGCGACACCGGCTTCTATCCGCCCGGCGCGAGCTCGGCGGAGGAGCGCTTACGTCACTACGCGTCGATCTTTCCGGTGGTCGAGGTCGACAGCACCTTCTACGCCCCACCGTCACCGGACGTCGCCCGACTCTGGGTGGAGCGGACGCCGCCCCGCTTCCGCATGGAGATCAAGTCCTACGGACTGTTCACCGGTCACCCGGTACGACCAGGGACACTATGGGCCGACCTACGCAGGGAGGTGCCGGTCCAGTACAAGCACAACGCCAGCGTCTACGCCGGGCACCTGCCTGGAGACGTGGTCGATGAGGCCTGGACCCGGTTCGATCGCGCGCTGAGGCCCCTCCACGATGCCGGCAAGCTCGGGGCTGTGGTGTTCCAGTGGCCACCGTGGTTCACGGCGAAGCGGGCCAACCGCGAGCAGCTGGAGGCCTTACGAGACCGGCTCCCCGACTACAGGATCGCCGTCGAGTTCCGTCACGGGTCGTGGCTCTCCGAAGGCGACCGCGACCGAACCCTCGAGCTGCTGGAGAAGTACGCGCTGACCTATGTCTGCGTCGATGAGCCCCAAGGCTTCAAGACGTCGGTCCCTCCCATCGTCGCAGCCACGACGGCAGAGCTCGCGCTCGTGCGGTTCCACGGTCGCAACGCTGACAACTGGCAGCGGAAGGGAATCACCGCGGCGGAGCGTTTCAGGTACCTCTACGACGAGGACGAGCTGCGGGCTTGGGTGAAGCCGCTCAAGGATCTGGCCGTGGAGGTGGATGAGACGCACGTGCTCATGAACAACTGCTACCAAGACTATGGCGTCCGCAACGCCCACCAGCTCGGTTCGCTGCTGGGCGAAGGGCTCCAGCCGGGAGCACCTGCCGAGGTCTAGGAGTCAACGGGCACGCGACCCTGCCCGCCGGAAATACCGGTTGCCGTCGGTGGGTGTCGGGGAGGTTCAGGCGGTGCACTCCCTGGAGCCGGCCACGCTCGCCGCAGCCTTGGCACTGACACTCGTGCACCTGACGGCGGGCAACCTCCGCTTGCTCGAGGGCATCCCTCGCAGCCGCTGGCTGTCGCTTGCCGGAGGGATCTCGGTCGCCTACGTCTTCGTCCACCTTCTGCCCGAGCTCCAAGAGGGCCAGGCCGCTTTCAACGACAGCGAGTGGCTGCCGTTCTTGGAGCGCGATGTGTGGCTCATCGCCCTCAGCGGATTGGCTGCCTTCTACGGGCTCGAGCGACTGGCACTGACGTCCCGGTGGCGTCGACGGGAGGAGTCGGGCGAGGACAGCACCGGGTCGGCGGCCTTCTGGGTGAGCATCGGGTCCTTTGCCCTCTATAACGGCCTCATCGGCTACCTGCTGCTGGAGCGAGAGGAGGATGGCTTGGTAGCGCTGACCACCTTCGCCTTCGCCATGGCGGTCCACTTCCTGGTGACCGATTTCTCGCTCCGGGAGCACCACAAGCAGGCCTACGCAGAGGTGGGGAGATGGATCGTCTCCCTGGCCCTGATCGCCGGTTGGGCGGTGGGTCTGGCGGTGGAGCTGTCCGCGGCCGCCATCACCGTACCGCTGGCCTTCCTTGGCGGAGGGGTCATCCTCAACGTGCTCAAGGAGGAGCTTCCGACCGAGCGGCAAAGCCGGTTCGGGCCGTTCCTCGCCGGCGCCAGCGCCTACACCGTCGTTCTCCTCGCGGTGTGATCGTTCCTTTGATGCAGCCAGCGCCTGCGCTCGACGCCGCAAACGGTCGGGGGGAACCATTGACCGCTCCACCATCACCGAGCAGCAGCACGACATCGAAGCTAGAACGGGGCGGATGACCAAGGACCTCCCTCAGGGCCCTCGGCGGGCGCCCGAGAGGCGATCCAGGCGAGTGGCGTAGCACGTGCGGCTGTCCGTCAAGCTCGGTGCGCTGGTCGAGTACCTGCGGGGATCGCTGTGGTTTGGTCCTACCGTCGCCGTGGTCGTTGCGGTGGTCCTCGGCGTCGTGCTCACCGGCGTCAGGCCCTCAGAGGGCTCGCTCCTCGAGTCGTTGGCCTTCTCCGGCAGCGCAGAAGGCGCGGGTGGGATCCTCCGAGTCATCGCCACCTCGGCGATCACGATCAACACCCTCGTCTTTTCCCTGACGGTCCTCACCCTCCAGCTGGCGTCTCAGCAGTTCTCGCCGCGGCTGCTCCGCACCTTTCTCCGCGAAGGAAGGAACCAGGTGGTGCTGGGCGTGTTCTTGGCCACCTTCGTCTACGCCCTCGTGGTGTTGCGGGCCGTTCGCTCGGGACCCAGTCCCAACGAGCACGTGCCCGGCCTCGCCGTGACGGTCGCCTTCCTGTTCGTGCTCGCCACCATTGTCGCCTTCGTCGCCTTCATCGATCACATCGCCCAGTCCGTGCGCATCGACACCTTGATGAGACAGGTGGAGAAGGACACCCGATCGGTGATCCGCGCCCAACACCCCGAGCCGTGCCGCCCAGACGGGGAACCACCCGTCCCGGAACCACCCGCCGACGCCGTGCCCGTCCCTGCCCGCCGTTCGGGGTTCGTGACCGCGGTGGCGATGCGATCATTGAAGCGACTCGCGCGTCGCCACGACCTAGTGCTGGCCGTGGTGCCGAAAGTGGGGGAGCGGGTGGTGGAGGGATCCCCGTTGGTCCTGGCCTGGCGAGGTCGGGAGGGTGACGGCCTCCCGGAGGCCGACGCCCTGGCCGAGGGCGTTCACGATGCCGTGGCGATCAGCTTCGAACGGACCATGCAGCAGGACATCGCTTACGGGCTGCGGCAACTGGTGGACGTAGCGGTGAAGGCTCTCTCGCCTGGCGTGAACGACCCGACCACGGCGGTGCATGCCCTTGGCCACCTGACCTCGGTGCTGTGTGTCTTGGTGGGCAGGGATCTATCTCCGCTCGTCCAAAGCGACGGTGACGGCGTCGCCCGGGTCGTCGTGCCGACACACGGGGTGAAGGACTATCTCGACTTGGCCTGCCGCCAGATCCGTCTCTATGGCGCTCGTGACACGGTGGTCACCGTGGAGCTGCTTCACCTGTTGCGAGACGTGGGCGGATGCGCGAGCAGGCACGAGGACCGCCGGGCCGTGCGGGACCAGGCGTTGATGGTGGTGGCGGCGGCCGAGAGGGAGGTCGTCGAGACCCACGACATGGACGCTGTCCGGCGAGCGGCTGCGGCGGTGGAGACAGCCTTGGCGAGTGCCGACGCGCGGCAAGGGCGCGTCCCCTCCGCTCAGATCGGAGTCACGTAGGACTCCGCCCCCGTCCTGAGGTCGGCGCCCGTCTCTTCTGGAACGACCCCTCCCTTCAGACGCGCTCTCCCCCGGCGTCCCGTTCAGGAGACCTCTCCGTCTGCGGCGTCTCGTCGCCGTGCGGCTCGGATCACCGTCGGGCGGACCGGCGGGTTGACGACGTTGCCGTACCCGTCTTCGTGCACTCCCTTCGGTCTACCCTCTCACC
Organism: Actinomycetota bacterium; assembly: GCA_019348555.1. Taxonomy (GTDB): domain Bacteria; phylum Actinomycetota; class Acidimicrobiia; order Acidimicrobiales; family CADCSY01; genus JADDRA01. The sequence goes on from JAHWJH010000013.1 coordinate 33,581, forward strand.
ACCGCCCTCGTCGGCTGGCGCAGTGTCGAGGCTCACGACTCGGCCTCGACCTCGACGCGAGCTAGCGGCTCGACCGTCGGGCCGTTCAGCACCTCCCCCTGGTGGGAGAAGCGGGAACCGTGGCATGGGCAGTCCCAACTGGTCTCGGCTGCGTTCCAGTGGAGCGTGCAACCCATGTGGGTGCAGGTGATCGATACCGCATGGACGATGCCCTCGGGGTCGCGGTAGGCGCCCACGGTTTGGCCATCGGCTTCGACGACGCCGCCCTGACCTCGTTCGAGGTC
>JAHWJH010000140.1 GCA_019348555.1 Actinomycetota bacterium
GATCGCGGCGGTGATCGTCGCCACGGGGGTGCGGCTGCTCTCGCAGTCCTGGCGCGAGCTCGTCGACGAGTCGCTGCCCGCGGAGGAGCTCGCCGCCGTCGACGCGGCGGTGCGCAGCTTCGGCGAGCGCGGCGTGGCGGGCTACCACGCGCTGCGGACCCGCCGGGCGGGACCGCGGCGCTACGTCGACCTCCACGTCCAGTTCCGCGCGGGCACGACGCTCGAGGCCGCCCACGACACGGCGCACGCGCTGCAGGACGTGATCCGCTCGAGCCTCAGCGACGCCGACGTCCTGATCCACCTCGAGCCAGAGGACCGGGTGCGGCCGGGGACCGAGATCAGCGCAGGTTGATCGCAGCCGCCGCCCCGACGGCGGCGAGCTCGTGCGGCGGGCCAGGCATGGCGAACAGCAGCTTCTGGCCCAGCTCGACCCGCAGCCCGGGGGCGCTGCCGACCGGGTTGTCCAGGACGGTGGCCCCCCGCGGCACGTCCGCCTGCTGCATGACCGCCTCGGGCAGGTCGCGGTAGCCGTACGACGCGAAGCGGTCCCGAAGCGCCCGCTCGAGAGCGGGCTGGCGCTCCGGCCAGCGGTTGTCCGCCCAGAGGTTGTGGGTCATGGCGACGAGGCGCATGAGATTGAATCCTCCGAGGTTCGACGCGGCTGGCCAGCAAGCGAGGGTCACGCAAGCTGCACGTGCCTCATCCTCTCGAGGGCCGTTTGCCGGGGTCTGTCGGTGGAAGCAACGACGCGACAACGGTCGATGAACAGTCCGCCCTGACCCGAACGAGGTGCGTCTCCCGGAGCATCGGAGTGCTGATGCACGATGCGCCAGGGTGGCTCGCCGCCGCTGTTGCTGGCGCTGCGCGATGCGTCGGCGACCGAGGCCGAGGCCGAGGACTTCCGCCCGTGTCCGGCAGCACCGGCGCCGCCAGACGATGAGTTTTCGGGGTCGCCGCCGTCAGACGACGAGGACACGATTCGACGAGCTGACCTGGAGGACCCCATGGCCTTTCACCCGTACCTGAACTTCGGCGGCAACTGCCGTGAGGCGTTCACCCGCTACCAGGAGATCTTCGGCGGCGAGCTGGTCCTGTTGCCGTTGTCGCAAATGCCGCCGGAGTTCGCCCCGCCTCCCGAGCAGGCGGACCTGATCATGCACGCCGCCTTGATGTCCGAGGGCAATCTCCTGATGGCGTCCGATGATCCCTCGGAGAGCTTTGGTCCCGTGCAAGGGATGTACGTCAACTGCACCGTGGCCGACGGCGCCGAGGCCGAGAGGGTGTTCCAGGCGTTGGCCGACGGCGGTCAGGTGACGATGCCGCTGGCCGAGACGTTCTGGTCCCCCAAGTTCGGCATGTGCGTCGACCGGTTCGGCATCCCCTGGATGGTCAACGCCGAAGCACCCACGCCCGCCTCCTGACCCGGCTTCTTCGACGGGCGCCGGCACAGGGCGGGCCCATGCTCGTCGCATGTCACATCCATCTGGGAGGATGGGAGCCATGGCGTTCGGTCAGCAGTCCGGCCCCCCGGCGACCGCTCGCCAGATGCACGAGCTCACGTCGTTGATCCTGGCAGCTGGGCACACCGGCTTCAGGGACGCCCGCGGTCCGCTCGGCCTCACCCAGCGCCAGGCCGGAGGCAGATTCACCCGTGAGGAAGCTGACGCCCTGATCGCCCGTCTCGACGCTGAGGCCGACGGCGTGGTCGCCGTCCGGGATGAGCGCCCGCCGGCCTCCTCCTCGACGCCGCCGCCGACCCGTTCGCATCCGGCGCGGCAGGCACACTGCACAGCGTTCCCGACAGCGTGTTGGCGGCCGAGCTGCAACGGCGGGGGTGGATCGTCATGGAGCCGTAGTGCTTCCACCACGTGGCTGGTGGCGACCACCGCTCGCGAAGCCTCAACCAGCTCCACTCGATCGCTCGGCCACGGCGCGCTCCCTGGTCGGCACCCGGAAGCCCACATAGGCAGCTCCGACCATCCCCAGGGTGACCACCGTGAGCCGCAGGGCCAGGCGGTCGAGGGCGAGGATCCCGCTGGCGAACGAAACGGCGACGATCATGGTGATGGCCACCACCTTCGCCCGGCGCGGCATGCCCAGTCCGGCCCGGTGGTCGCGCACCATTCCCCCGATGCGGGGCAGGTCGAGCACCCAGCGCTCCAGCCTCGGGCTGCTGCGGGCGAAGCAGGCGGCAGCGACGATGAAGAACACCGTGGTGGGAAGCCCGGGCACCACCACGCCGACGGCGCCGATGCCCACCGAGGCGAGTCCGGCGACGAACCAGAGCCACGTCATCGGACCACGTCGATCCTGCGCCGGGCCCATCGGATCGCCGGAGGGCACCGTCACGCCAGCGAGCGGAGGTCCCCGAACGCCTGGACGGCGAGGAGCAGGAGGATTGCGGTCCCGATGGCGATGTAGCCCCAGCGCCACCGGTGCCGCGCCGCCACGAACCGGCGCATGGAGTACACGATGGCGGCTGCCGACACGGCGCCGAGGACGAGACCGAGGAGCGGGCCCACCCCGCCGCTCAGATCTACGACCGGCTTGAGCACCGGCAGCACGACGTAGGTGAGCAGGCAGCGGATCGTCGACACCAGGAGGGACGCGCCGAAGACGCTCTGGGCGGCGGCACCAGGGGTGGCGTCGTCGGGTACCCGCAGTAGGCGCCGCATGAAGGCGTCGGCCGGGGAGATCTCGTCTCGACCAGCGACGACCGGGCTGCCCACGGCCCCACGCTAGGACCTGAGCCGTCGTCCTGGCAGATCGCGGCGACTACGGTCGCCCCGTGCCCATGGATGCCGCCTTGCTGGCCGAGCTGAGAGATACCAAGGCCCGAATCGATGAGCTCCAGACGCAGCTGAAGGACATCATCGCCCGGCTCCAGGAGAGCGGGGCCTCACCACAGGAGATCGCCGCCGCACTCCGGGGCTGAAGTCGCCCTGGGGCGACCCGAGGTAGTCTCGAACCGACCTTCAGTGCCCTGCTGGTGAGGTTGGGGTATGCCCGAGCGTGCTCGTGAGGCGGCACTACGCCGACCGGCTTCGAAGCCCGAGGTCCCGAGCTGCGCCAGCTGCCGACGTGATCACCGCCCGGCGTCCGCAGCGCCGCCCCGAAGCGACCATCTCGTGCCTGCGTTCTTCGGCCCTCCTGAGGAGCCTGCCCGCTGATGACCACGTCGACCGCCTCCACCACCAACCGGCGCCTGCTCGACTGGGTCGAGCACTGGAGCGGGATCCTGCAGCCCGCCGGGGTCGAGTGGTGCGAGGGCACCGAAGCCGAGTGCGACGAGCTGAACAGCAAGCTGGTCGACAGCGGCACGTTCGTCGCGCTGGCGGAGTCGAAGAGGCCGAAGAGCTTCCTCAGTCGATCCGACCCCGCCGACGTGGCCAGAGTCGAGGACCGCACCTTCATCTGCAGCGAGCGGGAGATCGACGCCGGCCCCACCAACAACTGGCGCGACCCCGCCGAGATGAAGACCACCCTGACCGCCCTCTACCGCGGCGCCATGCGGGGGCGGACCATGTACGTGGTGCCGTTCTCCATGGGGCCGCTGGGATCGCCCATCGCCCACATCGGCGTGCAGCTCACCGACTCCGCCTACGTGGCCGTCAACATGCGGATCATGACCCGCATGGGCACGCCCGTGCTCGACGCTCTCGGTGTCGACGGCAGCTTCGTCCCCTGCGTCCACTCGGTGGGCTACCCGCTGGTGCTCGCCGACGGCTCTACCCGACCCGACGTGGCGTGGCCCTGCGATGCCGACAACAAGTTCATCGCCCACTTCCCCGAGAGCCGCCAGATCTGGAGCTACGGCTCCGGCTACGGAGGAAACGCCCTCCTGGGCAAGAAGTGCTTCGCACTGCGCATCGCCTCCACCATGGCCCGCGACGGGGGCTGGCTCGCCGAGCACATGCTCGTCCTCGGCGTCACGCCCCCCGGCGGCGAGAAGCGCTACGTGGCGGCGGCATTCCCGTCGGCCTGCGGCAAGACCAACATGGCCATGATGATCCCCGCCCTGCCGGGGTGGAAGGTGGAGACGATCGGCGACGACATCGCCTGGATGAAGTTCGGCGCCGACGGTCGCCTCTACGCCATCAATCCCGAGGCCGGGTTCTTCGGCGTCGCTCCCGGCACCTCGAAGAAGACCAACGCCAACGCCGTGGCCATGCTGTCCGAGCACTGCATCTTCACCAACGTCGCCCAGACCGATGACGGTGACGTGTGGTGGGAGGGCCTCACCGACGAGCCGCCGCCCCGGCTCACGGACTGGAGAGGCAGACCGTGGACGCCGGCGTCTCCGACCCCGGCCGCCCATCCCAACGCCCGCTTCACCGCCCCGGCGGACCAGTGCCCCTCCATCGCCCCCGAGTGGCAGGACCCCCGGGGGGTCCCCATCTCCGCCATCCTCTTCGGCGGCCGTCGGGCCACCACCGTGCCCCTCGTCACCGAGGCCCGTTCCTGGGAGCACGGGGTCTTCCTGGGGTCGCTGATGAGCTCGGAGAGCACGGCCGCGGCCGAGGGGAAGGTGGGACGGGTCCGCTTCGACCCCTTCGCCATGCGACCCTTCGCCGGGTACCACGTCGGCGACTACTTCGCCCACTGGCTCGACGTCGGCGTCCGGGGCAAGGCCGCCACGTTGCCCCGACTGTTCTGGGTCAACTGGTTCCGGCGGGGCGAGGACGGCAGGTATCTCTGGCCCGGCTTCGGCGACAACGCCCGCGTCCTGGCCTGGGTGCTGGCGAGGGTCGCCGGCGGGGGCGAGGCGGTGGAGACGCCGATCGGCAGCGTGCCCGCTCCCGGAGCCGTCGACGTCTCCGGCCTGGACGTGAGCGACGACGACATGGCGGAGTTGCTGAAGGTCGACACCGACGAGTGGCGCCACGAGCTCGGGCTCATCGAGCGTCACTTCGCCGAGGTGGGCGACCGGCTCCCGCCGGCGCTCCGTGACGAGCTCGCCCAGCTGGAGCGGCGCCTCGCCGACTGACGCGT
>JAHWJH010000141.1 GCA_019348555.1 Actinomycetota bacterium
CCCCCCCCGGAGGCGGCCGCCCAACCGCGTCACCCCCAACCCCGCCCTCCACACCGTCCCCTCGGGGCCCTTGCGGACCCCCCCCCCCGCCCGCCGATCGGCCACCCACGCGCGGGAGGCGCACCCGACCCCGGCCCCCCGCGCCCCCACCAGCGCCGGCCCCGGCGGGTCTGTTTCGCCGGGGACCACCAAGAAGACGGCGGCGGCCATCAGCAGCACCAGCGGGGTGTACGCCGTGGTCAGGGCCAACGCCGGGGCCAGGCCGTCGCCGCCACGAAAGCCCGTCCACACCGGAGCGATGTGACCGAGCACCGCCGCCATCCCGGTCCACAGCGCCACCGACACCCAGGCTCCGATGGCCTGGTTGGAGAACACCGCCACCGCGCTGAAGGTGTTGGCGCCGGGGGTGGCGGCGAGCGTCACCTGCCACGCCAGCGTGGTCGCCGCCATGGTGGCTGCTGCCGCCAGGATGCCGGCACCCACGTGGGCCCGGACGTCGTGGTGCTCCCGGCCACGGTCGCCGCGGCCGAGGGCGGAGAGGGAGCGGTCGTCCAGCTGGCGGCGCAGGCGCCGGCGCGACAGCAGGTAGGCGAAGGGTACCGAGCCGCTCACGTAGCCGAGGACGATGAGGGGGCCCGCCAGCACGCCGACGGCGGTGGCACTGCGCGGGATCCCTTCGAACAGGGCGAGCAGGGGCCCGACGCCGGTCACGACCGCGGACGCTATCGCCGACCCACCACCTTCCTACGTCGGCGGGACGCTTCCCGAGCGGGTGGCGTGCACAGGTACGGCGCTCGGCAGGCGGGGGGCTTCCATCTCGACGGAGACGGTCCCGTGGCGCCGCTCCCACAACACCACGTTGAGCGCGGCGGAGTACACGACCAGCCGGCCGAAGAAGAGCAGCCACGCCAGGATGGCGAAGACCACGCCGATGGAGCCGTACAGCGCCGAGGACGAGGCGACGGCGCGGGGCACGTAGATCCCTCCCACCACCTTCAACACCTCGAGGCCGACGGCTCCCAGGATGGCGCCGGGAAGCAGCGGGCGCCATCCCACGTCGCGGTTGCACAGCACCTTCGACGTCCACCAGAACAGCCCGACGTTGAGCGCCAGGGCCACGACCAGGTTGAGCGGCGTGAAGATCGACGGGAGGAAGTTGAGCACCGCCGTCACGGCGAAGGAGGCGACGAACAACACGGCGCCACCAGCGATCCAACCGAGGGCGGAGGCCTTGTCCCTGAGGCCCCGACCCGTGACCTGCCAGACGGCGTTGAAGGCGTGCTCGAGGGCGTTGACCAGCACGACGGCTGACCACAGCGAGCCCACCAACCCGACGATGGAGGCGGCGGTCCGGCTCTTCTCGGCGGTGCGCAGCGCGGTGGCGAGGGCCTGGGCGGCGGTGTCCGATCGGGACAGCCCCAGGACATCGATGACCTCGCTGGCCAGGTCGGTGTTGGTGGAAGCGAAGAGCCCGACGATGGCGATGCCGACCAGCACCAGTGGGAACAGCGACAGGAACGCCGCCAGGGTGACGGCCGCAGCCAGAGAGGCGCCGTTCACCTCGCCGAAGCGTCGCTGCACGGCGATGGCCACCCCGAGCCAGGGCCAGCGCTCACCGAGCGCCTGGAGCCGATTCGACATCGCCGGTGCCTACCCCCGGCGAGCGGTGCTGATGGGCGATGCCCTCCGGAACTGCCGGCCCAGGAGCTACCGTCGGCCGGATGGCCAACCTCCCCGACGGGATCGACTTCGGGAGGGTCCCGGTGCACATCGGCTGCGTCATGGACGGCAACGGCCGTTGGGCCCAGCAGCGCGGCCTGCCCCGTACCGACGGTCACGCCGCCGGCGAGCAGGCCCTGCTCGACGCCGTGGAGGGTGGGCTCGACCTCGGCCTGCGGTGGCTCACCGTCTACGCCTTCTCCACCGAGAACTGGAAGCGGCCCGTCGACGAGGTGCGCTACCTGATGCAGTTCAACGAGGGCATCCTCGTACGGCGCCGGGACGAGCTCCACGAGCGTGGCGTGCGCATCCGCTTCGTCGGCCGGCGCGACTGGAGGGTCCCGCGGCGCCTGGTCCGGCGCATGGACGAAGCCCTCGAGCTCACCGCCGCCAACCGCACCCTCACCCTCACCATCGCCTTCAACTACGGGGGTCGAGCCGAGATCGTCGACGCCGTGCGGTCGCTGGTGGCGTCGGGCACCCCCGCCGAGCGCATCGACGAACGGGCGATCCGCCGGCACCTCTACGACCCGTCGATGCCCGACCCCGACCTGGTCGTGCGCACCTCGGGGGAGTACCGCATCTCCAACTTCCTGCTGTGGGAGCTGGCCTACAGCGAGTTGGTGTTCACCGACGTGTTGTGGCCCGACTTCCGTCGCGAGCACCTCTTCGACGCCGTGCGGGAGTTCCAGCGCCGCGACCGTCGCTACGGCGGCGTCGAGGGCCGGGCCCGGTAGGCCGGCGGTGGCCACCTACTCCGAGCGCGGGGTGGTGCTGCGCACCATCAAGCTGGGCGAGGCCGACAACATCGTCACCCTGGTCACCGAGCGACGGGGCAAGGTCCGGGCCGTGGCCAAGGGTGTGCGGCGCACCAGAAGCCGCTTCGGTGGTCGTCTCGAGCCTCTGAGCCACGTCGCCCTGCTGTGCTACGAGGGCCGCAACCTCGACACGATCACCCAGGCCGACACCCTCGAGCAGTTCCGCCCGGTGCGCGAGGACCTCGGCCGCTGGGGCCGGGCCAGCTGCATCCTCGAGGTGGTCGACGCCGTGGTGCAGGAGGGCGAGGACGACTGCCGGCTCTACCAGATGCTGCTCGGGGCGCTGCGTACCCTGGCCGGCGGCCACGTGCCGCTGCTGGTGCCGTGCTTCTACTGGAAGCTCCTGGCGCAGCAGGGCTTCCATCCCGTGCTCGACCGCTGCGTGAGCTGCGACGCCGACGGCGAGGAGCTGGTCGCCTTCGACGAGGGCCAGGGAGGCATGCTGTGCCGGGCGTGCCGGCGCGGCACGCGGGTCAGCCCTGATGCCCTGGCCCTCCTGCGGCGCATCCTCGGTGGCGACATGGTCGGGGTCCTGGCCGAGCAGGCGTCGGCGGCCGGGCCGGAGCTGGAGCACCTGGGCACCCGGGCCATCGAGCACCATCTGGAGCGTCGACTACGAGCTCCCGGCATCCTCGACCGGGCCTGACCGCCCGACGGGCCCGAACGTCGGCGTGCCCGGGCGACGACCTCAACCGGCGATGCCGCGGTCGAGCCCCGGGCAGTCGAGCGTGGAGTAGCGGTCGAGGGCGGCGCTGTCGCCGGGGCGGGCCAGGGTGCCGCTCTTGGTGTCGATCTGCACCAGGGTGTTGCCGTCGACCCGGTAGCGGGTGTCGGTGGTCGTGAAGTTCTCGCCGTCGCTGCTCATGGCGCTCAGCGTCGTGAGCCCGCCGCCGGTGCAGACGAGCCCGTCGCCGTGGGTGATGGCCCCACCTACGGGCAGGGCCACGGTCTGGCCGGACGAGAAGACCACCGGGGTGATGGCGCACTCGACGAACTGGAACAGCCCCACCACGATCACCGAGGCGCCGGCGCCGGTGACGGCGAGGACGGTCTCGCCGTCGCCTCCGAGGTCGGCGCCACCAAGCACCCGCAGCGCCACGGGCCCGTCGAGGGCGGCGTTGCCGGCGTCGACGGCGGAGGTGCCCCCGGCGGCGAGGTCGGTGCCCACCCGGCGGGTCCCGTCGGCCCGCTGGTAGCTGACCACCCGGTCGTCGCGGCCGTCGCCGTCGACGTCGGCGGTCACCTCGGTGACCTCGGTCGCGCCTGGGGGCGGCACCGGGCCGTCGTCGGCGCACGCCCCTGGCGACGGCCCGCCGGTACCGCCGTCGTCGGGCGCAGATCCGTCGCCGTCGATCGTCGACGGCGTGGTGCCGGTGGTCGGCGCGAACGAGGGGGCGGGGGCCTCGCTGGTGGTGGACGACGAGGGTGCCGAGCCGTCGAGCTCGGGGCCGGATCGGCTGCACCCTGCCAGCACCAGCGCCATGGCCAGCACCACCACCGTGACACGAGGGGTTCGGCGCGGTGGTCGATCGGAGCTCATGCGCTGGCCCTCCTGGACGATGGGGAGCGGTTGGGGCGAGGATCGCCTCGGGCCCGGCTCGGGCCCGCCGCTACGATCCCAGCATGCCCGACGACTTCGAACAGGTGGTGAACCTGTGCAAGCGCCGGGGCTTCGTGTTCCCATCGGCGGAGATCTACGGCGGCTTCCGCTCCACCTACGACTACGGGCCGGTGGGCGTGCTGTTGCTGCGCAACGTCAAGGACGCGTGGTGGCGATCGATGGTGCAGCTGCGAGACGACGTGGTGGGCCTCGACGCCGCCATCCTGTCGCCGCCCGCCATCTGGCAGGCCTCGGGGCACCTGAGCAACTTCACCGATCCTCTCGTCGACTGCCGCTCCTGCCGGGAGCGCTTCCGCCTCGTGGCCGAAGGTTCCGCGAAACGCCTCTTCACGGGCGGCACCGACCTGAACCCACGCACCGAGGCGGAGATACCCGATCACGGCTGTTGGGAGAACCTGATCGCGGCGCTCGAAGGCCGCGGGATCGCCGATGTCGACATCCCGAGTCCGTTCAACATCTTCCAGACGATGGAGATCGATCCCAGGACAGGCGCGATGTTGGATACGACGATTCGACCGGCCGAGCCGACGAACGTCGACTTCCAGGTGGAGATGGACTGCCTGGTGGCGGTCAGCGCCTGTCCCGAATCGGGGCGCGGCCAGGCCATCCGCGTCGAGATCCTCGAACGGTCGAAGTGCTAGGAGTGGGACGCACGGCCCCCTCACCCATTGGCCTCTCCACCCCCGGCATCGACGCCCGAGAACGGGTCACGGGGCGGTCTCCGTTCGTCCCGAACGAACGACGGCCAGGCATGCTTC
>JAHWJH010000142.1 GCA_019348555.1 Actinomycetota bacterium
GGCGGGCGGAGGCGAGGCGCCGGGCGGCGGCCTGGCTGGACCGCCTCGGCGTGGGTCACCGGGCGGCGTCCCGGCCGGTGACCCTCTCCGGTGGCGAGGCCCAGCGGGTGGCGCTGGCCCGGGCGCTGGCGGGAGAGCCGGCGCTGTTGCTGCTCGACGAGCCGCTCTCGGCGCTCGACGTCGAGGCCCGTGGTGCCCTGGGGCGGGAGCTGCGCCCGCTGATGGCCGGCGCCGGCGTGGCGGTGCTGGTCACCCACGACCCGCTCGAGGCCATGACCCTGGCCGGCCGGCTGGTGGTGCTCGAGCACGGCCGGGTGGTCCAGCACGGGACGCCCCGGGAGGTGGCCGAGCGCCCCCGATCGCCGTGGGTCGCCGAGCTGGTGGGCGTCAACCTCCTGAAGGGCCAGGGGCGGGACGACGGTGTGGAGTTGGCGGACGGGGGCTGGTTGGCGGCTCCCGGCGCCGGTCGGGGGGAGGTCCTGGCCGTGGTCCACCCCCGAGCCGTGGCCGTGCACCGTCGCCCGCCGGAGGGGTCGCCCCGCAACGTGTGGGTGGGCCGATCCGAGGCCGTCGAGCTGCTGGGTGACCGGGCCCGGGTGCGGATCGCCCTCGACGGCCGGCCGGCCCTGGTGGCCGAGGTCACGCCGGCGGCCGTGGCCGACCTCGCCCTCGACGACGGCGGCGAGGTCTGGGTCACGGTCAAGGCCACCGAGGTGCGGGTCTTCCCCGCCTGACCGCCCTCGTTGCCCAACCACCGTCGTTCTCTGTCGGCTCGACCACCGCCACGGTGGGTGATCCGACAAAGAACGGGAGGGGCTCAGTGGTGGCGGTGCTCGGCCAGCACGGCATCGCTCAGCGCCGGCCACGCCGTCGTCGCCCACCGGTCGAAGTCGCGGTCGGCGAGCGAGGCGCACGCCAGGTCGGCGTCGGGATCGACCCAGAGGAAGCCCCCGGCCCGGCCGAAGTGGCCGAAGGTGCTCGGCGAGTTGGCCGTGCCCGTCCAGTGCGGGACCTTGCGGTCCCGCAGCTCGAAGCCCAGGCCCCAGTCGTTGGGCGCGTGGTGGCCGAAGCCCGGGAGGACGCCGGCCAGCCCCGGGAAGGCAGGACGAGTGGCCGCCGCCAGCGTGGTCTGGTCCACCAGGGTGGGACGGAGCAGCTCCAGGGCCAGCTGCGACAGGTCGGTGAGCGGCCCGCTGGCCCCCTTGGCCGCCGACCCTCCCCAGGACGTGGCGGTCATGCCCAGCGGCTCGAGGACGGCGGCGGTGACGTAGTCGACGAAGGGCATGCCCACCCCCTCGGCCACCGCCTCGGAGAGTGCCTCGAACCCGCGGTTGGAGTAGATCCGCCGGCGGCCGGGCGGGGCCAGGGCCCGGTCGTCGTCCGGGCCCAGCCCGGAGGCGTGGGCCAGCAGGTGGCGGACGGTGGACCTCGGCGGGCCGGCAGGGGAGTCGAGGGCGACCGTGCCCTCCTCCACGGCGACGAGCGTGGCCAGGGCGGTGAGGAGCTTGGTGAGCGACGCCCACGAGAACACCTCCTCCACCGGACCGCGGCTCTCGACCACCGCGTCCGGTGCCACCACCACCGCCGCCACCCCGACCACGGGCCAGGTGTCGATCGCCGCCAGCGCGGTCACGGCGCCACCGCCCTCGCCGGCCGACCCACGACCAGGTGCACGGCGGCGCCGGCCACCAGGCCGAGCCCGGCCCCTCCGACCACGTCCAGGGGCAGGTGGGCCCCGACGTAGAGGCGCAGCACGCAGACCAGCACGGCCAGGCCGGCGGCTGCCGCCCGTCCCCACCGCCCCAGGTAGGGCCACGCCGTGGTGGCCAGGGCCACGGCCACGGCGGCGTGGCCGGAGACGAACCCCAGGCCTCCGGCCGGGGCGTCCCGCAGCACCGCTGCCTCCACCAGCGCGCCGGGCCGCCCCCGTTCGACGAGGCTCTTGACCACCTTGCCCAGGACCCACGCCGAGAGGCCGGCGGCAGCGAGGGCGAGGGCGGCCCGGTACCGGCGGGTCATCAGGGCGACGAGGGCGGCGGCGGGCACGGCCACCACGTTGCCCAGCTGCATGGGCGCCCACGCCACGGCGAAGGGGATCCCCGGGACGCGGTTGACGGCCCGGAACACCGCCAACTCCGGTTCGGGCACCTGGTGGCCGTCGAGGAGCAGGGAGCTGAGGGCCAGCAGGAGCACGCCGGCGCCGAGCACGGCGAGGTCGACCACGTGGCGGTGCGGAGCTCGGCCGTTGGTGGCCACGGTGGCGTCGGTCCTTCCTGCACGCCCGGGAGCGAGCGAGTTCGTACACTACGGCGGCTCGCCCGCCGCATCCCGGAGTCGCGCCGTGCCCACGTCGGAACAGTCGGGAGGGGTGCGGGGCGGGCGGAGGGGGCTGCGGGCCCTGATCTCGCTGGTCGTGGTGGTGGGCGTCTTCGCCGGCGTCCTGCCGCGCGTGGCCGACCTGTCCGAGGTCTGGGCGGCGGTGCGGGCCATGACCGGCACCGAGGTGGCCACCCTCGTCGTGCTCGCGGCCTGGAACCTCGTCAGCTACTGGCTGGTGCAGCTCAGCGCACTCCCCGGGCTGGGGCTGTGGCGGGCCGGCATGGCCAGCCAGTCGGCGACTGCCCTGGCCAACACCCTGCCTGCCGGCGCCGCGGTGGGCCTCGGGATCAACTACGCCATGTACGCCTCGTGGGGGTTCGCCCGCTCGACCATCACCCGGTCCCTGTTGCTGTCGGGGCTGTGGAACAACTTCGTCAAGGTGGGCATGCCGTTGGTGGCGCTGGCCCTGCTGGCGCTCCAGGGGGACGCCAGCGTCGCCCTGCTCGTCGCCGCCCTGGTCGGCGTGGGCCTGCTCGTGGTGGCCCTCGGCACCTTCGGCCTGATGCTGCGCAGCGAGCGTCTGGCCCGGCGGGTGGGCGCGGTCCTCGCCACCCTCGTCTCCCGGCTACGGCGGCTGGTGTCCCGGGGCCCGGTCTCCGGCTGGGCTGATGCCGCCGCCCGCTTCCGCGCCGACACCGTCGGGCTGCTGCGGGACCGGTGGGGCGCCCTCACCCTCACCACGCTGGTCAGCCACCTCACGCTCTACCTCCTGCTCCTGGTGGCGCTGCGCCACGTCGGCGTGTCCGACGACGAGGTGGGCTGGGCCGAGGTGCTCGGGGCCTTCGCCTTCGTCCGGCTGATCTCGGCCCTGCCCATCACCCCGGGTGGCCTGGGCGTGGTCGAGCTGGGCCTGGTGGCGGCCCTGGTCGTGGCTGGGGGAGCGCGCGAAGCAGTGGTGGCCGGCGTGCTGGTCTATCGCGTCCTCAGCTATCTGGTGCCCATCCCTCTCGGGCTGGTCACCTATCTGGCGTGGACCCGTCGATCGAGGTCGCACCCGCCAGGGGCGGCGACGGTGAGCTCGACCTAGCGGCCTCGGGGAACCACCGGGGGCGGAGGCGGTTGCGCAGACCGATCACCACCACGACCGAGACCAGGACGGCGGCGGTGCCGAACAACGTGCCGGCCACGGCATCCGACAGCCAGTGGGCCCCGAGGTAGGTGCGGCTCAGGGCCATGGCCAGGACGAACAGGGCGGCCCGCACCTCCCAACGCCAGCGCGCCGGCCCCGGCGGCAGGAGCACGATCACCAGGGCGAGGGCGGTGACGGCGCCGGCGGTGGCATGGCCGGACGGGAACGAGAAGCCGGTCACGTGGACGAGGACGTCCGGCGGGCGGGGACGGGCCACCAGGCCCTTGAACAGGCCGATGCCCACCTCGGAGACGGCCACGGCCAGGGCCAGGGCGCTGAAGTGGGCCCAGCGACGGCGGAAGACCAGCCACACGCCCACCCCCAGGCGCAGAGGGGCGGTCACCCAGGTGCCTCCCACCACGTCGAGGACCTTGGCCACGGCCTCCAGCGGGGCGAAGCGGACGGCTTCCATGGCGTCGAGCCAGGCGTCGTCCACCGGCTGGACCGCGGCCCGGGTGACGTCGAACCCCACCATGGCGAACAACACGATGGTGGCCAGCAGGGTGCCGGCGGCGAGCTCGATGGCCCGCCGGTGGTTCAGCAGCATCATGTGGCGCTCAACGCTACGACGCCGGGAGGCGGTCGAGGCCGGTGGTCAGCGGTTCGAGGTCTTCGCGCGGGAACAGGGTGACGGCGTCGTGGAGCTCCTGGTAGAGCGTGATGTGCGGGCCCGAAGCGAAGTCGTAGCGGTAGATGACACAGCCGCCGTCGAACACGTCGTAGGTGGTGCCGGCGAAGCGAGGTGACAGGGAGCTCAGCCGCTGGTACCGATCGGTCCCGTCCTCCTCGGGCTCGCCCTGGGTGCCGTCGCTCACGTCGCAGGTGGCGCTCAGCTCGATCTCGGCGGCGCGAAGGCCGGCCCGGTCGGAGTCGAGCCAGAACCGGGAGCGCTGGCTGTCGACGTCGAGGGCGGCGAAGCTCCAGCCCGCCGGCATGCTCTCCAAGCAGGGCACCAGGGAGGCGGTCGGCACCGACTGGGCGAGGATGGCCAGGCGCCGGCCGGGCTCGCACTCCGGCACCGCCGCCTCGGCCCCGGCGCACCCCACCATGGCCGCGGCCAGCACGGCGGCGACCACGGCGGGGGAGCGGGTGGTCATGGCGGGTCGACGAGCCGCGGCCGGGACGGTCACAACAGGCCGGTGGCCGTGAGGTAGAACACCAACAGGGCGGCGGCAGCAACCACCGAGCCGGCCGCCGCCAGGGTCAGCCCCATCCGGCGCAGGGTCCATCGCTGGATGGAGATGGGTGGCCGCTCGGGAGCCAGTTGCCGGAAGCACCCGAGAAGGTCACGTCCGTCGGCCCGCACCCGGGCCCGGAGCTGGGAGGGGATGGTGACGCTGCGGCTGGCGGCCAGGGCCTCAGCGATCTCCTCGGGGT
>JAHWJH010000143.1 GCA_019348555.1 Actinomycetota bacterium
CCGCCGAGGGCTCGGTGACGGTCAGCGCCTGCGCATCGGCCGACGCTTCGACTGCTGACCCGTCGATTTCGGATCTCTCGGTCCGGGACCTGCCGGTTCGCGGCCTGGGCGGCATTCTCGGCGTGGTGCTGGGTCTCGTGGACACCGTGGTGGGCATCCTCGGCCACGGTGGCGCCGGTGGTGGCCTCCTCGGCAGCTAGCAGCACACAGAAGCCCTCTGCCCGGCGGCGTCGACGCTTCCGCGTGGGGGGCTTCGCCGCGTCGCGCCAGGGCGCTGGTTGCGCTGCTGGCAGGGTCGACGACCGGTGGCGCGAGGATCACCCAGGGTGACGCCCATGACGCTCCACGAGGTGGTTGACTGAGGAGGTCGAGACGTCGTTGCGGGGAGGGGTTCATCAGCGCAGCGAGTGGTGGATAGGGCGATGCCACTACGATTAGTACGTTTGCACTATTCCATGAGGAGGGCTTACTTGGCCAACTTGGAGCATCATTCCGAGGTTCGGGACATGCTCGGGGCCTATGCCCTCGGTGCAGTCGACGACGCACAGCGTGCCGACGTCGAGCGCCACCTGGAAGGCTGTGACGCCTGCCGCAGGGAATTGGCCGCTTTGCACGAAGCGGTTCGCCTGCTGCCCGAACGTCCTGAGCCTTCAGAAGCGCTCTGGAAGCGCATCGTCTCCGAGGTCCGCAACAAAGGCACCCCGCCTGCCGAGCTCGGCTGAGTGCCGCTCAGGCGAGCGGCTCCTCACCCCCCTGAGTGGTGGATCGGTCCGCAGTCGAGGTTGGCAACGGCGCCGGGGACTTCCCCCAAGCGGCTGTCGATGGTAGGGACGGGTCCAAAGCTCAGCCGCGCCGGCCGAGCGCCAGCGTCGCCAACGTGTCGAGCAGGAGCCGGAGCTGGCCGTCCAAGTTGAAGTGGAGGGCAACCGCGAGTCGGCTCGGAGCCTCAACTCCACGTCCGCGGGCCGGGTCGTCGAGAACCTGCTCGAGGGCGCCAGCCAGAGCGTCTGGGTCGCCGGGCGGCACCAGCAACCCGTTGTCGCCCATGATCTCGAGAGCTCCGCCGTGGGCGGTAGCCACCGCCGGCAAGCCGATGCTCATGGCCTCGATGAGGCTGAGTGGTCCTGCTTCGGGGTCGGTGCTGGCCGACACCGCGACGGTCCATGACCGCATCCGTGCGATCGGATCGGTGACGTGACCCAGAAAGCGGACGCGCCCCGCCAGATCTGGCCGGGCGGCGCGCGTCTCCAACATGTGCACGTAGTCGGCATCCTTCGGGAATCGACCCCCCATCAGCTCGACGGTCAGGTCCGGATGCGGCATGCGAGCGATGGCGTCGAGCAGGACGTGCTGGCCCTTCCACGGGGTCAGCACGGCATTGCAGCCCACGACCGGGGGTGACGGCGGTTCGGCCGGCACAGGGTCGGTCGGCCACGGCGTGCCGTTGTGCACGACGGTGGTCGCCATGCCGAATGGGGCGATAGCCTCCGCCACCGACTGGGAGACGCACACGGCCAGGTCGACCGCCCCCGAGCACCAGCGGAGCAATGCCCGCCGGTCGCGCCGGACGACCACGTCGTGGACGAGCCACACCACCGGACAGCTCGGACGGCTCAGGCGCAGCGCCGGCAGGGCTGCCAACCCGTTGACCACCACCACGTCGGCCTGAGCCGAAGATCGTTGCACCCGGATGGCGGCGCCGACCCACCTGGCAAGGAGCCGGGCCATGGCGATCGGTCTCGGCCCTCCCGGGAGCATGAGGTCGGGGAAGGACAAGGGCAGAGCGCCGACGGACTTGAGGTCGGTGGCCAGGGGCCCCTCAGGGCTCAGGCAGGCGACCTGCCAGCCATCTTCCACCGCTGCCCGAAGGGCACGCACCATCACCCGCTCGGCACCCGAGGCGAGCCCGGTGTGCGACACCGCGAGCAGACGCGTCAACGGGAGGCCGCACTTCCGTCGGCGACCAGCGCCCGAAGGCCCTGACGGCCGCCCGCCCCCCACCAGGCGGCGAGGCCGACGAAGGCCAGGGCGGTCAGGCCTGCGGCCACCGGCCAGAGAACGACCTGGCGCAGGCCGATTCCGAGAAGGGCCGCCACCGCGCCGGCCGGCACGGTCCGTAGTACCGGCCCGAGGCCCGACGGCCGCAGATCCGCATGGCGCAACAGGGCGCACCAGAGCAGGGTCACCACGACGACCTCGGTGGCGAGGGTTGCCAGCGCTGCCCCCCCGAACGATCGTGCCGGGATCAGCCACAGGTTCAGGCCGACGTTGACCACCACTCCCACCAAGGTGACGAGCGGATAGAGCCGGTGACGACCGACCGCTACCAGCGTGGTGAACGCCAAGCTCCCGAAGAAGGCGAAGCACTCGGCGCCGACCACCAGGCTGGCCGCACCAGCTGCGGCGGAGTACTCCGCTCCGTACAGCAGCTCGATCACCGGCTCGGCGAAGAGCACGAACTCGACGACGAACAGCATGGCGACCAGCACCAGGACCGTGAAGGCCCGTCTGAAGCTCTCGGCGAACTGCCCCGGCTGGTCGGGCCAGGCTCGGACGAGAACGGGAAGCGTCGCCAGCATCATTGCCGACGGAACGAAGTGCACGATGTCGACGAACTTGTAGGCCACGCCGTAGATGCCAACGGACGAGAAGGTGTCGAGCTTCGAGAGCATCACCGAGTCGATGCGGTAGTAGACGGTCGCCAGCGCACCGCCGATGGCCAGGGGCACGGCTTCGCGTACCAAGGCGACCCAGACCGCCCACCTCACTCGGTAGCGGAGCCGCAGCAGCGGACGGGCAAGCTGGCGGTACCACAGCAGGATGACCACCTCGCAGGCCACGGCGGGGATGGCGAAGACCAGCACCGAGCCGCCCGAGGCAGCGATGGCAGCGGTGAGGCCGACCTGGCCGAGCTGGCCGAGCACGGCGGCGGGGGTCATGAGCCGGAGCCGTTGATGGGCCTGGAAGACCGCAACGTAGGCATGGGAAGGCGTGGCCACCACCAGGACGAGCCCGGCCACCGCAGTAGCTCGGACGATGTCGCCGGAGTAGCCCCCGAGCGCGACAGCGCCCACGGCGACCACGTAGCCGAGGAGACCGAGAGCCCCGCGCAGCAACACATAGGTGCCGGCAAAGGCACCGGGGTCCTTGTCCTCGAGGATGCCCGCCACCGCCACTCGGCCGATGCCCAGCTCGGTCACGGTGGCGACCAACCCGAGGAGGCCGAAGATGAACGTGAAGCGACCGAACTCGTCGACGCTCAGTGCCCGGACGATCAGTAACGTCCCAAGCCAGCCCAGCGTGGCCACGCCGAGGCGGCCGGCCACCAGCGCTGCGGCGTCACCGACCATCCTGCCGGCAGCCGATGCAGCGGGGGGGTCGGCGGCGGGAGCGTCGGTCCGTTGCTCCGACGGGGGAGGGATGGTTCTGCTCACAGCGACGCGCCGAGCGAGCGATACACCTGGGCGGTGGCAGCCGCCGTCGCCTTCCAGGTGAACCCGGCGGCCCGTCGCACGCCGGCACGGCTCATCTCACCGCGTCGTCCACCGTCGGCGAGGAGCTCGCCGATGGCCCGCCCCAGGTGCCGCTCGTCGCCGGTCGGTACGAGGCACGCTGCCTCTCCCAACACCTCCGGCAAGGATGCCACCCGGCTGGCGATGACCGGGGCTCCGCAGGCCATGGCCTCCAGGGGTGGTAGGCCGAAGCCCTCGTAAAGCGAGGGATAGGCGACCAAGGTCGCCGAGCCGTACAACGGGGCAAGGTCCCTTCGGGGCACCCAGCCGAGGTGGATCGCCCCTTGCGGCACCTCGGCGCGTTTCACCAGCGCTCCAGCCAGCACCAGCGGTACGCCAACCTCGCGACAGGCTCCGCCCAGGCCGCCAACGTCCTTGCGAGGCTCGACGGTGCCGACATGGAGCACGAATCGATTCGGCAGGTGGTAGCGATGCCGCACCCGGTCCACCTCGGCGGGCGGCGGGGGAGCGAGGTCGGGTGACGGCGCAAGCGGCGTCACCACGGCCCTGCGGCCGAAGAGGTCCGCCACCCGACCTGCGGTGAAGTCGGAGACGGCGATGACCGCGTCGACCCGGCGCAGCACCCGACGCACGAGCGCCTGCTCTCCCCTCGCCCGCACGGCAGAGAAGGCCCAGGGGGTGTCGAACACCGCCAGGTCGTGGACGGTGGCGACGCTGGCGCCGCCGACGCGGAGGGGGATGTCGACGTCGAGGCCGTGCACGATGTCGGCTCGGCCCAACGACCGCAACCCGTCCAACGCCCGAGCCACCCCCGAGGTCTGACGTCGGGGCAGTGGACGCACGCCGGCAGGCAGCTCACCGAGGGCGTCCCGCTGGACGGCGGCGACGAGGGCGGCGTCCACCTCGTCGCCGAGGCACCCCAGGAGCTCGCGGATGTAGGTCTGCACGCCGCTGCCGCCGGGGCGAAGCGCCAGGGCGTTCAGGGCGATCCGGGCCTGCAGCTTGCCCCACCACCCTTCGCGACGAGCACGTGGTGGATACGGAGGGCGCGTTCTCGGGGATGTCCGTCGACGGGATCGGCTTTCACTCCGATCGATGCCGGAAACCGAGTGAGCCCCGAGTCCGTACACAGACGAGCCGATCTCGATCGGGACCTCCACCGAGATCAGAGGCATCCATGCGCGCATCTCTCCTCCGCCCGATCTGTCTGGGCCCAGGCTCCAGGGCCACGCAGCGTCTCCGTGGCGCTGCCCTGGTGCTGCTCGTGGTGCTCGGCCTCGTGGCCCCGATGCAGGCGGCGACGGCGGCACCGAGCGCCGGCCGACCAGACCAGGTCTCGCCCGGAGAACC
>JAHWJH010000144.1 GCA_019348555.1 Actinomycetota bacterium
CAGTTGCAGTCGGTTTCCTCCCAGTTGCAGCGCGGCTCCGACGACGTGTCCCAGCAGCTCAGCGCCATGGAGGCCCAGGTCAAGGCCCTGGTCGACGCCGACTGGACCGGCGCTGCCTCCGACTCGTTCCGCAGCCTGTGGGACCAGTGGCACACCGGTGCCGCCCAGGTCCGCGAGGCGCTCGACGGCATCTCCCAGATGCTCGGCCAGGCGGCCCGCACCTACGAGGACACCGAGAGCCAGCTCGCCCAGCAGCTCCGAGGCTGAGGCTTCGCCGATCAGCCGGCGCTGCGCCTGCGCGGGCGGCGTTTGGGCTTGGTCGGCGGTGGGGCCGGTGCAGGGGGTGACGTCGAGGGCACCTGCACGAGGCGAAGGTCGCCGTCGAGGGCGAGGACACCGCGTCCCGCCGGGGCTCGGCCCAGCATCGCCCGGGGCAGGCGCAGACCCACCACCTCACCGTCGAGGGTCGACGTGGGCGACAGCAGCAGCCCGGCCTTGCCCTTTCGCGCCTCGGCCATGGTGCCACGCAGATCGCTCTTGAGGTCCTCGACGGTGGCGGCCACGAGCAGCCCGGCGCGCGCCCCGGTCGTCGCCAGCACGAACCGCTTCAGCGCGTCGTCGGCCGGGGTGCGGGCGAGTGCCTCCGCATCATCGATGACCACGGCCACAGGGCCGTCGACCCGCCCCAGTGCCGTCGACAGCGCCTCGACGTCGGGCACTCCGTCGATCGTGGCCACCACGCCCGGTGTCCCGGCGAATCGCAGCAGCGGCGAGGGCCGGGGACAGAGCACCACCAGGCCAGCGCCGTTGACGGCCAGGCTGCGGGCCATCGTCATCAATGCCGTGGTACGACCCGACCCGGGCGGACCAGCCACGACGAAGCCCCCGGCACGAGCCAGGTCGACGCCGAGCGCACCCAGCTCGTCGCCCCCGACCGCCACCAACGCCCACAGCGGGGAGCCCGACGTGGCGGTGCCATCGACCAGGGCCGAAGCCTCGTCGAAATCGATGGTCGACGGGAGGGCATCGACCCGGAAGGGCCGACTCCGCTGCCGGGCCGGCGGCCAGCGCAGCGCCGCCTCCTCGGCCACCTTGGCCACCGCAGCCGCCTGGGCGGCCGCCGACGGGTCGTCGACCAACAGGGCGATCTGCACCTCCCGACCGGAGTCGGCCCGCAGCGCCCGCCCCGGCGGAAGGTGGCTCGGCACACTGCGGGGGCTGAGGTTGACCAGGCGGTAGTCGTTGCGATCGGCGAGGGCGAGGACGAGCTTGTCGTCGACGAGCGACGCCAGCCGATCGCTGAGCAGGCTCCGGTCGCCGGCGACCACGAGGCGCAGCCCCACGCCGATGCCCTCCCGGACCAGGCGCAGGATGTCGCCGGGGAGCTCGGAGCCGGACTCCGGAGGAAACTGCGCCCCCAGACCTTCCCAGCGGTCGATCAGCACCACCAGGTAGGGCAGCCGGTCGGCCACGCCGGTCCGCCGCCGCTGCTCCCCGATGTCGCCGAACCCACCCCGAGCCAGGAGAGCCTGGCGGTCGGTCACCTCCCGGCTCAGACGGGCCACCAGGCGCTCCGCCCGTTCAGTCTCCGACCGCAGCACCACCGCCCCGCAGTGAGGGAGCTCCGCCAGCGCCAGCAAGGCACCGTTGCCGAAGTCCAGACCGTAGAGATGCACGTCCGAGGGCGACATCGACCGGGCGATCGACGTCGCCAGAGTGCGCAGGGCGGTGGAGCGCCCGGACCGGGCCGACCCGGCGATGAGCAGGTGACCTCCCCGAGCCACGTCGAACGACGCCGGACGCTGGGCCTGTTCGGCGGGAACGTCCTCCAGCCCGAACACCGCCTTCGATCGGCTCGTCGAGTCCGGCGGGGACTCCGTGGGAGGAAGGACCAGCGTGGTCGGCAACGGCGCCAACCACGGCCGGCGGGGCTTGGCCCGGTCGACCCGGGCTGCCGCTCGCCGGATCACCTCGACCAGCGCACGCAGGTCGGTGTCGCCGTCGGGCACCACGTCCTCGACCGTCTCCGGCAGGGGGTAGCCGAGGTGGCGCCAGGCGATGGTGGTCACCCGTGGTGGTGGAACCGCCTCGGCCATGCCCGGGCGTCGGCCCCCCACCCTGGCCGTCTGGAACTCGACCACGCCCGAGCGCCCGCCGGCCCGCACGAACGCCCGACCTGGCGTCGAACGGGCGATGGTGGCGGCGTGGGGGGACTCCAACACCTCGACGCTGTCGTGCTTGTCCTCCATGCGCAGCGCGATCCGCAGGCCGGTGTTGGCCCGCATGTCGGGGGAGACGACGCCCGCCGGACGCTGGGTGGCGAGGATGAGATGGATGCCGAGCGATCGGCCCACCCGGGCGATGCGGATGAGTCCGTCGACGAACTGCGGCAGCTCCCGGACGAGCTCGGCGAACTCGTCGACCACGATCACCAGGCGGGCCAGCCCTGCCGCCGCCGCCTCCACCGGGTGGCGCTCCCAGACCGTGTCGACGTCCTTCGCTCCCAGGCGCGCCAGCTCCTGTTCACGGCGCACGAGCTCGGCGTCCAACGACGCCAGCGCCCGCTCGGTGAGCTGCCCGTCGAGGTTCGTCACCAGGCCCACGGTGTGGGGGAGGCGGGCGCAGTCGGCGAAGGCGCTGGCGCCCTTGTAGTCGACGAGCACGAAGGTGACCGCCGACGGCGGGTTGGCCAGGGCCAGGGAGAGCACGAGGGTCTGGAGGAGCTCGCTCTTGCCGGCGCCGGTGGTGCCCGCCACCAAGGCGTGGGGACCGTCGCGCCGGAGATCGACGGCGAAGTTGCCGTCGGCCGAGACCCCGAGCAGGGCCCTGGTCGTGCGGCCCCCCCGGGACCAGCCTTCGGCCACCGCTGCCGGATCGTCGACAGGCACGTCGACGATGTCGAGGTACCGGACGGAGTCGGGCAGCAGGGCGCGGGTGTCGGAGCCGCCGCCGTCGCGCAGGGGTGCCAGGGCCCTGGCCACGTCGTCGGCCCAGGCGGCGTCGACCCGGTCGACGAGGATCGATCGCACCGCCTCGGACCCCTCGACGGCCAGCGTCGCCCGGGCAGGGTTGGCCGGGTCGACCACGAGCTCCGCCCTGCCCTCCTCGGCAAGGCGGGTCACGTCGCTGTCGAGGCCGATGGCGTAGATGCCGACCGCTGGTCCGGACTTGAGGATGCGGGGCAGCCCGGGCAGCTCGCGCAACGCCCGCATCCCGTCGAGCACGACCACCACCGACGTCGAGAAGCGGGCCGACCCCCCTTCGCCGGCGGCAGCCAGGCGCTCCTCGAGCAGGGCCGACAGCTCCCGGAGCCGGTCTTCACGGGTGACGTCGTCGTTGCCCACGGCCGCTGCCGGCGCGCCGGCACCCTCCGGACGCGCATGCGGAAGCCAGCGCAGCCACTCCCAGTCGGCGCCGGCCTTGCCGTCGGTGAGCACCACCACCTGGAGGTCGCGGGGGCTGCGCAGGGCGGCGAGCTGGGTGATGAGCCAGCGGGCGACCGCACGCGTCTCGCCCACCGGCCCCGCGACCCCGAGCACACCGGCGGTGGCGAGATCCACCGTCACCGGAACGGCGGGAAGGACCGGTGGTTCGGGCGGGCGATCGCCCGTCCGGGCGCTGACGGCCACCGAGGCCGGTCGATCCGCCACCCCCACCCGCAGCACCTCGGCATCGGCGTCGGAGCTACGCCGTTCCCACAGGCGGCGGCCGGGACCGCCGGCGATGGCGGCCACGGACGCGGGGTCGGGGAACTGCTCACGCCGGGAAGCCGCTTCGGCGGAGACGGCCTCGGTGATCCGGGACTGTGCCTCGGCCAGCTCGGCGGCGTAGCGGGCCTGCTCCTGGCCCGATCGGGCGGCGTCACGGCGGCGGTAGCTGACGGCGTTGGACACGGCCAGCACCGGGCCCATGAAGGCGAAGAGCAGGAACTCCGGCCGGCCCAGGACACCGGCCACCACCACGGCGAGCACGATCGGCGCCACCACCTGCACCCACGGGAAGGGGTGCGGGTCTCGCTGCGCCGGTGGTGCCGGCAGGCTGACGCGCACGTCGCTGGTCCCCGGGCGGATGCGGGCGGGGCGGTTGAACACGCGGCCGCCGGCGCCGTCGGAGCGCACGTCGGCGTCACCCCGGGCCGCGGGGCGTAGCTCCAGCACCGTCTGGCCGGCGGCGATGAGGCTGCCGGGACCGACGGAGGTGGAAGTGACGGCCTCGCCGTCGACCCGGGTGCCGTTGAGCGAACCGAGATCTTCGATGGTGCACTCGGTGGCCGAGACATTGAGCCGGAAGTGCCGGCGCGACAGCTGGGGATCGTCGATGGAACACGAGGCGCCGGTGTCGCGGCCGACCACGCTGGGGCCGGCCGGCAACGTCCAGCTCCGGCCGGCGGCCGGACCGTCGACCACGGCCAGCTGAAAGCCGCCGGTGCTGAGCGCCCGACCGGGCCGACCGACGGTGATCACGTCCCCGTCAAGGAGGCCGCTGCCGGCGAGGTGCCCGCCGCCCCCCAGGCGGTAGCCGTGGACGAACAGCGCTCCCGGACGGAGCTTGTTCAGGGCCGCCACCACGTCGTCGATGGGTGTCTCCGGGTCGGCGTGGACCACCACGTGGGCGCTCCACCTGGCGTCGGGATCGGAGAGTCGCAGATTGAGCCGCATGGGGGTGTCACCTCGTGGTCGACGACGGCGACGCGACGCTAGCCATGCCCTCAGCGGTCGACGTCAGCCTCGCAGCATGGAGACGTCGTCGGCGGTGGCGTTGGGCCGCCGGCGCAGGATGGCCACGATGATGCCGAGGCCGACCACCACCTCGGCGGCG
>JAHWJH010000145.1 GCA_019348555.1 Actinomycetota bacterium
GGGGCGGCGTATGGTTCGTCACGAGGGCAAGGATCGGGTAGCGCTCGCAGAGCGCGACGTAGGCTCGGACGAGGGGGACAAGCGGCGCAGGCTCGGCCGCGACCCCCGTGACGTCGCGTTCTCCGCCGGCGACCACTCCCACAACATGGACGCCGACGCGCTCCGACGGCTCAAGGATGCCGCCGGCCTCGACGATGGCCCCCCGATCCCGCCGCCGCGCCCCGACGACCCGGAGGAGGCGTTTCTCCAGTGGGTCGACGACGATACGCCGGTTGAGCGCTTCGGCTCGCGGCTGAGCTTCACGGTGCACCACCTGCGGACGGTGTGGGCGCGACGCAACGACGCGAACGTCGAGCTGTTCCACTACGCGGACATGCGGCGCGACCCCGAAGCCGAGCTCTGCCGCCTGGCTGCGGTGCTCGATATCGACGTCCCGGACGACGCGTGGCCGGCGCTGGTGGAGGCGACGTCGTTCGAGTCGATGAAGCAGCACGCCGAGGACGCCGCCCCGAACGCGGTGCACAGCCTCTGGCACGACACCGGACGTTTCTTCGCCGAAGGACGCCAGGGATCCTGGCGAACGCTCCTCTCCGAGGGCGCACTCGCCCGCTACGAGCGCCGCCTCGCCGAGCTCTGCCCCGAGCCGGACCTCCGGGCGTGGTTGCACCACGGGTGGACATCGTGATCCACCCGGACGATCTGGAGCCGCAGGAGCCGGAGGTCGCGCTCGACGACGATCGGGTCGGCGCCTGGTGCCGGGTCAGGCAACTTTTGCGCCCTTTACAAGCGCGCAAAGTGCCTGGTCGTCGGCGTGGCGATTCCGCCAGGCGATGTAGCGGCGGTTCTTCGAACGAGATCATCCCCCTCATGGGGCATTCGCGCTCCATCTTCACTGCTCGGCCCTGCAGCTCCAGCGCCGGTCAGGGTTCATGCTGTCCGAAGAACCGGTTGCGCGCCGCCGCTCGTTCGAACGGCGACCTTCCTGGCTTCCTGGCGTTCTGACGAGACCGGCGCCCAGGAACCAGGGACGACTTGGAGCGCTTGCCGCCTCGCCTGTCCATGGCCAGGGGTGGTGCCAGTTGTGCCTTGACCTCGGCATCCAGTAGCGCCCGGGCGCCACCCTTTGGGGGTTGCCCTAGTGCGATTTGGGGGCCGGCCAGGATGGTCACGGCGCCATCGTCGGCCCAGTGTTCATGGCATGCGCCGAAGGAGAAGGTACGCCTTCGTGCTTTGGCTGCTTTCCCTCCTGTTCGCAGTGCGGGTGCTCAGCCAGGCCATCCAGTTCTGGACGACTGTGCCGTGGCTCCCCGGCTTCCAGTCGTTCCAGGGAAGCGGACTGCCGTACTGGCTGTTGCTCTCAGCACAGGCGCTGATACTCACCTTCGTCGTTCCCCATGCCTGGCGGGTACAGCGAGGCCTGGTGGAACCACGACGGGGCAGGGGCGGTGTGCTCCTCTGGCTCGGTGGGATCTACCTTGCGGGATCGCTCGGACGTATCGCGATCGGGCTGGTGCCAGGGGCACCGGGATGGTTCCGGGCGTGGATCCCGGGAGCGTTCCACGTCGTACTCGCCGGCTATGTCCTGACACTGGGCGCCTATCACCTGCGTCTTTCCGACCCCGCTGACCTGGCGGCTCCCGATCCAGCCACACGTCGCAGTGGCACGACAGGTTCATCCGTCGTCCCGCGAGAAGGGGAGACCCTCCCAATGGGGAACCGTCGCCGGCGACCGCACCATGCCTGAGCTGCGGGCCCTGGTAGAGGCGGTGTTCATCGAGCAGGTCGAGGAGTTCACCGCCTGCGCTGCGTTCCGTCGCCTCGAGTGCGGCGGAGCCTCAACGGAGGACTACCACCGGTTCCTCGCGAACCTCGTGCGCACCCACTCCCGCTCCCCGCAGCTGATCGCGTTCCTGTACTCGCTGGCGCCGCCCGACGCCGCCGAGGAGATCCTTCACAACCTCCTGGAGGAGCTGGGGATCGAAGAGGAATCAGGCGAGTCGCACCCCGCAATGCTGGAGGACCTCGCAGCGGCGGCGGGCCTGTCACCGGTGCTTGCGGTCCTCGAGCGTCTGGCGGCGAACGACCTCCGGGACATTGTCTCCGCCCCGTTGATGTACCGGACGCTGAAGGAGGTCGGGCTCGCAGCGATGTGCGAGATCGTCGCCTTCGAGTTCATGCTCTCCCGGTGCGCCAGTCGCATTGAGCGGGCGCTGGAGGCTCACCTGGGGCTGCCGCCCGAAGCACTCCGGTGGTTCCGTCACCACGCCGAGGTCGACATCGCCCACGCCGAGCAGGGTCTCGAGCACATCGACACCTACGTGCGGTACTACGGGCTCACGCACGACGACGCCCGTGGCATCGTCGGGCTCACGCTCCGGGAGAACGTCTTCGTGACCCGCTATTTCGATCAGGCGTCGCCGGTCACTCCCCGGAGTCCTGACCGGTGAGGATCACCGCCGCAACCGTCTACGCCCTCGACATCCCCTTCGTGGAGGCTTTCCGTCACTCCGCTCATGCCCGTCGCTCCTGCGACTCCGTACTCCTGCGTGTGGTCGACGAGGACGGGTTCGTCGGCTTCGGGGAGGGGGCGCCCCGCCCGTACGTGACCGGCGAGACGCCTCGATCGGTCGTCGAGCACCTCGTCGGGGAGCTGTGGCCGAGGATCGTGGGGGCCGATCTCCCCGACCCGGTGGCCGAGGGCCTCCCTGCTCTCGACGAGGAGATCCCCGAGACTGCTGTGGCCGGCGTCATAGCACCGAATGCGGCGCGGTGCGCACTCGAGCTGGCGCTGGTCGACTGCGCTCTTCGCTCTCGTGGCACGTCGCTCGGCGCCTTGCTTCCCCCACAGCGGCGGTCCATCTCCTACAGCGGGGTCATCTCAGCCGCCTCGCCCGAGCTGGCGGCTCGCCGGGCACGCCAGATGACGCTCATCGGACTGGAGGACGTCAAGGTCAAAGTCGGCATCGGCCAGGACGTCGAGCGCGTCCGTGCGGTACGCGAGGCGGTGGGCCCGGAAGTGTCGTTGCGACTCGACGCCAACGGCGTGTGGGCCCTCGATGAGGCCCTCGCTTTCACCGACGACGTGGTCGACTTCGGGATAGCCACCCTGGAGCAGCCGCTACCGCGCCACGCCGTCGCCGACCTGTCGGTGCTGAGGAAGGCCAGTGGGATCCCTCTCGTGGCCGACGAGTCGCTCGTGACGCTCGACGACGCCGAGCTCCTCCTCGGCGCCGAAGCGGTCGACGTCTTCAACGTCCGGATCTCCAAGTGCGGTGGCCTTCACCGGTCCACCCGGATCATCCGCCTCGCCGACGAGGCCGGCGTCGCCGTGCAGCTCGGCAGCCAGGTCGGCGAGACGGCGGTCCTCTCCGCCGCAGGTCGCCATGTCGCGGCGTGGATGCCTCGCCTGGCATGCGCCGAGGGCTCGTACGGAACCTTGCTCCTCACCGAGGACCTGAGCGTGGAGCCGGTGCACTTCGGGCACCAAGGCCGGGCCGGCCTGCTGAGGGGGCCGGGATCGGGCGTGGAGGTCGTGGAGGAGCGACTGCGGCGCTACGCCCGTCGGGTGGTCGGCCTCGTGGCCCGCGGATGAAGCGGTGACGTCACTGCTCCGGGCGAGCCTGCTGGCGCGCGAGTCCGCCCACAGCCGACGCTTCGAGCGGGCGGCGGCCGACCCCCGCTCGACCCAGGCGGCAGTGCTGTTGTCGCTGACCCGGCGCAACCGGGCGACCGCTTTCGGCCGCGAGCACCGGTTCGAGGCGGTCCGGACACCGGAGGACTTCGCCCGCCGGGTGCCGGTGAGGGATTACGAAGGATTCCGCCCCTACGTCAAGCGGATCCTCGAAACCGAACCCGGCGTGCTCACCGCGGATCGGGTCACCATGTTCGCCACGACCAGCGGGACCACCGCCGAGCCGAAGCTCGTCCCCGTGACCGATCGTTGGCGCGAACAGATGGCCTCGCTCATGCGGCTGTGGATGTATCGCGCGCTGGAAGCGCATCCGCGGTACCTGGACCGCAAGGTGCTGCTCGTCGTCGGCCCGGCCGTCGAGGGGCACACGTCTGCCGGCATCCCCTTCGGTTCGCTGTCGGGGATGACGTACCAACGGATCCCCAGGCTGGTCCGGCGCAGCTACGCCGTCCCCTACGAGGTCGCTCTGGTCGAGGACTCCGACATCCGTCACCTTCTCACGATGAGGCTGGCGCTGGCTCATTCGGTGTCCGCGGTCGGCACTCCCAACCCCACGTCGCTGATGCGCCTCGCCGAGACGGCGATGGCGCACAGCGACGAGATCGTGCGTGCCGTCCACGACGGAACCATCGGCCTGGCGGACGAGACCATCGACAGGTGCCCCATCGGCGTCGCCGACCGGCTCCGGGCGAGCCTGCGGCCCGATCCGGCGAGGGCCCGCTTCCTCGAGCGGGTGGTCGCCAAGCACGGCGCGCTCGTCCCTGGGGCCTGCTGGCCGGAGCTCGAGGTGGTCGGCTGCTGGCTGGGCGGTGCCGCGGGACTTCACGCCGAGCGGCTGCGGACGTACTTCGGCGAGAGGACCGCCCTCAGGGACCTCGGCCTGCTCGCCAGCGAGGGGCGGATGACGATCCCGGTCGAGGACTCCACTCCCGCTGGCCCACTGGGCGTCCACGCCAACTTCTACGAGTTCATACACCATGACGACATCGACGACGTGTCTCCGCCGGTCCTCGGAGCGCACGAGCTTGAACTCGGAGGCCGCTATTACATACTCCTCACCACGGGGAATGGGCTCTACCGCTACGACATCAATGATGTAGTCGAAGTGGTCGGTTT
>JAHWJH010000146.1 GCA_019348555.1 Actinomycetota bacterium
CACCTCAAGATCGACACCGGGATGCACCGGGTCGGGGCCGAGCCGGCGGCGGCGCCGGCCCTGGCCGCCGCCGTCCTCGGGCGCCCGGAGCTGGCGCTCGAGGGGGTGTGGACCCACTGCGCCGTGGCCGACGAGCCCGGTCACCCCTTCACCACCACCCAGGCCCGGCGCTTCGACGCCGTGCTCGCCGAGCTGCGGGCCGCCGGCATCGACGTGCCGATGGTGCACGCCGCCAACTCCGCCGCCACCTTGGACCACCCCGAACTGCGCCACGACCTGGTGCGCTGCGGGATCGCCGTCTACGGGCTCGATCCGAGCCCTGCGCTCCGCGGCCGCCTGGCGCTTCGCCCCGCCCTCGCCCTCAAGGCCCGGGTGGCGATGGTGCGGGTGGTGAAGGCCGGCGAGGCGGTCTCCTACGGGTTGCGCCGACCCGTCGCCGTCGACTCGCTGGTCGCCACCGTCCCCCTGGGCTACGCCGACGGCGTGGCCCGGCGGCTCTCGGAGGTGGGCGCCGAGGTGCTGGTGGGCGGCCGGCGCTGCCCGATGGCCGGGACCATCACCATGGACCAGCTCCTCGTCGACTGCGGGCCGGCGCAGGACGCCACGGTCAGCGCCGGCGACGAGGTCGTGCTGCTCGGCGAGCAGCACGGGCGTCGCATTGGTGCCGACGAGTGGGCCGAGCGCCTGGGCACGATCTCCTACGAGGTCGTGTGCGCGCTGTCGTCCCGGGTCCCCCGCCGCTACCTGAGCCGGGAAGGCTGAAGGAGTGGCGTCGGCTCCCGATTACGATCGCGTCGCCGTGTCCGACCTCGATGCCGTCGCCGTCGACGCCAGCACCTGCACCCGCTGCCCGCTGGCGGCGGGTCGCACCCAGGTGGTGTTCGGGATGGGCAACGTCCAGGCCGACCTGCTCTTCGTCGGTGAAGGCCCCGGGGCCGACGAGGATGCCGCCGGCCTGCCGTTCGTGGGTCGCTCGGGCAAGCTGCTCGACCGCCTGATCGCCGAGGAGATGGGCCTCGGGCGGGCCGACTGCTACATCACCAACACGGTCATGTGCCGGCCTCCGGCCAACCGCGATCCCCGACCCGAGGAGCTGGCGGCGTGCCGATCCTGGCTCGACGCCAAGATCGAGCACATCGACCCCCGGGTGGTGGTCACGCTCGGCAACGTCGCCACGCGTTCCCTGCTGGAACGACCGGAGGGCATCACCCGCCTGCGGGGACAGGCCTATCCGTGGAAGGGCCGGGTCCTGGTCCCCACCTACCACCCGTCGGCGGTGCTGCGGGGAAGTCCCGGCTCCATGGCCGCCATGCGCGCCGACCTGGTGCGAGCCAAGCTGGCTCTGGCAGCGTCGCCCTCGATCCCGAGCGTCGCCGGTTGAACCTCACCGTGACCACCCACGGCGTCGAGCAGACCCGGGCCCTGGCCGCCGCTGTGGCCGGGCTGGCCGAGCCCGGTGACCTCCTGGTCCTCGTGGGGGACCTGGGAACCGGCAAGACGGCCTTCGCCCAGGGCTTCGCCCGCGGCCTCCACATCGACGAGCCGGTCACCAGCCCCACCTTCACCCTGGTGCGGAGCTACACCGGCCGCCTCGTCCTGCACCACGTCGACGTCTACCGCCTCGATCGGCTGCAAGAGGCGCTCGACCTCGACCTCCCCCAGCTGATCGACGACGGTGGGGTCACGCTGATCGAGTGGGGCGACGCCG
The DNA here is from genome assembly GCA_019348555.1 of Actinomycetota bacterium. Classification (GTDB taxonomy): domain Bacteria; phylum Actinomycetota; class Acidimicrobiia; order Acidimicrobiales; family CADCSY01; genus JADDRA01. Next base: position 1,709 of record JAHWJH010000146.1, read on the forward strand.
TGGTCCCGGCCCTGCCTCCGGAGTTCCTCGAGGTCCGCCTCGGCTACGGCGAGGCCGACGACCACCGCTCCGTGGCACTGCGCCCGGTGGGGCACCGGTGGGCCGCACGCGAGCGACGTCTGCGCGACGTGGTGGCCGCCACCCGTCGAGGGCCATGCTGATCCTCGGCATCGAGACCGCCACCGCCCAGGTGGGATGCGCCATCGGCGCCCACCAGGGGGTGCTGGCGTCGTTCCACGCTGCCAAGGGACGGCGCCACGCCGAGACGCTGGTCCCTGCCATCGACTTCACCTGCCGCCAGGCGGGCATCGAGCTGACCGACATCGGTGCGGTGGCCGCCGACGTGGGACCGGGCCTGTTCACCGGCCTGCGGGTGGGGGTGATCACCGCCAAGGCGATGGCCACCGCGCTGCGCATCCCCGTCATCGGCGTGTCGAGCCTCGACCTGCTCGCCTTTCCGGTGCGCTGGACCTCGCGCCGGATCGTGTCGGTGGTCGACGCCGCCCGGGGCGAGGTGTTCTACGGCTTCTACCGCCAGGTGCCCGGGGGCGTGCAGCGGCTCTCGGAGCACCGCGTCGGCAGGCCCGACGAGCTGTGCTCGGAGATCCTGGCCACGGGGGAGGAGTGCCTGGCGGTGGGCGACGGCGCCCTGCGCTACGCCGACGAGTTGCAGGAGTTGATCAAAGTCGACATCGGCGACGCGGGGGCGGCCTATCCCTCCGCCGGCTCCCTCGTCCAACTGGCCCATGCCCGGGCCCTGCGCGAGGAGTTCGTCAACCCCTGGGAACTGGCCCCGGTCTACCTACGCAAGGCCGACGCCGAGATCAACTGGCAGACCCGCGAACGATGACCGAGCCGAGCCGGACGGCACACCGGACCGTGACCGGTAGCGTTTCGAGCGTGCGCGCGACCGTCGGCGACTCCTGCGGCTGAGCGTGTGCAGGGCACCGACATGACCGCCGTCCCCCACCTGCGAAGCGAGGCCTCGGCGCTCGAGGTCACCATCGTGCCCATGCGTCGGCGCCATCTTCGAGGGGTGTCGCGCATCGAGGGGGCGGTCTGCCCCCGGCCGTGGTCGCTCGGGTTGTTCCTCTCCGAGCTGGGCGCCGGAGCGAGCCGGCACTACCTCGTGGCCCGGGCGGGAGGCTCGGTGGTCGGCTACGGGGGCCTCATGATCGGCGCCGGCGAAGGCCACGTCACCACCCTGGCCGTCGACCCGGCGTGGCAACGGCGGGCCGTCGGTACCCGTCTGTTGCTGGCGCTGGCCCGCAGGGGCGTCGACGAAGGGTGCTCGGGACTCACCCTGGAGGTGCGCATGGGCAACACCGGGGCGCAGGCCCTGTACCGCCGATTCGGCTTCGTTCCCGCCGGGGTGCGGCCCGGCTACTACGCCGAGACCGACGAGGACGCCTTGATCATGTGGGCCCACGACATCGACAGTCCCGCCTACGCCGAGCGACTCGCCTCCATCGACGCCCACCTCCCCGAGCCCGTCGGAGGTCGGAGGTGAGAGCGCCGGAGGTCCTGCTCGGCATCGAGACCAGCTGCGACGAGACGGCTGCGGCGGTCGTGGCCGGCGGCGTCGACGTGCGCTCCTCGGTCGTCTCCAGCCAGGTCGATCTCCACGCCCGCTTCGGCGGCGTCGTGCCCGAGATCGCCAGCCGGGCCCACGTGGAGCTCCTGGGCCCGGTGGTGGCCGAGGCGCTGGTCGAGTCCGGCCGCAGCGGCAACGACATCGACGCCGTGGCCGCCACCGTGGGTCCCGGGCTGGTCGGGTCGCTGCTCGTCGGGTTGGCTGCCGCCAAGGCCCTGGCCCTGGTGTGGGGCGTGCCGTTCGTGGGGGTCAACCACCTCGAAGCCCACCTCTACGCCGCCTTCCTCGACGAGCCGGCGCTCGAGCCGCCGATGGTGGCGCTGCTGGTCTCGGGTGGCCACACGCTGTTGGTGGCGGTCGACGACCACGGCCGCTACCGCGTGCTCGGCTCCACCGTCGACGACGCCGCCGGGGAGGCGTTCGACAAGGTGGCCCGCTTCCTCGGCCTGGGCTACCCCGGGGGTCCGGCCATCGACCGCACGGCGCTCACCGGCGATCCCACGGCCATCGACTTTCCCCGGGCCATGCTCGACCAGGGGTACGACTTCAGCTTCTCGGGGCTGAAGACGGCGGTGGTCACCTACGTCCGCCGCCACCCCGAGGTGGCGACCGAGGACGTCGCCGCCAGCTTCCAGCAGGCCGTGGTCGACGTGCTGGTGGCCAAGACCCGCAAGGCGGCCCGCGACACCGGATTCGACCGGGTCTGCCTCGGCGGAGGGGTGGCGGCCAACTCGCTGTTGCGCGAGCGGTTCCTCGACGCCTGCGCCACCGACGGGCTGCAGTGCCACCTGCCCAGCCGGGCGATGTGCACCGACAACGCCGCCATGGTGGCCGCCGCCGGGTGGTGGCGCTTGCGGTCGGACGGGCCCACCGACCTCGGTGCCGGAGCCGAACCCAACCTCCGTCTGCCGGTGAGCTGAGCGCCTCGTTCGGGGCCGAGGGTTGTGGGTGGCCGGGCGGTCGCCTATCGTTAGCACTCGACACCCGAGAGTGCTAACTCGCCGGCCAGACCGGCTGGGTGTGAACCGTCCCAGCGAACATTCCCCTTACGGAGGCGCAGATGAAGCTCAAGCCCCTCGATGACCGCATCGTCGTCCGACCCGGCGAGTCGGAAGAAACCACAGCCAGCGGTCTGGTGATCCCCGACACGGCCAAGGAGAAGCCCCAGCAGGGCGAGGTTCTCGCCGTCGGCCCCGGCCGGCGCTCCGAGCAGACCGGTGAGGTCATCCCCCTCGGGATCGAGAAGGGCGACATCGTCGTCTACAGCAAGTACGGCGGCACCGAGTACACCGTCGACGGCGAGGACCTTCTGATCCTGTCCAGCCGCGACGTCCTCGCCACGGTCAAGAAGTAGGAGGCGCCCATGTCGAAGATGCTGAAGTTCGACGAGCAGGCCCGCCGGGCGCTCGAAGCGGGGGTCGACCGCCTGGCCAACGCCGTCAAGGTCACCCTCGGCCCCAAGGGCCGCAACGTGGTTCTCGAGAAGAAGTT
>JAHWJH010000147.1 GCA_019348555.1 Actinomycetota bacterium
TCCGGCATTTATCCGCCATCCACCTCCATACGAGGGCGTGCGCACAGGTCTGGCGAACGCCCTGACCAGGGCTTTTTGTCCATGGCGGCCCGCCCGAGTACCCGAAAAAACGCTTCCCAAGCTGAGAACGCGGGTTCGATTCCCGTCACCCGCTCCCCGACGAAGGCCCTGGTCAGCGGCGCTGCGGCGCTCTTCAGACCGGGGCCTTCGCCGCGCTGGGAGGCGAACCCCGACCAACGGGTCTGGGCGAGCGCGACGAGCCGAACGAGGTCCTCCGTGCTCGCCATCCCAGCCTCGTCCAGGATCACCGTCGCACCGGGCGGTGGGTGCAGTCGGGTGTCGGTGAGGAGGTTGTCGAGCGTGACCGCGGGGCAGCCGGCTTGGCGGGGGAGGACGTCGGCGGCCTTACCGGAGGTGCGACGCCGAGCACCGGCCGTCCCTGGGCGCGGAGCCGGTCGACGGCGGCGCCAAGGCGCTGGTGTTGCCTGCACCGGCGGGCCCCGACCACCAGGTGAGCCCAGCATCCCCGGCAACGGCCCGGGTGGCGACCGCCTGGGCGTCCTCGCCCGCTTCCGGTGGCGTGGTGCTGTGGTCGGCGGCGGCCGCCGCCCACTGGACAAGGGCAGCTTCCTCCGACAGCACCGCTGGGGTGGTGAGGCGCCGGTCCGTGACGTGCTCGCTGATCGGCCGCCTATCCCGCCGCCGCGGCGTCGCCGAGGGAGCGGGCGGGTGGACTCCTGGCAGCGCGCCACCGCGCGGTCGGCCAGGTCGTCGACCAGACGGGTCAGCTCCCCCGCGGTGGCCGCGGCGCCCGGCGGGAGCAGGGCGGCGATTTGCCGGAGACGTTGGTTGGCGAGCCAGCCGACTCCTCGGCAGCGACGCGCTCGAGCGCGGTGGCGATCACCGCTTCGGCGTCGATCGGTTCGGTGCCGGGAAGGCGGCTCCGGCCGCCGGGGAGCCGGTCGAGGCGGTGCCCGGCGGTCCGGGTCTGGGCCCGCCAGTCGGCCCGCAGCACGGCGGCGTCGACGGCGTACTTGCCCGGCCGGCTCGAGGTGACCGCCCGCCGCTCCAACACGTACAGGCCGCGGAGGCCAGGTTCGCGCCTTCGTGCTCGTCGGACCAGCGGATGATCAGCTCGGCGGCTTGGTCTCGACCTGCCGGGACCGCTTCGAGAACACCTCGGTCAGCCCCTCCGGCACGCCGACCAGGTCGGCCTGCCCGGACCCCTGGGGCACGGGTTCCCATGCCAGGCCGAGACGGCCGGCCAGCTCGGAGCGCAGCGCGGCGTCGTAGACCCACGACAGCAGCTTGTGCTGCTGCTCGAGTCAGCGGGCGTCGAGCGCCAGCCACATGCCGTGGCCTCCTGCATCAGGCCGTTGAGCGGCCCGGGATCTCGCGCGGGAACCTGGGAATGGTCAGTGGGGGTCAATGGCGGCCAGAGGTACCGACGGCCCTCAGCGTTACAGGCCTCGGCCACCGAGCTGGCGGCCGCGACTCGGTACGACGTTCTGGGTGCCCCGCCGCCCGCACCTAGCGCCGATTTCGCCCGAACTGTCAGGAGCGGCGTTGCTGGATCTTCTGGATGCGGCGCCAGGCTGCGCCTGTGAGCTTCCTTCGACGCACCGCTGCCACGTGGTGGGGGGCGAACGCGATCCCGGCATTCTCACCCAGCGCTGGCACGAGCGTGGAAGCCTTCTGCAATTTCGCGCCGTAGAACTCGTGCGACGCGGCCACGACCATGACCGTGAGGGCCTCCGTCGCCGCCGGTTTCCCATCGTCGCCGCGCTTGGTGAGGACGACCGTCGCGAGGTCTCCCGTGTCGAGCGCCGCGAGGTCCTCCTCGGGCGCGAGGCGTGGCAGACCGTTCACCCCCCCGTGCCGCGTGAGGTCAACGAGCGCCCATCCATCGTGCTCCCAACTCGGAGCGGCGAACATCTCCTCTCCGTCGCGTTCGATCATCCAACCGCCCGCAGGGAATGCCTGTGGCCGCAGGTCGACGAAGATCTCCTCGGGCGCGTGCTTGTCGATCAAGCGGATTGCCTCGAACCCATCCTTCCAGTGGCCGCTGCAGACGTGGATGCGCATGGCGTCTCGCCCGATCAGCTCCCGGTCGCCGTTGCACGAGCGCAGGATCACATCACACTCATCCCACCGAACGGTCGCGAAGTGGCTGCCGTCGCTCGTCGCCGATACGCCGTCTGTTGCCACCCGAAGCTCAGCCTTCTTCTCCTGCTTCCCGCCGAAGGCGGAGCCGGCAACCGCGCCGTCGGAAAAGACCGGAAACTCTGCGAGTCCGCTCGGTGGATCAGCAGCCATCGGCACGAGGACCATCGCTTCCTCAAGCGCTCTCGTTAGTGCCTGGCCCACGTCCTTCGGCGTGAGCGCCTTGTTCTCGTCGCGAAGAGAACTCACGTCAGCAGCTGAACCCTCGATGAGGTGCCAATCGGCGAGGAAGGTAAGGAGCCCGGTCGGATCCTCCGTCCCGGCCAAGAATCCGTCGCGGTCGGCTTTCTCCTCGGCGAGTTCGTCGCCCGCCGGTCCACGGCGAGCGACGTCCTGCACGCTCGACCAGAACGCAGCGGTCACTTCCCGGATATGTTCAGGACGGCCGCTCGCGCCGGCGAACCAGTACGACAGAGAACGGCTTAGCGGCTCGTACTCGCTGATGATCTCGTAGCTGCGGCCCCGCTGAGTACGCAGAACTTCGTGAAGGTGGTGCTCGACGAGCCGCACGCTGGTCGCGAAGGCGGCACTGCGGGGGCCGGTCGCGGTCAGCACGACCGTGTCGCTCCCGCCCTGCAGGAAAGCGGGCACCTCGAACGGCAGCGGCTCCGGCGTGTTTGGCTCGATGTGGGCTCCGCCGAGAAGATCGACGACGAAGTTCTCGGGCGGAGGCGCTGTCATCCACAGCACCGCGTTGCCGGCCGTGAAGTAGCGATCCGCCCAAGCCTGCACTTCTCCCGCGGAGAGCGTGGAGTACCCGATGTCTTCGTAGCCGACGAGGCCATGGGTCCGGCTGCCCCACCGGTACGCGCGCATCATCTCAGGGAGCCCAGGGCTGTTGCCGGCGTCCTCGGCTTGAAGCACCCCGAGCTCGGCGTCGAGGCGGTCCATCGGCAGGTCGCGGAGTCGTGCAGCCACGGTCGTGATGAGGCGCAGGACGCGAGCCTGGTCACCGGTGGCGTAGAAGACGGTGCGAAGCGGATCGACGAACGCGTTCGCATCCAGCCGGCGCAGCGACACCGTTGACATGGCGAGGTGCTCGACGGCGTGCGTGATCCCACCGTTCATCAGAGACTCGTCGCTGCGACCAACTCGGAAGGTGAGCGCTGCGGTGAAGGGTTCGCTACTCGTCCGAAAGTAGGTCGTCACACCAGGCGACGTGGTGACCTGGATTCCTGCGGGAAGGTTCCCCTCACTACTGCGTGATGCCACCCGGGCAGTATCTCCGCCGAACCATCGGGCTAATCGATCAACTTCAGCGACAAGCCCGGTTTGTCAACGGTTCTCGCCGCGCAACGACATCGGTTCGCTCCCGTCACCCGCTCTCGCCAGCAGCCTTCAGCGCCCGGCCACTCTGCGTGCCCTCACAGCGCACCGCCCTCCCAGGGACCGGTGACGGCGTAGGTGACACCCGGGTCCTGGACGTTCACGAACAGCCAGTTGCCGTCGGGGCTCCAGTTGGCGCCGGCGAACTCGTTGGAGCCCTCCAGCGTGTGGGTGGCGAAGTCGAAGACCCGACCGTCCCGGGTGATGCCCCGCAGGTACTGGGCATCGTCGCCGTCCTCGCAGACCAGCAGTCCACCACGGGGGCTGACGCAGATGTTGTCGGGCGCCTCCATGACCGCCGCGTCGCGGGACTCGACGAGCAGGACCAGTTGGCCCTCGCTGTTGCCCCGGAGGACGTACTGCCACACCTGGCCGAGTCCCGGGTCACCGCCGTTGGTGGAGATGAAGAAGACGCTGCCGTCGCCGTACCAGGCGCCCTCGAGCCGGTTGAAGCGGGCCCCGCCCTGCTCCCAGCCCTGTCGGAAGACGGCCTGGCTGTCGGTGGCGGCGTGGGCCGGGTCGGGGTCGGCGATCGGCACCCACGTCACCGGCAGCACCTCACCGATGCGCTGACCGGTGGAGGCGTCGTGGTTGGGGCGTCCCTTCACGGCCAGCATCTCCAGGCGCCCGGCCCTGCCGAAGACAGTGCCCGGCGTGGGGATGAACCGGTAGAAGCCCGAGCCGGTTGCGTCATCTTCGCCGCTGATGCGCCGGTCCTCGGTCTCGTAGACGATGCCGGTCGCAGGATCGAGCGCCACCGCCTCGTGGACGAAGCGGCCCATGGCCCTGAGCGGCACGGCGTCGACCGGGCCGTTGGCGCTGGAGGGCACCTCGAAGACGTAGCCGTGAGGTGTCTCGCCCACCGTCTCGACCGTCTCCTCGCAGGTGAGCCACGAGCCCCACGGGGTCAGGCCGCCGGCGCAGTTGGTGCTCGTGCCCCGGATGCTCACCCACTGGCCACGGAAGCGAGTGGCGTCCCTGCTGGCGTCCGCCGGGTCGGTGGTGTCGAACTCCATGGTGGTGGTGCCGCCGTAGCGGGCGGGGTCGTAGCCACCACCACCCAGGGGGCTGGTCTGGGTGCGGTTCTCGTGGTTGCGCACCAGGCGGGCGAGGCCGGCGCCGGCGGCGAAGGAGGCCATGCCGTCGTGGCCCCGGGGCAGCGTCCCGACGGGAGCGCCTCCCCGCGTCATGGGAAGCGGGGTCCCGGCCTCCCCGAAGGCGACGTAGCGG
>JAHWJH010000148.1 GCA_019348555.1 Actinomycetota bacterium
TTAACGGCCGAAATCGACGTGCTCCGCAGGCTGGTTGACCATGGCGCTGCGGCAGCCGTTTTGCCGTCGCTCTTCGAAGAGCAGTTGAAGGCCCCCAAGGGCGTGGCCGACGCCGGCCCCGACGCCCTGACGCTCAGCTTCCAGGTTCACCGGGTGGAGTACCTGGGCTCGGAGCGGCACGTGATCGGGACCGTGCAGGGCCTGGGTCAGGACACCCGGGTGATCGCCATGCTGCCGTCCACCGTCTCGGTCGATGTGCCTGTGGACCGGTCACACGAGTTCGTGGTGGCCGCCGCCGACCTGCGCTTCTTCGACGTCGCATCGGGGCTGCGCACCGAGCCCCGGCGGCTGTGACCACCACCACGGCCACGCCCACCCGCGCCGGGGCCGGTGCCACTGGCGGAGGCGCCCCGGGCGGGCGGTACCTGCTCGACCGCCGGGGCTTCCTGGCCCGGGTCATGCTCCTGCCGGCGGTGGTCTACATCGTCGTGCTGGTGGCCGTCCCGTTCTTCCTGGCCGTCGCCTACAGCTTGAGCGACGTCACCGTGGGCGACCCCAGCTTCGACTTCGTGGGGCTGCGCAACTTCCGGACCGTCGTCGGCGATCCCACCTTCCGCCGGGCCCTGCTCAACACCGTGTTGATCACGGTGGTGGCCATGGTCCTGGTGGTGGTCCTGGCCAAGGTGCTGGCCCTGGTCCTGATGCAGGACTTCCGGGGCAAGTGGATCGTGCGCCTCCTGGTCCTGTTGCCCTGGACCACCCCGACCTCGCTCGCCACCATCGCCTGGGTCTGGCTGCTCGACTCGCTGTTCAGCCCCATCGACTGGGTGCTCCGGGAGGTGGGGCTGCTGGAGGGGAACCTCTACTGGCTGGGCAACGGCGGGTTGGCCATGACGTCGGTCATCGCCGTGCAGACGTGGCGCATCGTGCCTCTCGCCGCCGTCATCATCATGGCCGGCCTCGCCGCCATTCCCAGCGAGATCAACGACGCCGCCAAGGTCGACGGTGCGGGGTTCTGGCGGACGCTGTTCGAGATCACCATCCCCATGACGGCGCCCGTGATCGCCGTGGCCACGCTCTTCGGCGCCATCGTGGTCTTCACCGACATGGCGGTGGTGTTCGTGCTCACCCGTGGGGGCCCGGTCGACGCCACCCAGGTGCTGGCAAGCTGGGCCTACTTCCGCGGCATCCAGGGCGGCGACCTGGCGCAAGGGGCGGCCATTGCCCTGTTCCTCTTCCCGGTCCTGCTGGTGTTCGCCGTGCTCATCCTCCGCTCGGCCAAGCGCATGGAGGTGATGTGAACGTGGACCTGTGCGACGCCGACCAGGTCGCCGCCGCCCGGCGCGCCGCCGCCCGGCGCCGCAAGGGCGCCCGGTTGGCGCTCTACGGGTTGGTGGCGGCGTTCACCGGGATGGCCGCCTTCCCGTTCGCCTGGGCGACGATCACGGCCTTCAAGCGCGACCAGGACCTCTACAACCGGGCCAACAACCCGTTCAGGTTCAACCTGGACCCCACCCTCGACCACGTCGACCTGCTGCTGTCCGGCACCGCCTTTCCGACCTTCGCCCGCAACACCCTGCTGGTGGGGCTGGCGGTGGTGGCCATCACCCTGGCGCTCAGCCTGCCCGCCGCCTACAGCCTGGCCCGCCTCGACATGCCATGGGGCGGGGCCATGGGGATCGCCATCTTCTTCGTCTACCTCGTGCCCCCGTCGCTGCTGTTCATCTCGCTGTCGCGAGTGGTGGCCACCCTCGGGCTGCAGGACTCGGTGTGGGCGTTGGTGGTGCTCTATCCCACCATCACCGTGCCGGTGTCGGTGTGGCTCCTGATGGGGTTCTTCAAGGCGATCCCCCGCGACATCGAGGAGCAGGCGACCGTCGACGGCTACAGCCGCTTCGGTGCGTTCGCCAGGATCCTCGTGCCGCTGTCGTTCCCCGGCATCGTCGCCGTCGTGGTGTTCACCTTCACCCTGTCGGCCAGCGAGTTCATCTACGCCCTCGCCTTTGTGGCCCGCACCAGTGAGAAGACGATCAGCATCGGCGTACCCACCGAGCTGGTGCGAGGTGATGTGTTCTTCTGGCAGTCTCTCCAGGCCGCCACCGTCATGGTGGCGGTGCCCATCGCCCTGGTGTTCAACCTGTTCCTCGAGCGGTTCATCAGCGGGTTCACCATGGGAGCGGTGAAGGGCTGACGGGCGCCACCCGACCAGCCCTCCCGACGGCGACCCCTACGAGGCCCACACCCACCAGCATGCCGATCGGGATCGGCAGGCAACATCCTCCAACCGTGACCCGGGCCCCCCGCCTGGTACGCCAAGACCGGTACGGGAACGGGCCGACGAATCGGATCCGGCTGCGGGGGCGACCGCTGGCTGACTGCCATCGTCGCCCAGCGTCACCTCGGTATGACCGGTCGTCACGCGACCGCAGGAGCCCCACGGCGGCTCCCTACCCCGCACCAGCGCGACGCATCGCCTTCGGTGACGCGGCTGTGAGCGGGTGTTCATGCGGTCGACACGCCGGGCACACCCGCTCGTCATCACGTGTTCCTAGCTTGCGCGCCAAGCCGCCACGTGAGTCGCGGGCCGGCGTGCCTGAGAAAGGTGACATGAGCACCACCGTCGAGGTAGCGACGACCGGGTCGAGCCCATTCCAGGGAAGCGCCCCACGGCCCACCCGGCGAGGACGCTGGATCGAGCACTGGGAGCCCGAGGACGAGGAGTTCTGGGAGAGCACGGGGAAGAAGGTGGCCAGCAGGAACCTGGCCCTGTCCATCTTCGGCGAGCACCTCGGCTTCAGCGTCTGGGTCCTGTGGACCATCGTCGTCATCAACCTGGGCAACATCGGCATCGCCCTGTCGGTGTCGGAGCTGTTCCTGTTGACGGCGGTGCCCAACCTGGCCGGGGCGTTCCTGCGCATTCCCTACACCTTCGCCGTGCCGAGATTCGGCGGGCGAGCGTGGACTGCCATCAGCTCCAGCCTCCTGCTGATCCCCACGCTGCTGCTTGCGGTCGTGGTGCCGAGCGGCTGGCTGGCCACTCAGAGCCACGGCACGCAGCTGTGGGTGCTGCTCGTGTGCTCCGCGACCGCCGGCTTCGGTGGCGGGAGCTTCTCCTCGTCGATGTTCAACATCTCGTTCTTCTATCCCGAGCACAAGAAGGGGTTCGCCCTCGGCCTCAACGCCGCCGGCGGCAACCTCGGCGTGGCGGTGGCCCAGCTACTCGTGCCCCTGGTCATCATCGTCGGGATCCCGGCGGCGGCGGTGAAGCTGCCCCAGCACGACGTCCACATGGCCTACGCCGGTCTGGTGTGGATGCCGTTCATCGTCCTGGCCTCGTTTCTGGCCTGGCGGTACATGGACAGCCTCACCCAGGCCAAAGCCGACAAGAAGACCTACGTCACCGCCATGAGGACCGGCCAGACATGGATCATGTCGTTCCTGTACATCGGCACGTTCGGCTCGTTCATCGGCTTTTCCTTCGCCCTCCCCCTGGTGATCAAGAACACGTTCCCGGAGTTCCTGGCCGGCCATCCGTTCATCGCCACCTACCTGGCCGGCCTCAGCTTCGTGGGGGCGCTGATCGGCTCGGCCTCTCGTCCGCTGGGCGGCTGGCTGTCCGACAGGATGGGCGGCGCCCGGGTGACGCTGTGGGTCTTCCTCGGCATGGCGGTGCTCACCGCCACCGCCGCCATGGGTGTGCAACAGCGCAGCTTCGGGCTCTTCTTCGGGTCCTACATGCTCGTCTTCCTGCTGGCGGGCATGGGCAACGGCTCGACCTACAAGATGATCCCGTCCATCTTCGCCGAGCTGGGCCGCAAGGACGCCGAGGCCCGCGGCATCGAGCCGAAGGTCAACGTCGTGGAGTTCAAGCGACGGGCGGCTGCGGTCATCGGAATCGCCGGGGCCATCGGGGCCTTCGGCGGCTTCCTCATCCAGGTGGTGCTCCGTCAGGCCAGCATGGAGGTGTCAGCCGTGGTGAAGGCAGCTGCCACCCCGGCCGACAAGGTGGCGGTGGCCGCCGCCCACGCCGACTGGTCGGTGCCCGCGCTGTTCGTCTTCCTCGGCTCCTATCTGGTGTTCGCCCTCGCCACATGGTTCTTCTACCTGCGCAAGCGCCTTGCTACTGAGCGGATTCCCAGCCTCGCCTACGCCGGCGTGTGACGTGCGGCACTCCCCGACATGCCGGGGAGTGCCGATGAGGACGACGGCTGTCCGCGACCGAGCCTGGTGACGAGCCGCAGTCGACCTGTGGCCACCGCTCGGACGCCTGGTGAGCCGCCCCGTCGCCCTCGCCGACGATGCCGCTCAGAAGGTGGTCTTCACGGCGCCTTCACCCGAGCAGCGAGATCTGGATACATCTCGACGACGCCGTCGCGGTCGAATACCAGATCGCCGACGAAGTCGCGATGGCGTCCCACATAGCGCACAACCGCGTGGTCGTTGTCCCTGCGCACATGCTCGTAGTGCTGCTGAGAGGGGTGCAAGGCCAGATCTGGGACGGAGACCCACGCCATGAGGAAGTCGGCCTGACCCGGTCGCTCGTGCAGGCGGTGGCGGCGAACGGGCATGAGGTTGGTCAGTGGCGACCGGGCCAAGTCACAGTCGAGCGCCCCGCTCACGGCCTCGACGTCACCTCCCGGCGGAGGCAGCGGCGCCTTCCCATCCTCCTGGGCGTCGCAGCTCCAGGTACCGTCGGCGTGGCGCAGCAGGCGCATGTGCCTGGCCCAGCTCTCACCGGTCACGTC
>JAHWJH010000149.1 GCA_019348555.1 Actinomycetota bacterium
CTTCCACTTCGAGGTGGCCGACGGCTCGCTCGAGCTGCTGATGCGCGACGCCGGCGGATGGTCCCAGTCGTTCTTCACCCTCGAGTCGTTCCGGGTGTCGGTGGAGCACCGGGCCAACGGTGAGTTCACCACCGAGGCCACCGTCAAGATCCACGTCGACGGTGAGCGGGTGATCCGCACCGCCGAGGGCAACGGCCCGGTCAACGCCCTCGACGCCGCCCTGCGCGAGGCGATCGGCTCGAAGTACCCCGCGCTGGCCGGTCTCCACCTCACCGACTACAAGGTCCGGGTGCTCGACACCGACCGCGGCACCGCGGCCGTCACCCGCGTCCTGCTCGACACCACCGACGGCGAGCGCCTGTGGTCGACGATCGGCGTGTCGGCCAACATCATCGAAGCGTCCTGGCAGGCCCTGAGCGACTCCATCGTCTACGGGCTTCTCCACTCCCAGCCGGCGCCCGGTGACGACTGACGTGGCTGCTCCGGAGTTCGTGCCGACCGGCATCGACCAACAGCCACGCCGTGGCCTGCCCCTTCCCCCCGCCCGGGCCTGGACCGCCGATCGGCCGGCCGACCTGGGGCCGCTGCAGCCGAGAGGCGCCGCCTTCGGCAACCCGGGGCCGGACCAGGGCTACGGCCTCAAGCTGGCCCGCCGCTTCGTCGACCGCCTGGTGCTGGCCGAGGGCGAGAATGCCGACGACGCCGTGGCCGGCTGCCTCGGGGTGGCCCTGCGCCGGGCGTCGCTGTTCGGCCGGGCGCCGGTGATCCACGACTTCGAGATCGCCTTCACCATCTGGGGCTTCCTCGACGAGGCCCCATCCGAGCTCGTCGCCATGCGCCGACCGCTCTTCCAGGCCGTCGAGCACCACTACCCCGACCAACGCGCCATCGCCGACCTCGTACCCGAAGCCACCCTGCGCCTCAGCGCCGCTCAGGTGGCACAGCGGTGGCCGGCGGAGTGGCGCCAGCTCCTCGGGGTCTGACCCCCGCGCACAGACTGTTCTGGCGTCAGGAGGTTCCGGAAACCGGAAGCGGTCGACGCCGGAACGGAAGTAGCTCCTCGACCAGGGCGCGCCTAGGGTTCCGGCGGGGCCCTTCGAGGAGGACATCGCACCATGGCCACCGCCGTCACCACGCATCCCACCGACCCCGCGCCGGCGGCGGAGCCGAGGGCTGGGCCACCGTCGCCGATCAGCCACCTGCGACGGTTCCCCGCCGAGGTGGGCGAATGGTTCGAGCCCCTCGACGTGGCCCGGGGCCGCGCCTACCACCGTCCGCTGGAGCGCCTGGGCCGCATCCGCCTCGCGCTCGGCGCTGTGGTGTTGCTGGCATTCATCGCCGGCCAGACCGCTCCCCGGCTGGTGGCGGCCACCGCCGCGACGTCGTGGGTGGCGCAACTGGTCGTCGTGGTGGTCGCCCTCCAGATGACCACCCTGGTCTACGGGCCGTGGTTCGCAGCCCACCGCAGTCTGTTCTACGACCGACGCTGGGGCCTGAGCACCCAGACGCCGAAGGGCCTCCTCGCCGACCAGGCCAAGCATCTGGCCGTCAACCTGGCGGCGAGCCTGCTCGTCGTCGTGCCCCTCTACGCCGTGATCCGTTCGACCGATGCATGGTGGTTGCCCGGATGGCTGGTGGTGGCGTCGCTCACCGTGGCCTTCGGCTTCGTGTACCCGGTGCTGATCGCCCCGGTGTTCAACCGCTTCGGTGAGCTCCACGACGACGTGCTCGCCGCCCGGCTGCGCGAGCTGGCCGACCGAGCAGGTCTGGCCGTCGACCGTGTGCTCGTGGCCGACGCCAGCCGTCGATCCAAGGTGGGGAACGCCTACGTGGCCGGCCTGGGTCCGACCCGGCGGATCGTGGTGTTCGACACCATCCTCGACTGGCCCCACGAGGTCATCGAGCAGGTGGTGGCCCATGAGCTCGGCCACTGGCACCACGCCCACCTGCGGCGACGCCTGGCCGTCGTGGCGGCCTCGCAACTGGCGGCCTTCGTGGTGGCGTGGGCAGTGCTGAGCTGGGACCCACTCCTTCGCTTCGCCGGGGTCGACAGCGTCGACGACCCGGCGTCGTTGCCCCTGCTGGTGGCCGTGCTGTCGATCGGTTTGGGGCTCAGCGGCGTGGCGTCGTCGTGGCTCAGTCGGGCCCACGAGCGCCAGGCCGATCTGTTCGCCCTCGAGCTGGCGGGATCGCCCGATCGACTGGTCGAGGCCCTGAGACGGTTGGCCCGCCGCAACCACAGCGATGTCGACCCGTCGAGGTGGAACCGGCTGACGGCATCACATCCCCCGCTGGCCGAACGCATGGCGATGGCCTGCGCCTGGCAAGAGCGCAAAGAACCCTGTCCCGGCTGAGGGGCGGCGGTACCCTTCGATCTGTGGGCGACTCCAGCAGCCGGGTCCGCTTCTCCCCGGCCCCTACCGGCTGGCTCCATGTGGGTGGTGCCCGCACCGCCTTGTTCAACTGGATCTTCGCCCGCCAGACCGGCGGTCAGTTCTTGTTGCGCATCGAGGACACCGACGTCGAGCGCAGCCGGCCGGAGCTGACCGACGCCATCCTCGACACGCTGCGCTGGCTCGGCCTCGACTGGGACGGTGACCCGGTACGCCAGTCCGACCGGGCCGAGCTGCACCGCCACGCCGTCGCCCGACTGCTGTCCGCAGGGCGCGCCTATCACTGCGACTGCACCCAGGAACAGATACGAGCTCGAGCTGAGGCCCGAGGCGGCGCCCCCGGCTACGACGGGCACTGCCGCGACCGCCGGGTGGAGCCCGGCGAGGGTGTGGTGGTGCGCTTCCGCACTCCCGACGAGGGCCAGACCACCTTCGACGACGTGGTGCGGGGAACGGTGACCTTCGAGCACGCCAACATCGAGGACTTCGTCATCCAGCGCTCCAGCGGAGCGCCGATGTTCATCGTGGCCAACGCCGTTGATGACGCCGACATGGGCATCACGCATGTCATCCGAGGCGAGGATCTCCTCAACGCCACGCCGAAGGTGCTCCTGTTGCGTGAGGCGCTCGGGCTGAGCGGACGTCCGGTGTTCGCCCACCTGCCCATGCTGGTGAACGAGCGCCGCCAGAAGCTGTCCAAGCGGCGCGACGACGTCGCGGTCGGGCACTACCGCGACCAGGGGTACCTGGCCGAGGCCATGGTGAACTACCTCGCCCTGCTCGGGTGGGGCCCGCCTGACGGCGTGGAGATCCGCCCAATCGAGGACATCACGAAGCTGTTCCGACTCGAGGACGTGAACAAGGCGCCTGCGTTCTTCGACCTCGACAAGCTGAACCACATCAACGGCACGTACCTGAGGTCACTGTCGGTCGCCGAGTTCATCGGGGCGTCGGGGCGGTTCCTGGAGCACGGGCCATGGGCCCCGGGCGACTTCGACTTCGAGGCGTTCGAGCGCATGGCCCCGCTGGTCCAGGAGCGGGTGACCACGCTGGCCGAGGTGCCGGGCATGGTCGACTTCCTGTTCGTCGACGAGCCGGAGATCGATCAGGCGTCATGGGACAAGGCCATGGCCGATCCGGTCGCCGCCGCCTCGGTGCTCGACGCCACCATGGCCGCCTACCGGACGTGTGCCTGGACCGCGGCCGACCTGTTGGCATCACTGCGGTCGGTGGGGGAGCGCATGGGCGTCAACCTGCGAAGGGCACAGGCGCCGGTGCGGGTGGCGGTGACCGGTCGGTCGGTGGGTCCCCCACTGTTCGAGTCGATCGAGGTGTTGGGTCGGGAGCGCACGTTGGCCAGGCTGGAGGCGGCCCGCCGGCGCCTGGATCCCTGATGCGGCGCCTGGCGCGCCTCGGCATGCTCCTCGGGTTGGTCGTCGTGGGCTACTTCGGCTTCAACCTGGTGCAGGTGTGGGACGCATCGCGTGCGGTCGACGACGCCCACGAGGCCGGTGCCATCGTCGTGCTCGGCGCCGCCCAGTACGACGGAAGACCGTCACCGGTGCTCCAGGCGCGCCTCGACCACGCCGTGGACCTCTACGACCGAGGCTTGGCCCCCCTGGTGGCGGTCACCGGCGGGCGTCGGCCCGGCGACCGGGCCACCGAGGCCTCGGCCGCCGCCGGCTACCTCATCGGTGAGGGAGTTCCTGAGTCGTCGCTGCGGCTCGAGACCGCCGGAGAGAACTCCTGGCAGAGCTTGGCGGCCGCCGCCCGCTTCCTCATGGCCGAAGGCGTCGAGGAGGTGATCCTCGTGTCCAGCCCGTACCACGCCCTGCGCACCGAGCACATCGCCGCAGAGGTCGGCCTGGTCGGCCACGCCTCACCTACGCGCGATGGTGCCGAGTCCGGCGTCGGCGAGGTCGTCCAGATGGGCCGCGAAGCGGTCGCCGTCGGAGTAGGCCGGGTGATCGGCTACCGCCGCCTGGTCAACTTCGACGCCCGGGTCGACCAGGTGCGTACCCAGGTGGGCGAGCGCTAGCCTTGCCCCTCGCCCGTTCGGGGGTGGTGTAATCGGTAACACATCTGGTTCTGGTCCAGACATTGGGGGTTCGAGTCCTCCCCCCCGAGCTCTGCTGGACGGTTGGAGGATCATCCGGCATGCACGGCCCCATCGTCTAGAGGCCTAGGACACCACCCTCTCAAGGTGGAGACACGGGTTCGAATCCCGTTGGGGCTGCTCCTAAAGTACCTGGTCAGAGCAACTATCCGCTCAGGCAGTCGGCCTAA
>JAHWJH010000014.1 GCA_019348555.1 Actinomycetota bacterium
CCGGCTCAGCGCCGTGCGGGAGCTGCCGGGGGCCACGGCCGCGGCCGCCGCCGTGTCGCCGCTGAGCGTGCAGCTGCGCGGCACGTTCGGCGAGCTGAGGGGCGCGCTGCGGGCGCTGCGCGCGCTGCCCGGGACGGCGCGCTACCATGGAGCCCCGACCTTCCTCGACGCGATCAGCCGAAGCTGTCGCGCCGCGGCCACCCGGCCGGCTCACCGACGTCAAGTATGCCCGGTGCCATCCCTGGCGGTGCCGACCGAGCGAGTCTCCAGGCCGAGCGCTCAGCCGGCGGCCACCACCCGGGCGGTGGCCCGCCGGCCCCCCAGCTTGAGCACCTCGATGGCGTTGGGTAGCTGGTCCTTCACCTCGGTGTCGTGGGTGACCACCAGCACCTGGCCGAAGCGCCCCCTGAGCCGCTCGAGGGCCCGGAGCATGCGGTCGGTGCGATCGGTGTCGAGAGGGCCGAACACCTCGTCGAGGACGAGCAGCCCGATGTGGCCGCCCGACTGGAACCCCAGGTGCTCGCTGATGGCCACCCGCAGTGCCAGGCAGGCGAGGTCGGTTTCCGAGCCCGAGAAGCGATCGAGGCCGTAGGCGACGCCGTGGTCGACGATGTCGATGCCGTAGGTGTCGGGGTCGACCCGGAGCTCGTCGTACTCGGCGTCGGTGAGCTCGGCGAACAGTGACGCCGCCTGGCTGGACAGCCTCGGTCCCACGGCGCCGATCAGCTGGTTGCGGAACGCCTGGAGCAGCTCGGCGAGCCGGCCCAGATGGCGGGCTCGGTCGCCGAGATCGACCAGCGTGGCGTGCTGGTCGCGGGCGGCGGCCAACGCGGCGTGGGCAGCCTCCGCCCGGGCGGTGGCGCGCGCCGACATCTGCTCGGCCTTGCGGGCTCGCTGCTCGGCCTCGGCCTCGGCCTGGCCGGCGCCGTCGAGCGCGTTCCTGGCCTGGACAAGCCCGGCGGGGGAGAAGCCCAGGCCGCGCACCTTCTCGCGCAGTGCATCGAGCCGGCCCCGGACGCTCTCCCGGTCGGAGACGAGGGTCCGGAGCTCCACCTCGGCTCTGGGCCCTCGCTCGAGCAGTCCTGCCAAGCGCTGGCACTCGGCGGCAGCCTGGCGGCGGAGCTCGACCTCGGCTCGAAGCCGGCCGCACTCGTCGGCGCGCACTGGACCGTCGAGCCGGCATCGGGCTTCCTCCAGCGCCTGTTCGGCCATCCGCAGGGCGCTCCGACCCTGTTGCCATGCGGCGTGCTGTTGTCGGGCCTTGTCGGCGACACCACGGGCCTGGCGATGCGCCGTCGCTGCCTCCTCGGCAGCCAGTTCGAGTGCCGCCACCTGTGCCAGTGACTCGACGAGACGGGCATCGGCGACCTCGAGCTCGTGTCGGCGGTGGGCCCTGACCTCCTCGAAGGCGGCCCCGAGCTCCTGGCCACACATCGGGCAGCCGGCCTCCCCGGAAAGCCCGGCGGACTCGGCGGCGGCCACGGCCGCCTGGTCCCGGTGGCGGCGGAGCTCGTCGGTGAGGGCCCGGTGGCTGGCCATGGCCTGGCGGGCGTGCTCGGCGGCCACGCGGAGACGCTCGACGCCGGCGTCGTCAGGCTCGGGCGGAGCCGGACCGGTTGCGCACGCCGCCACCGCCGTAGCGGCGCGCTCCACCTCGGCGACCCCCTCGAGTCGACGCTCGACGGCGGCGAGGCCCTCCGCTCGAGGACCGAGCTCGTCCAGGCGCCGACGAGCCTGGTCGAGACCGGCCAGCTCCGAACCCAGCTCGTCGATGCGCCTGACCATGGCATCGTCGTGGCGGCGGACCTCCCGGCCTTCGGCGACGAGGGCCTCGTGCTCGGCGGCCCGCACCGTCCAGTCGTCGTGGTGGCGCCGGGCCACGGCGAGCTGGCGCCGGCGCTCGGACAGTGCCGCACCGGCTTCTGCAGCCGCCAGCGTCGCCGCTCGCTCGGCGTCGGTGGCCTCACCGGCGGCAGCGACGAGGGTGTCGAGGTCGGGCAGCACCGCTCGCAGCCGAGCGAGGTCGTCGCGGGCGACCTTGGCATCCTGGCGCGCCCGGTCGCGGGCGGCGTCGAGCGGCGTGATGCCGAGCAGCCGCAGCACCAGGTCGCGGCGCTTGGTCGTGGTGGCGCTGGCGAAGGCGCTCAGCTGCTTCTGCTCGGCGAACGCCGACGCCCGGAAGCTGGCGTCGTCGATACCGAGCACCGACCGCACGTAGCGGGCGGTGTCGCGCACGCCGTCGCTCACCAGCACGCCGTCGACGAAGGCCCGGGCCCGCACCGTGGAGTTGACGCCGCTGACGGTGCGGACCACCCCGTAGCGATGGCCCTCATGGTCGAACTCCACTTCGACCAGCGACTCCTCGTCGACCCCGGCGGTGCGCACCTCGTCGTTGCCGGTGCGGGAGTAGCCGAACAAGGCCCATGGCACCGCACCGACCAGGCAGCTCTTGCCTGCACCATTGGCGCCGTAGATGCCGACCAGCCCGGCCGGGAGCTCCAACTCCAGGCGGTCGGCGAACACCCGGTAGTTCCGCAGGACGAGTCGGGTGAGGCGCATCGTTACCCTGCCTCCTCCACCGCCCGGACCAGGTACTCGTGGCCGAGGCGGCGGATCCGCTCCTCGTCGAACCCGGCGAGGTCTTGGCCGTCGACGTAGCCGGCCCAGCGGGCCGGCATCGACGCCAGGTCGGCGAGGTCGTCGACCGGCTGGGCGGTGTCGACGAAGCTGGGCTCCAGCTTGACGTGCAGGGCGGCGGCGCCGGCTTCGCGCACGGCGTCGACGTCGAGCAGGCGGTAGGCCTCCGGGTCGACGCCGTCGAGGTAGAGCCGGGCCACCGCGCCCCGGGGTACCTGCGCCACCCGCTCGGTGACCAGGCTGGCCACCTCGTCGGGCGACAGCCCGAGCGCGTCGATGCCAGGAAGGGTGACGAGCGGGCGTTGTCCGCTCAGGCCGACGTGGCGGCAGCGCCCGTCGTCGGTGTCGAGCACCACGATGCCCTTGGCCCGACCCGGGTCGTCGGCGAAGGAGAAACTGTCGGTCGAGCCGGCGTACCACACGCCGGAGCGGACCTGCGTGTGCACGTGGTAGTGGCCCAGCAGCACCAGATCGGCGCGCAGGAGACGGTCGTCGACCTCGATCTCGTTGATGTCGGCGTAGTGCCGCTCCACCGCCGGAACCAGGGGATGTGCCAGCAGCAGGTTGGTGCGGTCGAGGTCGCGTGCTGCCGCCGCCTGGTCGAGGGCATCGACGGTGGCCTCGGCGGTGAGCATCTGGGGCACGGCGTGCACAACCAGCCCGGGCAGCTCGATGCGCTCGTAGGCCATGCGGTGGACGATCCGCACGGCGTCGCCGAAGGTCTCGGCGAGCGCGGCATAGGGGCTGCCGGTGCCGGGCAGGCGGGGGGTGTCGTGGTTCCCGGTGATGGCCACCACCGGGACCCCGCAGTCGCGCAGTCGGGTCAGCGCCCGCTGCACCACGAGGAACGAACGGTAGGTGGGGCGGGGATGGTCGAACACGTCCCCCAGCCACAGCACGGCGTCGGGCTCCTGGGCCAGCGCCAGCTCGACGGCTGCCTGGAACGATGCCTCGAAGTCGAGCTCGCGCACGTTGACGCCGTCGCAGGTGAAGGGCAACGAGGAGCGCCCGAGGTGGGCGTCGCCGAGGGCAGCGATGCGCATGCACCCATCGTAGAGAACCGGGGGTGACAATTACACGATTGTCATTCCGAGCGCCGACACCCGCCGGTTTCGGAATGCGCAGGGTCGGGGACGCCCGGTCGACCGTCGCTACCGAGGGAGGCACCCATGGCCGACCGCCCCGTTCTCGAGCTCGCTTCCTCCGCCGGGGATCACCTCGCCACCGAGGCGGTGTTCATCGGCACGGCCACCGTGTTGCTCCACCTCGGAGGCTTCACCGTGCTCACCGATCCGAACTTCCTGCACCGCGGGCAGCACGCCAGGCTCGGCTACGGCCTGCGCTCCGAGCGTCTGACCGAACCGGCGCTGTCGATCGCCGAGCTGCCACCGCTCGACCTCGTCGTGCTCTCGCACCACCACGGCGACCACTTCGACGACGTCGCCGCCGACGAGCTGCGCAACGACATCCCCATCGTGACCACGGCCCACGCTGCCAGGAAGCTGCGGTCACAGGGCTTCACCGCTCCGGTCGCCCTCGACACCTGGCAGTCGCAGGTGGTCGTACGCGGCGACGAACGGCTGCGGATCACGGCCATGCCCGCACGACACGGACCGCGGCCTTTCGATTCCCTTCTCCCGCCGGTGATGGGCAGCATGCTCGAGCTGACGGGCGGGGGCCGCAAGCCGTTCCGCCTCTACATCACCGGCGACACGCTGCTCCACGACGCCCTGGAGGAGATCCCGAGGCGCTACCCCGACATCGATCTGGCCCTGGTCCACCTCGGGGGCACTCGGATCGCCGGGGTGCTGCTGACCATGAACGCCGAACAGGGGGTCCAGGCCCTGCAGCTGGTACGCCCCCGGGCGGCCGTGCCGATCCACTACGCCGACTACAGGGTGTTCCGGGAGCCTCTGGAGGTGTTCACCCGGGCGGTCGCCGCCGCGTCGCTTTCCACCGAGGTGCGCTACGTCGAGCCTGGAGTGCCCTTCCCCCTCACGGTTTCGCGGCCCTCCTGAGGAGGGACGTACCGCAGCCGCCGAGGTGATCCTTCGAGGCGGCAATGTTGCAACTCGGGGGAAAGCCGCCAGACTGTGCCCGCCAGCACGGAAGGCCCCGGGAAATCCGCCGGAGAGCCACCAGGGCGCTGGACCCCCTCGCTCCCCCTCGACGTAGCCGTCGCGCGCCCACCCCCCCCAACCCCCGTGCCCGACGACAGGAGAGATGTATGAACGCGTTCTTGATGGCGACGGCCATGGCCTTCTCGCCGCCGGTCCCCGCCGACCAGCCAGCCCCTCCGGCCCACGAGGTGCGCCCCGGGGAGTCGCTGAGCCAGATCGCCCAGTGCGAGCTCGGCGATCGCAATCGCTGGGTCGAGCTGGTGGAGCTCAACGCCGGGCAGATCGCCGATCCCGACCTCATCGAGGCCGGGTGGCTGCTCGCGCTGCCCGAGGAGGGCTCCGGCGAGTGCCCGGAGCGACCGCTGGTCCCGGCCCGGGCATCGAGCAGCTCCCGGCAGGTGGTCACTCGCAAAGGCTCCGGCAACGGAGCCTCCCGGCAGGTGAAGGCGGCGGCTCGGACCTCCGGTGGCGGGAAGAGCGGTGGCAACCTCGCCGGCATCCGCAACTGCGAGTCGAGCGGCGACTACGGGGCGGTGTCGTCCAACGGGCAGTACCGCGGCGCCTACCAGTTCGACCGCCAGACCTGGCAGTCGGTGGGGGGCAGCGGGGATCCCGCCGCCGCCTCTGCGGAAGAGCAGGACCGGCGAGCCTCCGCGCTGTACGCCCGACGGGGGGGCTCGGCCTGGCCGTCGTGCGCCTGAAGCTCCGGCGCCGGAGCCCGAGCGGGAGGAGGCGTCCTTCGGGGCCCTCCTCCCGCTGCGGGCCGGGCCTCGTGTCTCCGACGAAGGCCTGATCCGAGCTCCGACCTGCTAGAAAGAACGTGGAACGGGAGCTCGGACGGACCGGGCTGAGAGGGCCGCTGCGGTGGCCGACCGACGAACCTGATCCGGGTAATGCCGGCGGAGGGAGCAGACATGGCCGAAGGCGTGCTGGCGTCGCAGAAGCGCTACGTGGACGGCCCCAATGGGCTACGGGTCCCCTTCCGAGAGGTGGCTCTGCATCCGACCCAGCTGCCCGGGGGGCCGGTCGACAACCCGCCGGTACGGCTCTACGACACCAGCGGGCCGGGTAGCGAGCCCACCGCCGGTCTGCCCGGTCTGCGCCGGGAGTGGATCCAGGCCCGAGGCGACACCGAGGCCTACGAGGGCCGCCCCGTCCAGCGCCGCGACGACGGCCGGGCTCGTGTCCGCCTGGCCAACGGCGGCGGCAACGGCGTGGCGGCCACGACGTGGGGAACGGGCGGCGCCCGCCGGTGCGTGCGGGGCCGTCCCGGCGCCAACGTCACCCAGCTGCACTACGCCCGGCGGGGGGAGGTGACCCCGGAGATGGAGTTCGTGGCCATCCGCGAGGGTGTGGAGCCCGAGCTGGTGCGCTCCGAGATCGCCCGGGGTCGGGCCATCCTGCCCGCCAACGTCAACCACCCCGAGAGCGAGCCCATGATCATCGGGCGTGCGTTCCTCGTGAAGGTCAACGCCAACATCGGCAACTCGTCGGTCACGTC
This sequence comes from Actinomycetota bacterium, assembly GCA_019348555.1. GTDB lineage: Bacteria > Actinomycetota > Acidimicrobiia > Acidimicrobiales > CADCSY01 > JADDRA01. Next base: position 6,259 of record JAHWJH010000014.1, read on the forward strand.
GTCGATCGAGGAGGAGGTCGAGAAGCTCACCTGGGCCACGCGATGGGGCGCCGACACGGTGATGGACCTGTCGACCGGACGGGACATCCACACCACGCGGGAGTGGGTGCTGCGCAACTCGCCGGTCCCGGTGGGCACCGTGCCCATCTACCAGGCGCTCGAGAAGGTCGACGGGCGGGCCGAGGACCTGACGTGGGAGGTCTACCGCGACACGCTCGTCGAGCAGGCCGAGCAGGGCGTCGACTACGTCACCGTCCACGCCGGCGTGCTGGCCGACTACGTCGAGCTCGCTGCCCGGCGGGTGACGGGCATCGTCAGCCGGGGCGGTTCGATCCTCGCCGCGTGGTGCATCGCCCACGGCAAGGAGAACTTCCTCTACACGCACTTCGAGGAGCTCTGCGAGGTGATGGCCGCCTACGACGTGGCCTTCTCGCTGGGCGACGGGCTGCGGCCGGGGTCGATCGCCGACGCCAACGACGCGGCCCAGTTCGCCGAGCTCGACACCCTCGGCGAGCTCACCAGCAGGGCCTGGCGCCATGACGTGCAGGTCATGGTCGAGGGCCCCGGCCACGTTCCCCTGCACAAGATCCACGAGAACGTGGCCCGCCAGATCGAGGTGTGCCACGAGGCGCCCTTCTACACGCTGGGCCCTCTCACCACCGATGTGGCCCCCGGGTACGACCACATCACCTCGGCCATCGGTGCGGCCACCATCGGCATGCACGGCACGGCGATGCTCTGCTACGTCACGCCCAAGGAGCATCTCGGCCTGCCCGATCGTGACGACGTGAAGGAAGGGGTGATCGCCTACAAGATCGCCGCCCACGCCGCCGACCTGGCCAAGGGACATCCCGGCGCCCAGGCGTGGGACGACGCCTTGTCGAAGGCCCGCTTCGAGTTCCGCTGGGAGGACCAGTTCAACCTGGCCCTCGATCCGGAGACGGCCCGGTCGTACCACGACGCCTCACTGCCGGCCGACGCCGCCAAGTCGGCGCACTTCTGCTCCATGTGCGGGCCGCAGTTCTGCTCCATGCGCATCAGTCATGACGTGCGCGATCGGGCGGCGGCGGCCGACGCCGCCGCCGGAGTCGGTGAGCCTCACTGAGATGGGCGCCGGCGAGCTGGCTCGCCTGCACGTGATCACCCTCGCCGGGCCCGACGACGAGGTGGTGGCCGCGGTCGACGAGGTGCTGGCCGCGGGGGCGCCCCTGGTGCAGCTCCGGACCAAGCAGGGGACCGACCGGGCCCGCTGCCGGCTGGCCGCCGAGGTGGTGCAGCGCTGCCATGCCGCCGGGGCCCGGTGCCTGGTGAACGACCGCGCCGACATCGCCGCCGCCGTGGGCGCCGACGGGGTGCACCTGGGCGCCGACGACCTGGCGGTGGCGGCGGTGCGGGTTCTCCTCGGCGCCGAAGCGGTGGTGGGGGCGACCTGTCGCGATCCCGAGTCGGCGCGCCGGGCCGAGGCCGAGGGCGCCACCTACCTCGGCGTCGGGCCCGCCTTCGCCACCTCGACCAAAGGAGGGCTTCCCGCCCCCCTCGGTCCGGCCGGCGTCTCCCGGGTGGCAGCGGCGGTGGACCTGCCGGTCATCGCCATCGGCGGGGTGACCGCCGAGCGGGTGGCGGTCCTGCTCGAGGCCGGGGCCCACGGCGTGGCGGTCGCCGGCGCCGTGTTCGCCGCCGCCGACCCGTCGGCCGCCACCGCCGCGTTGCTGGCCGCGCTGGCGTCCCTCGACCGTTCCGGTGGTCAGAACGGCACGTCGGCGCGCCGTTGCGACCACGAGAACGGAGGGTCGCGGCCATGAAGGTGGTCGTCGTGGGCGGAGGCGCCATCGGGCTGAGCATCGCCTGGCGCGCCGCCGGCCGCGGCCTCACGGTCACCGTGATCGATCCCGAACCAGGTCGGGGGGCGTCGGGCGTTGCTGCGGGCATGCTGGCGCCGGTCACCGAGGTGCACTACGGCGAGGAGGACCTGCTCGCCCTCAACCTCGAGTCCGCTCGCCGCTACCCCGAGTTCGTCGCCGGGCTCGAAGCGGCCTCCGGGGTGGAGACGGGGTACCGGGCCTGTGGCACGGTGGCCGTGGCCCGCGACGCCGACGACCTCGCCGCTCTCGAGGAGCTGGTGGCCTACCAGCGGTCGCTGGGGCTCGAGGTGGAGCGGCTCCGTAGCAGCGAGCTTCGGCGGCTCGAGCCGGGGCTGGCACCGGGGGTGCGGGGCGGGGCGCTGGTGACCGGTGACCATCAGGTCGATCCCCGGCGCCTGACCAGCGCCCTGGTGGCAGCCTGCCGGCGGTCGGGCGTGGTGCTGCGAGCCGAGCGCGCCGTTGCCGTGGAAGCTTGCTCGGTCACCTCGGAGGGCGGTGCCGTCGACCACGGCGACGCCGTGGTGCTGGCGGCGGGTGCCTGGTCGGGTGCGCTCGACGGGGTGCCGGCCGAGGTCCGCCGCGCCGTGCGACCGGTCAAGGGCCAGGTCCTGCGCCTGCGGGGGCCCGGGGAACCGCCGATCAGCCGCAACGTCCGGGGGGCGGAGGCCTACCTGGTGCCCCGCCACGACGGGGAGGTGGTGGTCGGGGCGACCGTCGAGGAGCGGGGGTTCGACACCGTGGTGACCGGTGGAGCGGTCCACGAGCTGCTCCGGGCGGCCATCGAGCTGGTGCCCGACGTGGCCGAGCTCGCTCTGGTCGAGACGGCCGCCGGGCTGCGCCCCGGCACCCCCGACAACGCTCCGCTCATCGGGGCGACCGCGTCCGAGGGGCTGGTCGTTGCCGGCGGCCACTACCGCAACGGGATCCTGCTGGCTCCGGTCACCGCCGACGCCGTTGCCGAGCTGCTGGCCACCGGCGTGGCCCCGCCCGAGATCACGGCGTTCTCGCCGCAGCGCTTCGAACGGGTGCTGTCGTGATCACCGTGGTGGTCAACGGCGAGGCGCAGACGCTGACCGAGGCGACCACGGTCGAGGAGCTCGCCCGTAGCCTCGGTGCCGGGCCGGCCGGGGTGGCCGTGGCGGTCAACGAGGAGGTCGTGGCCCGCAGCGCCTGGGCGGCGACCCGGCTCGACGACGGCGACCGGGTCGAGGTGCTCGGCGCCATGCAGGGAGGATGACGACATGGACGACGAACCGCTGGTCATCGCCGGGGAGAAGTTCGGGTCCCGGCTGATCCTCGGCACCGGTGGGGCGGCCAGCCTGGAGGTGCTCGAGGCCGCCCTGATCACCGCCGGGGCGGAGATGGCCACCGTGGCCCTGCGCCGGATCGACCCGGCCGCCCAGGGGTCGCTGCTCGACGTGCTGCGCCGGGCCGGCGTGCGGTTGCTTCCCAACACCGCCGGGTGCTTCACCGCCCGTGACGCCGTGCTCACGGCCAAGATGGCGCGGGAGGCCTTCGCCACCGACTGGGTGAAGCTCGAGGTGATCGGCGACGACCGCACCCTCCTGCCCGACGCCGTGGAGCTGCTCGACGCCGCCGAGCAGCTGGTCGACGACGGCTTCGTCGTGCTGCCCTACACCAACGACGACCCGGTCCTGGCCCGGCGCCTGGAGGCCATCGGTTGCGCCGCGGTCATGCCGCTCGGCTCGCCCATCGGCAGCGGGGCGGGCATACGCAACCCGTACAACCTGGCCATCATCGCCGAGCACGCCACCGTGCCGGTCGTCCTCGACGCCGGCATCGGCACCGCCTCCGACGCCGCCCTGGCCATGGAGCTGGGCGCCGACGCCGTGCTCCTCGCCACCTCGGTGACCCGGGCACGCGAACCCGTGCTCATGGCCGAGGCCATGCGCCGCGGTGTCGAGGCGGGATGGCTGGCGCGGCGGGCCGGGCGCATCCCCGTGCGCCGCTACGCCGAGGCCTCCACCACGTTCACGGGCGTAGCCGAGTGGGGCGCCGACCAGGGGTGAGCGGGTCACTGCTGGTGCTCACCGACCGGCGCCAGTGCGGCCGGAGCGCACTGGTGCCCACGGTCGCCGCCGCGGTGGAGGGAGGCGCTCGTGCGCTGGTCGTGCGGGAGAAGGACCTGCGGCCAACCGACCGGGCCGCGCTGGTTGCGGCCTTGAGGGCGCTGCTCGAGGGCCTCGACGGGATCGTGCTGCTGGCCGGGCCGGACATCGAGCTGGCACGGTCCAGCGGGGCGGCCGGTGTCCACCTCGCCGCCTCCGATCCCTGGCCTCCTGCGGGCTCGGGGCTGATCGTGGGACGCTCGTGCCACGATCGCATCGAGCTGGCCGCCGCCGAGGATGCGGGCGCGGACTACGCCATGGTGTCGCCGGTGTTCCACTCGCCGTCCAAGCCCGGCTACGGCCCCGCCCTGGGCACCGCCGGCCTGGCCGAGCTGGCGGCGTCGGTGTCGATGCCGGTGTTCGCACTCGGCGGGGTGACGGCGGCCACCGCCGGCGCCTGCCTCGCCGCCGGGGCCACCGGGGTGGCGGTCATGGGCGCGGTGATGGCGGCTGCCGATCCCCGGGCGGCGACGGCCGAGCTGGTCGCCGCCCTGGCCGCGTTCCGCCGGGGACGCCCGGCGGCGGTCGGCCGGTGAGCCCGACGCCCCCGGTGGTGCTGGTGATCGCCGGCTCCGACTCCGGCGGCGGCGCCGGCGTGCAGGCCGACGTCCGCACGCTCGCCGCCCACGGGGTCTTCCCCACGACCGCCTTGACCGCGCTGACCGCCCAGAACACCGCGGGGGTCGAGTCGGTGTTCGTGGTGCCTGCGGAGGTGGTGGCCGCCCAGATCGACGCGGTGCTCGGCGACTTCACCGTGAGGGCGACCAAGACCGGGATGCTGGCCACGGCGGGCATCGTCGAGGTGCTGGCGGCCCGTGCGGCGACAGGTGCCCTTCCGTCGCTGGTGGTCGATCCCGTCATGGTGGCCTCCAGTGGCGACCGGCTGCTCGAACCGGAGGCTGAACGCGCCTACGTGGAGCGCTTGTTCCCCCACGCCGCCGTGATCACCCCGAACCTGCGAGAGGCGGCCGTCCTCGTGGGAGCCCCGCTCGCCACCGAGGACGACATGGTGCATGCCGCCCGGGAGCTGGCCGGCAGCGGCGCGGCGGCCGTGCTGGTCAAGGGGGGCCACCTGAGTGGCGAGGAGTCGGTCGACGTGCTCTGGGACGGCCAGCGGCTCCACCGGTTCGTCTCCCCGAGGGTGCCCACCGCCAACGTCCACGGCACCGGCTGCAGCCTGGCCTCGGCCATCGCCGCCGGCCTGTGCAGGGGCGACGAGCTGGCCACCGCCGTCGAGGCCGCCAAGCGCTACGTGCACCGCGGCCTCCTCGCCGCCGCCGGCTGGACGCTCGGGCGGGGCCACGGCCCCATCGACCACTTCGCCGGAACCCGACTTCCGGGGGGGTGAGGGTCCACCACTTCGGTGGTCACGACTGCCAACATCCGGCGGTGGCCAGAGCGATGCCGTTCCACGGCGACCTGCTCCACCTCCCGGGTACCTTGTGCCTGTCGATCGGCGTCACGCTGACCGCAGGGGCGTCCACGATCGACGTGAAAGCCGCGGAGCGCACGCTGGCGGCTTCGCCTCGCCACACCTTCGCCGACCTCGCCATGGCCATCGACGAAGCCTTCGGCCGATGGGAGCTCGGCGACCGCCGTGCTTTCACCCTGGGCGACGGCACCCGCGTCGGGGAGGTGGCCGCAGGCCGACCCGGGTCACGTCGCCTGGTCGACTACCGCCACGCCCGCCTCCACCGGCTGCGTGGTGAAGAACGCTTCGTCTACATCCTCGACAGTGGCGAGCGGCTGGTGCACGACTGCGTCCTCATCGGCAGCATCGACCCGAGCGACGTGCTCGCCGATCGCCCCGGTCATCCCGTCTGCTTTTCGGCACCGCCGGAGGTGCTCCCCCGGAGGTGAGCTCGTCCTGCCTCGGCTCAGAGGGAGAGACGTCGTCGACAGGCGGGGCAGAGGCCGAGGTCGTCGGCGGAGGCGGCGGCGTCGCAGCGCCAACAGTCGTCCGGACGGGAGTCGATCGGTCGGGAATCCCACAGGCGGGGCGTCTCCGACGACCGGAGACGCCGGCGCGGCCGGCGTAGCACCCGTCGGGCGGCATCGGCGTCGGCCTCCAGGGCGGCCAGCGTGGCCTCCATGGCGGCTCGCGACGCGGTCTCTCGGAGACGGACCTCAGCTTCGACGAGGACCATGGTGGGGCCCCGAGCTGTCCGGGTCAATAGGTGGCGTTCGCATCCACCGGCGGCTGGCGGCGACGCCACCGAGCAGGCCACAGCACGAGGCGAGGAAGGCGGCGAAGGCCAGGCTCGACACCGAGAACGACCCGCCGGTCGCCGCTTGGCGCAGGAGGCCGGCCCCCTGGATGAGCGCGAATGCTCCCAGCGCCGCCACCATCCCGTTCGACAGCGGGGCCGCTGGAGCCCGGCGAGCGGCGACGTAGCCGCCGGCGGCCAGGCCGGCGAGGACCACGACGAGGAAGGCGAAGACCACGTTGGTGTCGCCGCCACGGACCACCACGAGGCTCAGCAGCGAGGCCGGCAGGGACACCGCCACGGCCACCGCCGCGCCCCGCACCACCGCCGGCGCCTCCAGCGTGCGCATCAGCGCCACGGCAGCCTGGAGGGGCAGATCGTGCCGACCGGTGGCACCGGCCGACGGGAGAGGCAGGACCGCTCGGGCGGGTCGGCCCGACGCTGTACGCGATTGTCCCTGGACGCACCGTGTCCGCCTGCACCATACTTCACGCTTGGCCCTCGCCGCGCGCCGCCATCGCCACCAATCTCATCAGGATTCCGGTCAGCGAGCACGGCGCCACACACCGTCATCGCAGATCGGGAGTCCGACATGAAGCAGAGTTGGCGCAGCCACGGCGCATGCCGCGGCATCGACCCGGAGATCTTCTACCCCCCCGACGACGACGACGCCGAGACGGCCAAAGAGGTCTGCGCCCAGTGCCAGGTGCGACAGGCGTGCCTCGAGCACGCCCTGGCATCGAGGGAGAGCGACGGGGTGTGGGGCGGCGCCACCGAACGCGAGCGCCGGCGCATGATCCGGCAGCGTCGCCGCTCGGCGTGACGCCCGCCTCCGGTTGAGCCCCACCTTCGCCGAGCTGGGGGGCTGGCCCGCCGCCCTGCGCCCGCTGCTGGCCGGGGAGAACCTGAGCGCCGAGCGCGCCCGGGCAGCGCTCGCCGAGGTGCTCGACGGCTCCGCCACCGGCGCCCAGCTGGCGGCGTTCCTCGTGGCCCTGCGCATGAAGGGCGAGACGGTCGAGGAGATCACCGGTCTGGTGCGGGCCATGCTCGATGCCGCCACCCCGGTGGAGCTGCCCTCCAGCCTCGACCCGATCGACACCTGCGGCACCGGTGGGGCCGCCATGCGCCGCCTGGCTGCCTGCAACGTCTCGACCATGGCGGCCTTCGTCGTCGCCGGTGCCGGCGCTGCGGTGTGCAAGCACGGCAACCGGGCGGCGTCGTCCACCAGCGGCTCGGCCGACCTGCTCGAGGCCCTGGGCGTGGCCATCGACCTCGGCCCCGAGGGGGTGGCCCGATGCGTGGCCGAGGTCGGCTTCGGGTTCTGCTTCGCCCCCCGGTTCCATCCCGCCATGCGCCACGCCGGACCCACCCGGCGCGAGCTGGGCGTGCCGACGGTGTTCAACGTGCTCGGCCCGCTGGCCAACCCGGCAGGAGTTCGGCGCCAGGTGGTCGGGGTGAGCGATCCGGCGTTGGCCGACGTGGTCATGGGTGTGCTGGTGGCGCGGGGCGCCGAGCGGGCGATGGTCGTGCACGGCCACGACGGACTCGACGAGTTGACCACGACCACCACGTCGTCGGTGCTCGAGCTGCGCGACGGCGAGGTGCGCTCATGGGTCGTCGACCCGGCCGACCTCGGCATTCCCCGGGCCGACCCCACGTCGATCCGTGGTGGTGGCGCCCAGGCCAACGTCGAGCTGGTCCGCCGCCTGGTGGATGGGGAGGCCGGGGCCCACCGCGAGCTCGTGTTGCTCAACGCCGCCGCCGGCCTGGTCGTGGCCGGCGCGGTCGACGACCTGGCGTCGGGCTACGAGGCGGCGGCGGTTGCCGTCGACGAGGGTGGCGCCGCCGGGGTGGTCGACCGCCTGGTCAAGGTGTCCCAGGACGCCGCCACCCGGCCGGCCTGACCCGGAGCGCGAGCCGGCGGGTCCGCCAACGGCGGTGGCGGCGCGCCTAGCCTCGGAAACGGCGTGTACCTCAAGAGCCTCACCCTCAAAGGCTTCAAGTCGTTCGCCGACACCACCACCTTGCACCTGGAGCCGGGCATCACCGTGGTCGTCGGCCCCAACGGCAGCGGCAAGTCCAACGTGGTCGACGCCGTGGCGTGGGTGCTCGGCGCCCAGGGACCGCGCACCATGCGCTCGTCGAGGATGGACGACGTCATCTTCGCCGGTGCCGCCGGCCGCCCGGCGCTCGGCCGGGCCGAGGTGAGCCTCACCATCGACAACACCTCCGGGACGCTGCCCATCGACTTCGCCGAGGTGACCATCAGCCGCACGCTGTTCCGCAACGGGACCAGCGACTACGCCATCAACCAGGTGCCGTGCCGACTGCTCGACGTCCAGGAGCTGCTGAGCGACTCCGGCGTGGGGCGCACGCAGCACGTCATCGTGGGTCAGGGCCAGCTCGACACCGTGCTGGAGGCCCGGCCCGAGGAGCGACGGGCGATCATCGAAGAGGCGGCGGGTGTGCTGAAGTTCCGCCGCCGCAAGGAGAAGGCCGAGCGGCGCCTGGCGGCCACCGAGGCCAACCTGGTGCGGCTGGCCGACCTTGCTCGGGAGGCTCGCCGCCAGCTCCGCCCTCTGGAGCGGCAGGCCGAAGCCGCCCGGCGACACGCCGGCGTCGTCGACGAGCTCCGCGTCCTGCGCCTGCACCTGGCCGGCCGTGAGCTGTCGTCGCTGGCCGACCGCTGTGGGGCGGTCGACCTGTTGCGCCGCGACCTCGCCGAAGCCGTGCGGTCGGCGCGCGCCGACGTCGCCTCGCTCGACACGTCGGTGGCGGCGGTCGAGCACCGACTGTCGGTGACGGGGGCCGACGACCTCGCAGATCCGCTCGTGCGCTGCGAGCGCCTGGCGGCGCGCGCCCGCGGTCTCGCCGCCGTGCTCGGCGAGCGTCGCCGGAGCCTCGAGCGCGAGCGCGACGCCGCGCTCGACCAGACGGTGGTGGCGACCCTCGAAGCCGAGGCCGACCGCCTGCGCTCGGAGGTGGAGGCGCTCGACGCCGAGGCTGGCGCATTGGCCCCCGACACCGAGCGCCTGGCCCACGCCGAGGCCGAGCTGACCGCGGCCGAGGCGCACCTCGGCGAGGCGCCCGCCCAGGCGGCGTCGACGGCCGGTGTGGAGGCCACGCGCACCGACGTGGCCGCGCTGCGGCTGGGCCTCGTCAGACGGGAGGACGAGCAGGCACGGGCCGCCGACCTGCTCGCTTCGCTGGAGCAGCGAGCCAAGCGGTTGGCGGCGGAGCGCCACGAGCTCCAGGCCCGGGGTGAGCGGGGTGGGACCGAGCACACCCGGCTCCGAAACGAGGTGGAGAGCGCCGCACACCGGCTCGAGCAGTCGAGCGGTGACTTCGATGCCGCCGACCGTGCCTGGCGCCGAGCCGAGGCGGAGCTCCACCGCTGCGAGGCCCGCATCGAGGCGCTCGCCGGAGCTCTCGACGACGCCCGTGCCCGTGCCGGCACCGAGCGCCTGGCCGGGATCCACGGAGTCGGTGGCCCCCTGCTCGAGCTCGTCGACGTCGACCCCGGATGGGAGGCGGCCTTCGAGGCGGCGTGCGGGCAGGCGTTGGCCGCGGTGGTGGTGGCGGGCGGCGAGATGCGGCGCTGCTTCGAGCACCTCCGTGTCACCGGAGCGGGGGCAGTGCTCGGGGCTGGCGACGGGCGTCGCCCTCCGGTCACCGGCTCGACGGTGCGCCCGGCCCTCCCGCCGCACGGCGAGGCCGTGCGGGCGCATGTCCGCTCTGAGCACCCCGGGATGGGCCCGCTCCTCGACGCCCTGGTGGGAACGGCGGTGTGCGTGGGAGGTGAGGCTCCCACGGCGTGGGAAGAGGCGCTGGCCGTGGCCACGGAGCATCCCGACGTCGTGGTGGTCACCCGCCACGGCGACCGCTTCGCCGTGGACGGGTGGCGGGTCGGTGCGCAGGCGGGTGGTGTCAACAAGGGAGCCCTCGACGCGGCGCGGGCCCAGGGTGAGGCGGCGGCCGGTGTTGCGTCGCAGGCGCAGGGCCGCCGGCACGGGGCTCTGTCGTCGCTCGACCAGGCGCGCCGGGTCCATGCCGAGCTGGTGGCCCGGGCGGTGGAGCAGGCCGCAGCCCTCGCCGCCAGTGACGAGGCGTTGGCTCGGCTCGATCGGGAGGCCGCCGAGACCAGCGAGCATCTCGAGGCCGTCAGCCGCCGGATCGACGAGCTGCGAACGGTGACGGTGGTGGAACGGAATCGGCTGACGGTGCTCGAGTCGTCGCTCGTCGAGCTCGAGGCCGCCGAGGCCGACGCCGTCGAGCGCCGGCGCGCACACGATGCCGCCCTCGGCCAGCTCCAGGTTCGGCGAGCGGCGTTGGCGGCGGCAGGGGCGGAGCTCGAGCGCCGCGCAGGCGCATTGGCCGAGCGCCGGTCCTGGCTGGTGACCCGCTCGGCCGAGGTCGAACGCCGCCTCGTCGGCAACGAGCTTCGCCGGGCGCAGGCGGAGGCCAGCCGCAGCGCCCTCGAGGAGGCGCGGCAGGCGGCCGGCCGGCTGGCCGCGGTGGTGGCCGGCCACCTCGACTGGCTCGAGGGGGTGCTGATCGACCTTCGGGAGCGCCGCGCCGCCCGGGCGGAGCGCGCCCGTGCCGTCGGGCGAGAGCTGGAACGACTGCGCAGCGACCGAAGCGCCGCCGAGTCCAGGCTGGAAGAGCTCCGCCAGCGGAGCACCCGGGTGGAGATGGAAGCCCAGGAGCTGGCGTTGCGCCGGGAGGCGGCCGTCGAAGCCCTTCGCCGTGACGCCGACGTGGAGCCCGACGTCGCCGTGGCCACGCCGTGCCCTCCGCTCCCCGACGGGACCACCGCCGCCGCTCGGGCCCGGGACCTGGAGCGGGAGCTGCGCCTCCTCGGTCCCATCAACCCCTTGGCGCTGGAGGAGGCGGAGGCCCTGCGCGAGCGCCAGCAGTTCCTCGAGGACCAGCTCGACGACGTGAAGTCGTCCCGCAGGGAGCTGGCGAAGGTCATCCGCACCGTGGACGCCGAGATCGTCGACGTCTTCGCCGCCGCCTTCACCGACGTCGCCGAGAACTTCTCCCGTCTCTTCTCGGTGCTGTTCCCGGGCGGCGAGGGCCGCCTGGAGCTGACCGACCCCGCCAACCTGCTCGAGACCGGCATCCGGGTCCGGGCCCGGCCCGCCGGCAAGCAGATCCGGTCGGTGTCGCTGCTGTCGGGTGGCGAGCGCTCGCTCACCGCCCTGGCCTACCTGTTCGCCGTCTTCCGGAGCCGACCGTCGCCGTTCTACGTGCTCGACGAGGTCGAGGCGGCCCTCGACGACGTCAACCTCCACCGTTTCCTCGACCTGATCGGCGAGTTCCGTCGGGAGGCCCAGTTGCTCGTCGTCAGCCACCAGCAGCGCACCATGGAGACCGCCGACATCCTCTACGGCGTCACCATGGCGCCGGGGGGCGCCTCGGGCGTGGTCAGCGAGCGCATGGCCTCGGCTCGCGCCTGACCCTCCCCGTTCTGGCCGGCAGAACGGGCGGTTTTCCGCGCCGGTCGACCGGCCAGAACCGCAGTGGCGGCTCGCGCCCGACCATCCCCCTGCGTCGGCGCTGCGAAGCGGCTGAGGGCACATCGGGCGCCTGGGTAGGCTCCCCCCGCCATGGAGCTCGTGATCCTGTTCGTCGCCCTGCTGATCCTGTTCGCCTCGCTCCTGGGATCGGCGGTGACCCGGGGCCGCTCCCGACCCGACGCCGAGCTCGAGCCGTCCCCGACCGATGGGGCCCCGGATGGCGCAACGAACGGCGCAACGACCCGTGGCCATGACGCCCCGGGCCCCGCTCTGGACCTCGACGACGCCGAGCTCAACCAACCGTCCTCGGGCGTGGGTCTGGCGCCCCGACCGGGTGATGCCCCGCCCCTCGAGGGCATCGGCGATGCCGGCGGCCCCCAGCCCGACGACGCCACCGTGGCCGAGATCGAAGAGGCGTTGGCGCGCGCCGTGGAGGTCGAGCAGGCCGAGGCGGTCAGGCCGCGCTTCCGGGATCGCCTGGCCAAGGCCCGGAGTCTCCTGGCCGGCTACGTCACCTCGGTGCTGTCCCGCACCACCATCGACGCCGAGACCTGGGACGAGCTGGAAGAGGCGTTGATCCGGGCCGACGTGGGGGTCAAGACCACCACCCTGGTCCTCGACGAGCTGCGCTCGGAGGTGGCGGCCAAGGGCATCACCGAGCCCGAGGCCCTGCTGGCCCAGTTGAAGGGGGACCTCAAGGCCAGGTTGGCGTCGGGCCAGCGCGGCTTGGTCTACGAGGTCGGCGCACCCAACGTATGGCTCTTCGTCGGTGTCAACGGCGTGGGCAAGACGACCACCATCGGCAAGCTGGGCAAGCTGCAGAAGGCCGAGGGGCGCTCCGTGGTCATGGCGGCCGGCGACACCTTCCGCGCCGCCGCCGCCGAGCAGCTCGGGGTGTGGGCCGAGCGGGTCGACGCCGAGCTGGTGCGGGGTGCCGAAGGGGGTGACCCGAGCTCGGTGATCTTCGACGCCGTGCAGCGCGCCGCCGCCCAGCAGGCCGACCTGGTGCTGGCCGACACCGCCGGGCGGCTCCACACCAAGGTCAACCTCATGGAGCAGCTCCGCAAGGTCCGCCGGGTGGCGGAGAAGCCGCCGGGGCGGGTGACCGAGGTGCTGCTCGTGCTCGACGCCACCACCGGCCAGAACGGCCTCACCCAGGCGCAGCAGTTCACGGAGGCGGTCGAGGTCACGGGCGTGGTGCTGACCAAGCTCGACGGCTCGGCCCGCGGGGGCATCGTGTTGGCCATCGAGACCGAGCTCGGCATCCCCGTGAAGCTGGTCGGGCTGGGCGAGACCGTCGACGACCTGGTGCCGTTCGACCCCGACGAGTTCGTCGAGGCGCTGTTCTCCTAGCCTCTCCCGGCCCTGCCCGGAATGGCAGGGAACCCGGCGGCTCCGGCGACCGTCCAAGTCCCTAGGTTGGACCGAGAGGGAGGAACGCCATGGGGAGTCGCGTCGTGGCCGGAGGAGCGGCGCTGGGCTTCGCCGTGGGCCTGGTCCTCGTGGCCGTGCTCGCCGCCACCGGCAGTGGCGGCGCTCCGACACCCCTACCGGTCCTCGGTGGCGGCGGGGCCCCGACCGGCGCGGCGGCGGAGCCCGCCGCTGCGTCCTCCGCCCGGACGGGGATCACCTACGAGGTGGACGGAACGCTCGACGAGCTCGACGGCGAGGCCCGGGCCTGGTCGGTCGCCACCGATGCCGACGTCGAGCGCATCACCGCCCTGGCCCGGGCCCTGGGGCTCACCGGCCAGGTGGGGGAGAGCCCGACCGGGTGGCAGGTCGAGGGCGACGGCGGCAGGGTGCTCGACGTGCAGCGCCAACCGGGCCTGCCCTGGTCCTTCTCGGCGTGGAGCGGCGGTGGCTCCTCGGGCTCGTCGGCTTCGGTCACCGCCGAGGCCCGGGCGACCCCGCCGGAGCAGACCACACCGCCGGCCGGTTCCGGTGACGATCAGGTCGTCTGCGACATGCCCGACTGCCCTCCCGGCACGGCGTGCGTGCAGGTCTGCCCGCCGGACGACATGGCACCACCGGTCGACCTGCCGACGCGCGACGAGGCCCTGGAGCGGGCGGCGGCCATCTTCTCTGCCGCCGGGATCGACATGGGTGCCGCCGACGTGCGCGCCGACCGCTACGGGTCGTGGTCCGTCAGTGCCGACCCGCAGGTCGGTGGCCTGCCGACCGTGGGCATGGCCTCGACGGTGACCATCGGCGCCGAGGGGGCCGTCGACCACGCAGGGGGGTGGCTCGCCGAGCCGCAGCGCGGCGACGTCTACGCCCTCGTCGGCACCACCGAGGCGCTGCGCCTCCTGGGGGAGAACCACCCCGTGGCCCTGAGCGACGGGCGGGAGCCGGCGACGGAGTGCCTCGAGTGCCCGCCGGTCGAGCCGGCGGTGGTCACGGTGACCGGCGTGCGCCTCGGCCTCGAGCTGGTCGCCGCCTACGACGCCGATCAGGCGTGGCTGGTGCCCGCCTATCTGTTCGAGACCAGGGAAGGGGGTCCGGGTCCCGACCTGGTCACCTTCGCGGTGAGCGACGACGACCTGGTCGCCCCGCCCGGGCCGCCGGCTCCGGACCCGGGCCGGCCGGAACCGGTGCCGATCGATCCCGCGGCACGCGTCGAGCCCCCGCCCGGCGGGCAGGGTGGCGGGTGCGCCGCCGTGATGGCCGCCGGCGTTGCCGGGAACGTCGCCGGGAGCCAGCCGCCGACGCTCGAGGTGTGCCAGGTGGGGGCGGCCAGAGTGGGCGAGGTCGTGACGTTCGAGCTGAAGGCCACCGATGCCGACTCGGCCATCCGCGACGACTGCGGCTCTCCGGTGGTCGCCTTCGGCGACGAGCCCGGCGGGGTGGCGGTGTGCGACATCGGGTGCGTCTCGCTGGCGCCGGGCCCCGGGGAGCTGCACCGCAGCTTCGAGCACGTCTACGCCGAGCCGGGCACCTACACCACCACCTTCACGCTGGTCGGCTGTGGCCCCGACGATCCGAGCATCAGCGCCTCCCTGCCGATCTCCGTCTCGCCCTGACCCTGCCGCCCCCGTCGAGCGACGCCGGCGGGGGCGAGGGCGGTGGCCGCTAACCTGGCGCCGCTCATGTTCGACTCGCTCACCGACCGCTTCGAGGGCATCTTCAACCGGCTACGGGGCCGGGGTCGCCTGGGCGAGCCCGAGATCGACGAGGTGCTCCGGGAGATCCGCCTCGCCCTTCTCGAGGCCGACGTCAACTTCCGGGTGGTCAAGGACCTGCTGGCGCGCATCAAGGAACGCTGCCTGGCGGCGGAGCTGCACAAGAGCCTCAGCCCCGCCCAGCAGGTCATCAAGATCGTCCACGCCGAGCTGATCGGCACGCTCGGCGGAGAGACCCTCAAGGTCACCTTCGCTCCGAAACCGCCCACCGTCGTGCTCCTCGCCGGCCTCCAGGGCTCGGGCAAGACCACCGCCTGCGCCAAGCTGGCCCGCTGGTTCAAGCAGCAGGGCCGCAACCCGATCCTCGTCGGAGCCGACCTCCAGCGCCCCGCCGCCGTCGACCAGCTGCGCACGTTGGGCGCACAGGTGGCGGTTCCGGTGTTCAGCGAGCCCACCGACCCGGTGGCGGTGGCCCGGGCCGGGGTCGAGGAGGCTCGCGACAAGGGCCGCGACGTCTGCATCGTCGACACCGCCGGCCGCCTCTCCGTCGACGCCGAGATGATGGAGGAGGTCCGCCGGATCTCGGCGGCGGTGCAGCCGCACTACACCTTCCTCGTCCTCGACGCCATGACCGGCCAGGACGCCGTCGGGGTGGCCGAGGCGTTCCACGCCACGCTCGAGATCGACGGGGTCATCCTCTCCAAGCTCGACGGCGACGCCCGCGGCGGCGCCGCCCTGTCGGTCAAGGAGGTGATCGGCCGCCCCATCGCCTTCGCCTCGGTGGGGGAGCGGGTGGCCGACTTCGAGCAGTTCCACCCCAACCGGATGGCGGACCGCATCCTCGGCATGGGCGATGTGTTGACCCTCATCGAGAAGGTCGAGCAGGAGTACGACCGCGACGTCGCCGCCAAGGCCGAGACCGCGCTCCTCGAAGGTCAGTTCACCCTCGACGACTTCCTCGAGCAGATGCAGCAGATCCGCAAGATGGGGCCGCTGCAGAGCATCATCGGTATGATGCCGGGCATCCCCAAGGAGCTGAAGAACGCCGACATCGGGGAGAAGGAGATCGGTCGGATCGAAGCCATCATCCGGTCGATGACGCCCCAGGAGCGGGCCAACACCGAGCTGGTCAACGGCTCACGTCGGGCTCGCATCGCCAACGGCAGCGGTACGTCGATCAGCGAGGTGAACCTGCTGCTGAAGCAGTTCCGGGATGTGGCCAAGATGATGAAGCGCTTCGGGGGCGCAGCCAAGGGAGGCAAGGGCAAACGCAGGCGGATGCCGGCGTTGCCCGACCTCGCCGAGATGAAACTCGAATAGGTCCCGGCGCCGGCCGTGCTCCACGGCCGGTACCGCCGGGATGTCGACGCAACGCCGCCGGTCAGGCGGAGGAACGGAGAGGGAAACGTGGCCGTCAAGCTCCGGCTGATGCGGATGGGCAAGAAGAAGCAGCCGACCTACCGGGTGGTGGCCGCCGACAGCAGGTCGCCGCGCGACGGGCGCTTCATCGAGGTGGTCGGCACCTACGAGCCGCGCCAGGACCCATCGGTGGTCCGCATCGACAACGAGCGTGCCATCGAGTGGCTGCGCAAGGGCGCCAAGCCCACCGACCGGGTGCAGCGCCTGCTCCAGGAGTCGGGGGCCTGGGACGAGTTCACGGCCGCCGCGGGTCGATGACCGACGCTCCCGCCGACGAGCTCGACGACGACGTCGTCGACGACGACCGTGGCAACCGTGCCAGCCCGATCGACACGGGCGACGATGAGGACGACGCCGCCAACCGCATTCCCGGGGCCACTGCCACCCAGGTGCTCGACTATCTGGTGAAGGCCCTCGTGGACGACCCCGACGCCGTCGAGATCGAGGTCGACGACGATCGCCGGGGGCTGCGCCTCCAGGTCCGGGTGGGGCCCGGCGACATGGGACGGGTGATCGGTCGTCGCGGCCGGCTGGCCAACGCCGTGCGGACCGTGGTGCGGGCTGCGGCGGTCGACGACCGCATCGCCGTCGACGTCGACTTCGTCGACTGATCGAGCCGCCGTGGGGAGCGACCCCCTGCTCCTGGAGGTCGGCCGGGTGGTCAAGCCGCACGGCTTGCGGGGCGAGGTCCTGGTCAAGCTGCTCACCGACCGCCATGAGCGCCTCACCCCCGGCTCGGTGCTTCACCTGTCCCGCAGCCAGCTCTCCGTGGTGGCCTCACGGCCTCATCTGGGAGGGTTCCTGGTGACCTTCGCCGGGGTGACGAGCCGGGAGGCCGCCGACGAGCTCCGCGGGGCGGTGCTGTCAGCCCCTCCGATCGACGATCCCGAGGCGCTGTGGGTCCACGAGCTCATCGGCGCCGAGGTCGTCGGCATCGACGGCACCGCCCACGGGCCGGTGGTGGCGGTGGAGGCGAACCCGGCAAGCGATCTGCTGGTGCTCGAGAGTGGCGGTCTGGTCCCTCTGCGCTTCGTCACCGAACGGTCGCCCCACCGGCTGGTGATCGACCCTCCGGAGGGCCTCCTCTAACTGCTGCTCCTCGGAGCCGTAGGCAGGCGCTGGCCGGATCGCCGCTCCCGGCTGCGCCTCGCTCCGCTGGTCGGGTCGTCCGATCCACCGCTGCAGCCGGTGGCCGCCAGCGCCGGCGCCACGGCGACGGCCACGCGCAGGCGGCGTGCCGGCCCGATGACGCCCGTGTCGGCGTGTCCGTACGCTGGTCCATCGTGACGTTGCGCATCGACGTCTTCACCATCTTCCCCGACATGGTCCGCGACTTCGCCGGCGCCAGCCTGCTCGGGCGGGCCTGCGGCACCGGTGTGCTCCACCTGCGGGTGCACGACCTCCGGGAGGCGACCACCGACGTCCATCGCTCGGTGGACGACGCCCCCTACGGCGGCGGTGCCGGCATGGTGCTCATGCCCGATCCGCTGTTCCGGGCGGTGGAGAGCGTGGCGCCGCCTCGGCCCCTGTACCTGCTCGGTCCCGGCGGCCGACGCTTCGACCAGGCCCTCGCCCGCGAGCTCTCGACCGGCGGCGGGTTCTCGCTGCTCTGCGGGCGCTACGAGGGGATCGACGAACGGGTCCGGGCCCATCTCGTCGACGGTGAGCTCTCCGTCGGCGACTACGTGCTCGCCGGCGGCGAGGTGGCGGCCATGGTGGTGCTCGAGGCGGTGGGCCGGCTCGTACCGGGAGTGATGGGCAACGCCGACTCGGCCGGCGAGGAGAGCTTCAGCCAGGGCCTGCTCGAATACCCGCAGTACACCCGGCCCGCACGCTTCCGCTCCTGGGACGTGCCCGAGGTCCTGCGCTCGGGCGATCACGGGCGCATCGCCCGCTGGCGGAGGGCAGCGGCACTGGTCCGGACCGTGCGGGACCGGCCCGATCTCATCCAGGCCCGGGGTGGCCTCAGCGAGGAAGAGCGGCAGCTGGTGGAATCCTTCCACCGTGAGCCCTTAGGATCGTAGGTTCCGCGGCCGGCTGAAGCCGAGCCGCACCGAGATCGACGTCGAGGAGCCAGCGCGCCATGAACCCCACCGATCTGGTCGACCGCGCCAGCCTGCGCGACGACGTGCCCGACTTCTCGCCGGGTGACACCGTCAAGGTGAACGTGCGGGTGGTCGAGGGCACCCGTGAGCGGGTCCAGCTCTTCCAGGGCGCGGTGATCCGCCGCCAGGGATCGGGCATCCGCGAGTCGTTCACGGTCCGCAAGGTCAGCTTCGGCGTCGGCGTCGAGCGCACCTTCCCGGTGCACTCCCCGATCGTGCAGTCGATCGAGCGGGTCAGCGAGGGCGATGTGCGCCGAGCCAAGCTCTACTACCTGCGTGACCTTCGGGGGAAGGCGGCCAAGATCAAGGAGAAGCGGACCGCTCGTTGACCGACGTGGATGCCCCTGCCCCACGATCGGGCTGGGGACCGGTGCCGGCCGTGGATGACGACCCTGCGCCGGCGTCCTCGGAGCCCGATCGGCCCGGCGATGACGGCGGCCGGGCCCGTTCGGTGGCCGTCGAGCTGGTGCTGCTGGTGGCCCTGGCCGCGCTGATCGCCGTTGGGCTTCGCACCTTCGTGGCACAGGCGTTCTCCATCCCGTCGGCGTCGATGTTCCCCCAGCTCGAGGTGGGCGATCGGGTGATCGTGTCGAAGTTGGCGTTCCGGCTGCACGAGCCCAACCGGGGCGACATCGTGGTGTTCGACTGCCCTTCGGGGGCGAGCTGCGCCACGGGCGACAACGGAGCGTCGTTGCCGGTGCGGGCGCTGCACGGGGTCCTCGAGGGCGTAGGACTGCGCCAGCCGTCGACCGAGGAGTACATCAAGCGGGTGGTGGCGCTGGGCGGCGAGACGGTCGAGGCCCGCGACGGCGCTGTCTTCGTGGACGGCCAGCGACTGGTGGAGCCCTATCTCGCCCCGTCGGTGGTGACATCGGACTTCGATCCGGTCACCGTGGCCGGGGGCGAGCTGTGGGTCATGGGCGACAACCGGTCCAACTCCTCCGACAGCCGGGTCTTCGGGCCCATCGACGCCGAGACCGTCGTCGGTCGGGCGACGCTGCGGGTGTGGCCACCGACGCGTACCGCCTTCTTGTGACCCGGGCCCGCAGGGCGCTGGGCATCGCCGGTGAAGACCTGGCCGGTGCGTGGTACGAGCGCAGGGGCTACGAGGTGCTCGCCCGAAACTGGCGTTGCCGCCGGGGCGAGCTCGACCTGGTGCTGCGCCGGGGAGCCACCGTGGTGTTCTGCGAGGTGAAGACCCGGTCGTCGCTGGCCTTCGGCTCGCCGTTCGACGCCGTCACCTTCGACAAGCGGCGCCGCCTGCGGTCGCTCGCCGCCGCCTGGCTCGAGGAGACGGGCACCCGGGCGCAGGAGCTGCGCTTCGACGTCGCCGGCGTCGTCGAGGGCACCGTCGAGGTGATCGAGGCGGCATTCTGAGCTCCGTCGCCTCCCTCGCCCTCCCTCGTCTCCGACGAGGCGGCCGGACCGGTGGCCAGGGGTGTCAGCGGCGGCGGGCCCGCATGGACCAGCACGGCCGGTGCCAGTGGCGGCGCAGGTCGGGAGCGTCCCTCGGGACGGCCACCAGGTGGCCGGCGCCGGGAGCGATGTCGGTGTGGCAGCCGGGGCAGGTGTAGCGCTTGAGCGCCTGGAAGGGCTGGACAGGACGGACCTCGACGGCGTCGTCGTGCCAGAGGTCGGTCGCCGGGCGGTGGCGCTTCACAGGGCGCCGGCCGCCCACGCCACCAGCAGCGAGGTGAGCATCAGTGCTGCCGCCACGAAGAGGTAGTCGGCGGGGGAGCGGCGGCGAGCGCGGAAGGGGTTGAAGCCCACGGGCCCAGTATTCCCGGGCCGGTCGCTTCTCGTGGCTGTCGCACCCCCTGCGTAGGGTTGTTCCCAGCTCGAGCGACCGGCTCCGTGGTCCTCCTCCTCGTTCACCGTCCGATCACGAGAGGAACCGCCGTGCTGGCCAGTGTCGCTTCGGCCACGTTGTTGGGAGTCGACGGTCGCCCGGTCTCCGTGGAGGTCCATGTGGCGGGCGGCCTGCCCGCCTTCACCCTCGTCGGCCTTCCCGACACCGCGTGCCGTGAGTCGCGCGACAGGGTGCGAGCAGCGCTGTCGTCGACCGGCGTCGCCTTCCCGCAGCGGCGCATCACCGTCAACCTGGCGCCCTCGGGGGTGCGCAAGAACGGGGCCGGACTCGATCTCGCCGTCGCCGTAGGGATCCTCGCCGCTCACGGCGACCTTCCCGCCGATGCGCTGGCCGGCGTGGGCCTCCTCGGCGAGCTGGGCCTCGACGGGTCGGTGCGGCGCGTGCCGGGCATGGTGCCGCTCGTCGACGCCCTGCCGGGCGAGGTGGCCGTGGTACCGGCGTGCTGTGCGGGCGAGGCCGAGCTGGTGGGCAGGCACCGGGTGCGCGCCGTTGCCTCGTTGGCCGAGCTGGTGGCCGCCCTGCGCGGCGACGCGCCGTGGCCCGACCCCCCTCCCCGCGTCGGTGAGGAGGATGCCGTCGTGGAGCCCGATCTGGCCGACGTGCGGGGCCAGCCCGTCGCCCGATTGGCGCTGGAGGTGGCGGCGGCCGGCGCACACCACCTCTTGCTCGCCGGGCCTCCGGGCGCCGGCAAGACCATGCTGGCCCGGCGCCTGCCCGGGCTCCTCGCCGACCTGCCACCGGCGGTCGCTTTGGAGGTCACCAAGGCCCACTCAGCCGCCGGGTTGGCGTTGCCGTCCTCGGGGCTCGTGCGCCGGCCCCCGTGGCGCGCACCTCACCACGGTGCCTCGGTCGTGTCGCTGATCGGCGGAGGCACCTCGACGATGCGGCCGGGCGAGATCACCCTGGCGTCGGGCGGGGTCCTGTTCCTCGACGAGTTGGCGGAGTTTCCCCGCCACGTTCTCGACGCCCTCCGCCAGCCGCTCGAGGAAGGCGTAGTGCGCGTGAGCCGGGCCCGCGCCAGCGTCGCCTACCCGGCTCGCTTCCTGCTCGTGGGAGCCATGAACCCGTGCCCCTGCGGGGAGGGCGGACCTCCCGGATCGTGCCGGTGCAGCGAAGCGGCCCGGGCCCGGTACGCCGCACGGGTCTCGGGGCCGTTGCTCGACCGCTTCGACCTTCGCCTCACCGTCGAGCGCCCGGATCCGGCGGCGCTGCTGGGGGGACCACCGGGCGAGTCGAGCGCGGCGGTGGCTGCTCGGGTGGCCGGCGCCCGTGCCTTGGCCCGTACACGGGGCGTGGGCGCCAACGCCGAGCTGCCCGGGTGGTCCCTCGACGTGGTGGCGCCACTCGACACGGCGGCCACCGTCGTGCTGGAGCGGGAGCTGCGTTGCGGCTCGCTCAGCGCCCGTGGCCTCGCCCGGGTCCGCCGAGTGGCCAGGACCCTCGCCGATCTCGGCGGTCGTGAAGGCCCTCTCGGCGAGGAGGACGTGTGCCTGGCCCTGCAGCTGCGCACCGAGCTGCACCACGGGAGGATGGCGGCGTGAGCGGGGCGGAGGCGACGAGCGGCGGGCGCCGGCTCCCGGGAGGTGCCTTCGTGGTGGGGCTGGCTGCCCTGTCGGGGATGGGTCCGGCCCGCCTGGCGGCGCTGCTGCAGCGGTGGGACCCCGAGCAGGCGTGGCACGCGACGTGCGGCGGCCAGGTGCACCGCGACGCCCGAGTCGTCGAAGGTGCCCGGGGCTTCAGCGTCGAGCTGAGCCGAAGGTGGGCGCTCGAAGCGGCTGGGATCGACGTCGCCGGGCGCTTCGAGGCGCACCTCAGAGCCGCGGTCGGCATCACCTTCGCCGGAGCCGCAGGCTTCCCCGATGCCCTCGCCGGCGATCCCGAGGCTCCGGCGGTGCTGTTCCACCGCGGCAGCCTCGAGGTGCTTGATCGCCCACGGGTGGCGGTGGTGGGGACTCGACGCTGCACCTCCGCCGGTCGCGCTACGGCGCGAGAGCTCGGCCGGGACCTCGCCGGAGCCGGGGTGTGCGTGGTGTCGGGGCTGGCGTCGGGCATCGACGGCGAGGCCCACCTCGGCTCGCTGGAGGCCGATGCCGCCGCTCCGGTGGCAGTGGTCGCCACCGGCCTCGACGTCGTCTACCCCATGGCCAACGCCGACCTGTGGCGGCGGGTGGCGTCGGCGGGCTGCGTACTCTCCGAATATCCGCTCGGCACCCGGCCGGAGCGCTGGCGCTTCCCGGCCCGCAATCGCATTCTCGCCGGGCTCGCCGACGTGGTCGTGGTGGTGGAGAGCCATGCCCGCGGCGGTTCGCTGCACACCGTCGACGCCGCCCTGGAACGCGACCGGCCGGTGATGGCCGTGCCGGGGCCCGTGCGCAGCCCGGCGTCGAAGGGCACCAACGACTTGTTGGCCGCCGGCAGCGCCCCGGTGCGTGATGCAGGCGACGTCCTTGCCGTGCTGGGCCTCGACGGCGCCGCCGCCACTCGTGGCCGGGCCGATCCCGCCGACCCGTCCGATGCCGGCGCCGCCGCCGTGGTCCAGGCGCTGGGGTGGGAGCCCGCCACCGTCGAGGAGCTGGCGCTGAGGCTCGACCGGCCGCTGGGGCGGCTCGCCGTCGACCTGTCGGAGCTCGAGCACCAGGGATGGGTGGTGCGTCGCGGGAGCTGGTACGAACGCACCGTTCGCCCCGGATGAGACGATTCCGGCCCGTGCCCGGCCCGGCGCGCTACATTCCCTTCGAGCTGTCGACCGAGTGGGGGGAGAACTGAGGTGCGAGAGCACAGGAAACTGATGTTGATCGTGGGCGCGGTGATGGTGGCGCTGACGCTGGGTGCCTGCGGCGATGGTGAAGACCGGCCGCTGTCCAAGGCGGAGTTCATCGAGCGGGGGACCGCCATCTGCACCGAGAGCAGCCAGAAGATCGACGCGGCGGCGGCCACGTCGTTCCGCGAGCCGGGCGCCATCCCGACCGCCGACGAGATCACCCGCTTCGCCAACGAGACCGTGATCCCGACCATCCGCAACGAGGTCGAGCGCCTGAGCGAGTTGAACCCGCCCGAGGCCGACAAGGAGCGGGTGGAGGACATCATCATGGCCGGGCGCGATGGCGTCGAAACCGTGCGCGAGGACCCGACGATCCTGATCAGCCGGACCAATGACGGCTTCCTCAACTACCGCGAGCTCGCCACCGGTTATGGGCTCCAGAACTGCGGTGGTGGCAGTGAATCCACCAGGGATGCCATCTCGGGGATCGTCCGCGAAGCCGCCTGACCCGGCCTCGGGTGAAACGGCCGACGAGCTGCCCTGGGAGCTCGGTCGGTTCGCCGGATCGCTGACCTCGGCATCGCCGAGCACGATCCGGGCGTACCAGACCGACCTCAGGGCGTTCGTCGCCTGGGCCGCCCGTGGCGGTCGCCACGAGCCCGATGGCGTCGATCGCCGGCTGCTGCGGCGTTACGTGGCGTACCTCACCACCCGGCGCTACGCCCGACGTACGGTGGCCCGCAAGGCCTCGTCGTTGCGTCGTTACTTCGGATGGCGGGCCCGCAGCGGCCGGGCGGCCAGTGACCCCTCCACCGGGTTGTCGGTCCCGCCCGGGCCCGGGCGGCTTCCTCGGGTCCTGCGCGCCGACGAGCTGGCATCGCTGCTCGACGCACCTCCGGCGCGACTCGACGACGATCCAGCGGCCGTGCGACGGCGCGACGACGCCGTCCTCGAGTTGCTCTACGGCAGCGGGCTCCGGGTCGGGGAGCTGTGCGGGCTACGTCCGGACGACGTCCGGCTCGACCAGCTCAGCATCCGGGTATGGGGCAAGGGCGCCAAGCAGCGCCAGGTGCCGCTGAGCCGTCCGGCCGCCGACGCGGTGGCCGGATGGCTGGACCGTGGTCGAGCGCTGCTGGCGAACGACGAGTCCCCGGCCGATGCCCTGTTCCTGAACGCGCGGGGGCGCAGGCTCGGCGTCCGTGACGTCCGGCGCATCCTGGACCGCCGGGCGGCGCTGCCCACCCATCCCCACGCCCTCCGCCACACCTTCGCCACCCACCTGCTCGACGGTGGCGCCGACCTGCGCGCCGTACAAGAACTGCTGGGCCACAGCGATCTTGCCACCACCCAGCACTACACTCACGTGAGCAAGGAACGTCTGCGCAGCGTGCACCAGGCGTCCCATCCACGGGCTCGACCGCCAACCGGGGACTGATGTGAACCACGACGACCCAGCGGAGTTGGCCGAGCTGTGGGCGGCGTTCAAGGCCTCGGGAGACCAAGCCCTGCGCGACCGCCTGATCATCCACTACTCACCACTGGTGAAGTACGTGGCGGGCCGGGTGGCGGTCGGCCTCCCCAGCAACATCGATCAGGCCGATCTGGTCAGCAACGGCATCTTCGGATTGATCGACGCCATCACCAAGTTCGAACCCGATCGCGGGTTCAAGTTCGAGACCTATGCCATCGCTCGGATCAAGGGCGCCATCCTCGACGAGTTGCGGTCGATCGACTGGGTGCCGAGGTCGGTGCGGCTCAAGGCCCGCGCCATCGAGCAGGCCTTCGCCAAGCTCGAGGCCGAACGCCACCACTCGCCGGCCGATGCCGAGCTGGCGGCCGAGCTCGGCATGACCGACGCCCAGCTCCAGGCCACGTTGAGCCAGATCTCCTTCGTGGGGCTGGTGGCGCTCGACGAGATCCTGATGGTCGGCGGCGAACGGGGCGAGGTGCTGACCCTGGGCGACACGTTGGCCGATCCGCACCATGGCCCCATGGCGACCTACGAGATCGAGGAGATGCGCCAGCTGCTCGCCGACGCGATCAACCGCATGGGCGAGCGGGAGAAGCTGGTGCTCACCCTCTACTACTACGAGAACCTGACGCTCAACGAGATCGGCCAGGTGCTCGGGGTGAGCGAGAGCCGGGTGTGCCAGATCCACACCAAGGCCGTGATCCACCTGAGGGCCAAGCTGGCCGCCGCCCACCGGGAGATCGCCTGACGTCCTGCCGCTGACGGCCGCGCTTCCCCCGCTCGTCGACGTCGGGTAGGGTCCGCGCCAGCGCCCCGCTCCGGCCGGCGCGCTTCCCCCTCGACGCACTTCCCCTCGCCTCGCTGCCTGCCCCGGAGGGGGAAGTCATGTCGTTGCCCCGCCCACCTCGTCGGCCCGCACGCGCCCTGGTGGCGTTGGCGGTGGTCCTCAGCTCCTGCCTCGTGGCCACCACCGTGCCCGCCGCTGGGGCATCCGGTTTCGTCGCTCCCGTCGACGGCCCCGTCATCGACGGGTTCCGCCCTCCCCCCGGTCCTTACGGAGCAGGCAACCGCGGGCTCGACTACGCCGTCGCCCCCGGCGAGGAGGTGCGGGCCGCCGCCGACGGCGAGGTGGTCTTCGCCGGCCGCATCGCCAGCAGCGCTCACGTGGTCGTCCTCCACGACGACGGCCTGCGCACCAGCTACTCCTTCCTGGCCGAGGCGACCGTCCGACGTGGCGAGCGGGTCGACCAGGGCCAGGTGGTGGGCCTCGCCGGTCCGGTCCTGCACTTCGGGGCCCGCGTGGGGGAGCGCTACGTCGATCCCGCGCTGCTGCTCGCAGGCGTCGCGCCCACGGTGCACCTCGTACCCGTCGAGCTGCAGCAGCCTCTGGCCGAGGGTCTGGAGCGGCGCCTGCTGGCCGATCTGCTCGCCGACGTCGTGCGGGCGTCGTGGCGGGGCGTGTCGGCCGGGGCCCGGTCCACCACCGACGCCATGGCGTGGTTGGCCGACACCGCCGCCGTCGCCGGCGCCGGGGTGTCGGACCTGGCCGAGCTCGTCGCCATCACCGGCTGGGAGGTGGCGCGCAACGAGCTGCGCTCGATGTGGACCCAGGCGGTGCTGGTCGGGTACTACGCCGGCCAGCTGCCGGTCAGCCCGCTCTACCTGCTCCATGCCGCCGAGCTCGGCCGGCGGGCCGATCGTTTCCGGAGCAGCCAGCGAGCCTGCACCCCACCCGAAGCCGCACCTCCGGGGCCCCCAGGCGCCAGGCGCATCGCCGTGCTGGTGGCCGGCTTCGGTTCGTCGTCGGTGGGCGCCGACGTGCTCGACGTCGACACCGCCGCGCTCGGCTACGACGCCGCCGATGTCGTCCAGTTCTCCTACGCCGGCGGACGCACTCCCGGCGTCGGCGGCCTGTCCGGGGTGGCGGCCAGCGACTACGGGAGCAACGACTCCACCGGAGACCTGCGGGCGTCGGGGACCCGCCTGGCGGAGCTGCTGGAGGAGATCGGTGCTGCGCATCCCGGCGTGCCGATCGACGTCGTGGCACATTCACAGGGAGGCGTCGTCGCCCGACTGGCCCTCGCCGCCGGCGCCGGCGGTGCCGACGTGGCGAACCTGGTCACCCTGGGTGCGCCCCACCACGGCGCCGACCTGGCCACGGCCAACGCCCTGCTCGGCACCACCACTGCAGGCGAGCTCGCCCAACTCGGCGTCGATCAGCTGAGTGGAGGGATCGACGGGGCGTCGCCGGCGGCAGCACAGCTGGCGGAGAACTCCGGGCTCGTGGCCGAGCTCGCCCGTACCACGCCGCCCCCGTCGACCCGCACCACCTCGATCGCCGCCGCCGGTGACCTCACCGTCGGTGCGCTGCACAGCTCCCTGGACGGTGCCACCAACGTGGTCGTGCCACTCGAGGGACTCAGCGCCCACGCCGAGCTGCCCGGGTCGCTGGTGGCCCAGCGGGAGATCGCTCTGGCCCTCGCCGGCAGGGGCCCGACGTGTCGCGCGCTCGAAGGCGACCTCGCTCTGGCGGCGGCCATCACCACCGCGTCCGACATCCTCGGAGCGACTGCCGGTGGGGCGGCCATGTGGGCGGACCGCTTCGCGCCCGGCCCGGGCGTGCGCGCCAGGACGCCCGGCCCCGTCCCTCCTCAACGCGGCAACGCGCAGAGCCCCCCGGCTCGCCCTCGGTGATCCCGGTACACTGGCGCTCCGCAGCACCCACCTCCACCTCCCCGTCCATCAACGGTCGCCCTGCCGGGCGCGGACGTGGGGGCCTCCAACCGTTGCAAGGAGAGCCATGGCCGCCGTCGTCACCATGAAGCAGCTGCTCGAGGCCGGTGTCCACGCGATCAGCCGGCTGGCGGGGATCAGCGACTTCGCCTTCGCCGGGTCCGCCGACGCCGTCGACGCCCACCCGGTCGGCAAGGTCGTGACGCGTGGCGCCGAACTGTTCGTGCCACTGGCGGGCCTGATCGACCTCGACGAGGAACGCAGTCGGCTGGAGCGAG
>JAHWJH010000150.1 GCA_019348555.1 Actinomycetota bacterium
AGCCAGCTCCCGGGCTCGTACCACCAGGGCCCGTCCCGCTTCGACCTGGCGCTGGTAGGCACCGAGATCACCGCCGGCCAGGGATGCCTCGGCCTGCTCGAAGGCCGCCTGGGCCTGGTCCAACAGAGCGGCGACGTCCTCACCGCCGCCCCCGGGCGGAGGCGAGACGGTCGGGGGTCGGCCGTCGGCGGGGGGCTCTCCGTCAGGGGGGGGCGTGAGCAGCGGATCGGGCGCCTCCTCGAGCGTCTCGGGCGCCTCGCCGAAGAGCTCGACCAGCGCCTGCTCCAAGGTGTCCTTGACCACCACTTGACCATCGAAGGACACGATGACCTTGCGCAACTCGGGGATCTCGGTGCTGGGCGCGATCACGTAGAAGGGCCGCACGTAGAGCAGGGACTGGTCGACGGGGACGATGACCAGGTTGCCGAACTGGACGCTGCTGCCCTTGTCGCCGAGCAGCGTCTGCAGCTCCGACACCTCCTGGTCCTGTTGCATGTTGGCCCCCACGATGGCGGGACCGTCGGGCAGGTCGCTCCTCGGCATGACGAAGGTCTGGAGCTGCCCGTAGTTGCCAGGATCGCTCTTGGCCACCATGAAGGCGGTGAGCTCCTTGCGCCTGTCGTCGCCCGAGACGGGAACGAACGGGCGCAGCATGACGAAGCTCAGCTCGTCCTCACCGGGCAGGCGCATGACGAGGTAGTACGGGTCGATGCGCGCCTCTCGCGCCGGTCCCAGCGCCTGTCCTGTGATCGGGTCGACCTGCTGGCTGAGCTGGTTGGCGCTGCCCGACCCGGGGTCCTGCGCCACGTTCCAGCCGTCGTTGTTGTTGTAGAAGTCGTCGGCGACCTCGATGTGGTACCGGCCCCACATCGTCGTCTGCGTCCGGAACAGGTCCTCGGGGTAGCGGAAGTGGGCCCTCAGCTCCTCCGGCACCCGCTCTCCGTCGAGGAACAGGTTGGGGAAGGCCTGGCGATAGGCAGCCAGCACCGGATCTTCAGGGTCGATGGCATACATGGTGACCGTGCCGTCGTAGGCGTCGATGACCGCCTTCACCGAGTTGCGGATGTAGTTGAAGTTGCGGTTCTGCAACCCGCTCCCGGGCGCCAGCACACCGGTGTCAGCACGCTGCGCGTAGGGGAAGGACCCCGAGGTGGTGTAGGCGTCGACCAGGTACTTCATCCGCCCGTCCACCAGGACGACGTACGGATCGGCGTCGAACGACAGGAACGGGGCCAGCGCCTGCACCCGCTCCTTGATGTCCCGCTGGTAGAGGATCTTCGAATCGGGCCGGACGCTGCTGGAGATGAGCGGGTTGATGTCGCCGAAGCGCAGGGCGAAGGCCGACCGACGCAGGTACGAGCCGACGTCGACCCCGTCGGCACCGTCGTAGGTCGTGAACTGCGTCCCGTCGGCGTTCTGGAAGTCGATCTCCTCCCGAGCGGTGTTCACCATCACGTAGCCGTCCAGGCCCTCGCCGACGTAGATCCCGGGCTGCTCGTCCGGCCTGATCGAGGAGTTCCCGTCAACGGGGATGTCGGAGACGATCATCTCCGGTCGCCCGGTCGCCGTCTTGGAGTTGGCGGGCGACGCCACCGCCCCGTAGCCGTGGGTGTAGGTGAGGTGGCGGGCCTCCCAGGAGTTCTGGGGGACCCCCGGAGTGTCGAGCTCACGGGCCGAGAGCTCGACCTGGGTGAGCTGGCCGTCGACCTCGTAGCGATCGACGTCGACGTCGAGGATCTGGTACTGGGGACGGACCTCCTGGAGCCGCTGGTAGCTCGGCAGGAGGAACTCGGGGTCCCACAGGCGGATGTTGCGCACGGTCTCGGCGTTGTCCTGCAGGCCGGCCCCGTCGAGGGCGTCGTCGGCGGCGAAGTCGGTGGACTCGACGTCGTCGAGGCCGAGCGCGAAGCGGGTGGCCGCGATGTTGTCCTCGATGAACGGCGCCTCTCGGGACGACTCGGCCGGCACCACCTGGAAGCGCTGGACGAACGCCGGGTAGATCCCGCCCACCACCACTGCCGCCAACGCCCACGTCCCCACCGCAAAGGCAGGCAGGATCCAACCCCGGCGCCGGATGTTGATGATGAACAGCACGAAGGCGGCCAACGAGATGAGGATCAGGAGGTTGAGCGCGTGGAGCCGGGCGTTGACGTCGGTGTAGGTGGCCCCGTCCACGGTGCCGTTGGTGGACAGCGTGAGCTCGTAGCGCTGGAGCCAGTAGGAGACCGCCCGCAGCAGCGCCAGCACTCCCAACAGCACCGACAGATGGGCCTTGACCTGGGTGGTGACCCGCTGGGCTGCTCCCTGGAAGCGGATGCCACCGTTGAGGTAGTGGGCCACGGCGGTGACGATGGCGATGATCACCAGCGAGGCGAAGGCCCAGTCGACCAGGAAGGTGAGGAAGGGAAGCTGGAAGACGTAGAAGCCGACGTCGGTCCCGAACAGCGGGTCGTCGATCCCGAAGTCCCGGGCGTTGGTGAACAGGATCCAGTCGTTCCAGCGACTTGACACTCCCGCCCCGGCGATGAGGGCGAAGGCGCCGGCCAGGCCGGTGCGAACCAACCCGGTGCGGGTGCCGACCAGCTCGTGGTAGCGCTCGATGACCTCTTCCTCGGGACCGGCAGGTCGGAAGCTGGGCGCCACCCGGTCGGCGATGAGCAGGTTGACCCACAACAGGACGAAGAAGACCAGGCTGAACACCGCCCCAAGGCCCACCTTGGTGCCCAACACCCCGGTGAACACCCCGCTGAAGTCGAGCGAGTCGAACCAGAGGTAGTCGGTGTAGAAGCCGGCAATGCCCCGTAACGAGGTGAGCAGGACGAACAGGGCGATCCCCAGGGCCACCAACCAGATCCGGCCCCGCGGCACTGCCGAGCTCGGACGCACTCGTCGTGGTGGGGGCATGTCGCCGGGAGCGCGCATGGCCGGAGCCTATTGGCTGGCCATCACCGTTCCAGGTCGCAGTGAGGTCCTACACCACCTCGACGGTCAACCGTGCTCGACGGCGATGATGCACCGGCACCCCACGTGCGCCGGCGGGTACGGCTGACCGGTGGGGAAGATCTCGCCCCTGTCGATGGCCCCGGCCAGGGCGTTGTCGTCGCAGTCGGGACACGGCCCTTCCTCGCCGTCGACCACCCACCGCAGCTTGCCCGGCGGTGCGGCGCTGAACCGGCCACGGGAGTGGGCTGCGCTGGCGTTGTGCCGGGCGAGCGGCTCGGCCCTCGTCGTCTTCCACTCCCGGTACGCCGACGAGACGCCCTCCACCAGCGTGGTGACGTCGCCGTCGGCGGCTTGGAGCGCCCGCTGCAGCCGGGCCCGCAAGTCGTCAGCCACCTCGGCGGCCAGGCCGACGGCGAGATCGTCGACCGCAGGCGGCTCGTGCCCGACGCCGGCTCCCTTGGCCGCAGCCGTCCGCAGCTCAGGACCCACCACGGCCAGATAGCGGGCGGTGTGATCGCTGGGCCCGGGCAGCAACTCCATGAGGGGGACACCGCCCCCCTTGCGACGTAGGACATCGAGCACCTCGTTCTGCTCGTCGACCAGCACCCGCTTGAGTGCCTTGGTCAACGAGCGCTCCACCACCTCGAGGTCGGCGTCGCGCGCCTGCAGCAGGTCCTCGTCACCGGACGTCGGCGTCAGCGCCCCTTGATCGCCAGGGGTGGCGGGGGACGGTGCGGAGCCGTTGGTCGACGCCACCGTCTCGCCCGGTCCGGGCGCCGGTGGAGCATCGGCGAGGACCGCCTCAGCTCGGGCAACCGCGGCTGCCCGCTCGGCTCGCAGGCGGGCGAAGAGCTCCTCTACATCGTGCTGGCCATCGTGCTCGTCGTGGGTGCGCTCGTCGGTGCCGGCCGTCTCGGACACTTCCGGCGAACGGGAAGGCTCGGGCTCGGGCACGGCCACCAGCACCGCCTCGGGCTCGGGCACCAAC
Organism: Actinomycetota bacterium; assembly: GCA_019348555.1. Taxonomy (GTDB): domain Bacteria; phylum Actinomycetota; class Acidimicrobiia; order Acidimicrobiales; family CADCSY01; genus JADDRA01. Next base: position 3,932 of record JAHWJH010000150.1, read on the forward strand.
TCCGGCTCGGCCTGGGCCACAGGCTCCGGCTCGGGCTGGGCCTGCGCCACCGGCTCCGGCTCCGGCTCGGGCTGGGCCACAGGCTCCGGCTCCGGCTCGGGCTGGGCCACCGGCTCCGCCACCGCCACCGGCTCGGGCTGCGCCACCAACTCCGGCTCCGGCTCGGGTTGCGCCACCAACTCCGGCTCCGGCTCAAGCTGCGCCTCCGGCGCAGGCGCGGACTCGGCTTGGGCCACAGGCTCGGGCTCGGCCACCGGGTGGGCCACCCGAACGGCCACCACGGGAGGCGGCGCCGTGAGCGGGCGGGCGGGGGCCGGAGCCAGGCCGATGTCGCGCGCTCCCACGAGCTCCGCCTCGAGCTCCTCGATCGTCAGCTCGGGCTGTGAGCCCACGCGCAGCGCCGCCGTCTCCGCCGCAGCCCGGGCCTCGGCTTCGGCCACGCTCAGCTCACGCGTGGCCTCATCGAGGGTCGTGCGCACCACCCGGTAGGCCTCCAACAAGCGCTCCCGCCCGGCTCGGAGCTGCTCGAGCTGTTGATGGGCCACCCGCCGGCGCCGGGCCAGGTCCTTCAACACCCGCTCGCGGACCGCCTGGGCCTCGGCCACCATCTCCCGGCCCCGGGCCTTGGCCGCTTCGAGGACGTCCTCGGCCGCAGCCTGGTAGAGTGACTGGATCTCCACCG
>JAHWJH010000151.1 GCA_019348555.1 Actinomycetota bacterium
CGAGCGCACCGCCCTTGGCCAGGTTCCAGTACAACCCGGTGCCGAAGTTCCCGGGTGGAGCCTCGAGGATCTCCAACGACGGGTTGTCGCGGAACGGCGCCAGTACCTCGGGACGGAGGCCGGGGGCACTGGCGGCGTCGAGGTCGCCGGCCACCACCGCCGGCAGGGCTTCGCCCACCGGTGAGTACTCCAGGCGCTCGACGAACGGCGTGCCCAGGAAGAAGTCGTCGTTGGCGGTGTAGAGGTACGCGCCCTCACCCTGCCGGTAGGACTCCAGCTTGAACGGGCCGGAACCCACGAGGAGGGCCGGGTCAGACGCGATGGTGGCGTCGGCGACGTCGGACCAGATGTGCTGCGGCACGATCAGGATCGAGCCCACGCCGCCGAAGCCGTAGAAGTCGGCGAGGGGGCTGGCCAGCTGGAACTCGACGGTGCGGTCGTCGGTCGCCCGCACCTCCTCGATCTGGGGGAAGGGCTGGGCGATCACCTGGGGACTGAGGGTCTGTGCCTTGAAGTAGTCGAAGGTGAAGGCCACGTCCTCGGCGGTCAACGGCTCGCCGTCGTGCCAGGTGATGCCCTCACGGAGCTGGAAGGTGTGGGTGCGGCCGTCGTCGGAGGCCTCGAACTCCTCGGCGAGCCACGGGAGGATCTCACCGGAGGAGTCCTTCCACACCAGGGTGTCGTAGATCAAGGTTGCGTGGATGAGGCCGGGGCCCCGCATGTAGGTGAACGGAGAGGGCAACCCGACGTCGTCCCCGGCCAGCCTGAGCGTCGGCCGGGGCAGCGCCCCCTCGGTGCCGGTGTCCGGGGTGGTACCCGTGGTGCCGGTAGGGGTGTCGTCCTCGGTCCGTGCGCACGCGCCGAGCACCAGCGCACCGCCCACCCCCACGCTGCCGATGAGGAATCTCCGTCTGTCCATCGGCGCACCATAGCAACGCGCCGGCACTAGCGACCCCGGGTCAGGTGTCGGCCATGGCCGCGTCGAAGCACGGCTGGCACAGCTCCCGGCCCCCGAGGCGCCGTACCCGCGTCTCCATCACCCCCTCGCCGCACTGCGCGCACGGGACGGAGGCGTGGATGCGGGCCATGGGGGGAGGCGGGCCGTCGACCTCGGCGACGGAGAAGAGCTCGTCCGGGTCGAGCGAGAGCAGGGCACGGGACTGCGACTGGTGGAGCTCCCGGAAGCGGGCACGCTCGACGTCGGACGCCGTGCCCTCCCGGATCTTGGCAAAGAGCGCCTGGTGCTCAGGATCACGCTGCCAGGCGTCGGGACGACCGACGACACGGACCGCTCGTCCGTCCGAGCGGCGGAAGAACGTGTAGGCGTTCTTTCCGTAGTCGCGGTGGACGAGATTGCCCTTTCCGAACGTGCAGCCGGTGAGGAACTGGATGGCGTCGACGGCGCACATGTCGGTCTCGACCACCGCCACCACCTCCTCGTCCGGAGAGTGGGGGCCGATCTCCCGGCGGGCGATCTGGGCGGCGTGCACCCCCATGGCCAGACCGGGGCAGAGGTGACCGTGGAAGTCCACCACCCGCTCCAGCGTCCGCTCGTCGATCGAGCTCCGCTCCTGTTTCGACATCGGCCCTCCCCTTCCGCCGTCCCACCCGCGTTCACGCCACGGAGCCCAAGCGTAGAATCGGGCGACCGGAGCGGAACGCCGCCTGGACCTGGCCATCACTCCCCGGTGATGAGCGGTTTGTCGCCTCGACCTGCTGGGCAACGTGGGGCGATGTTCATCTGGAGCAAGCGCTCGGGCCGGCGGGGCCGTGTCCGGTTCTACTGGTGGCCGCTGGTCCTCTCACTGGTGGTCTCGGTGCTCCTGACCATCGTGCTCAACGCCCGTTAGCGTCGGCTGGTCGCCGGGTTTTTCGTTCTTCTCCTCGCCGGCTCACTCGCCCCTGTAGGTGCCGAAGCTCCACAGGTTGCCTTCGGGGTCGCGCACGGTGAACCCGCGGGAGCCGTAGTCCTCGTCGACCAGGCTCCTGACCACTTCGGCACCGGCGGCCACAGACCGATCGAAGAGGGCGTCGGGGTCGTGGCACACCACGTACACCGAGTCGTTGCCGGGCGCACGCCGGCCGAACGGTGAGTCGTCCTTGCCGGCGGTGCCGAACATGACCCCGCCACCGAGAGGCCAGCGCATCTCGGCATGCTCGACGACCGAAGGGTCGTCGTCACGGGCGTAACGGCGCGCTCCTCGAAGCCGAACGCGTCGCGGAGGAAGGTGAGGGCGGGGCGGGCGTCCCGGTAGGCGAGGATCGGCCAGACCGCCGGAGGGTTCGTTCATGGCCTCACCCTCACACGCCCACGGCTGCGTCGTCTTGGAAAGATGGAAGCTCCTCGGCCAGCCATGTCGTCGGCGTGCAGCCCGCCAACTCCTGGAAGTCCCGGTTCAGGTGCGCCTGGTCGTAGTACCCGCAGACCGCCGCAACCTGCGCGTTCGGGACGAACGGAGATGCCGCCTGCAGCATGCGCCGGGCGCGTTCGAAGCGCACGATGCGGCCGGCAGCTTCGGGCCCAGACCGAATTCCTCCCCGAACCGTCGAGCCAGGTGCTGGCCGAGCTGGGCGTGGTCGGCCTGGCCTTGCTGGTCGCCCTACTGGTGGCGGTCGGCAGCGTCGTCTGGCGCGGTCGATCGGCGGCGCCGAGCACCGAGATCTGGGCGGGTGTGGCCGGCGGCCTGGTTGCCGTCGTCATCCATGCCGCGTCGACTTCGGCTGGCACGTGCCAGCCGTCCCGCTGGCCAGTGCCCTGCTGGTCGGCATCGTCATGCGACAACCAAAAAAGGAGACAGCACCGTGAACACCAAATGGACTCGCGCCGTCACGGCGCTTGCGCTCGGAGGCGGACTGGCTGGCCGCCCCCGCCCTGCCGGCGGTGGGCGACCACTCACCGCCGACCTTCGCCCCCCACGACATCGAGGTCGGTGACGAGGCGACGGTGATCGCCAAGGGCGCCGGCGTGATCGTTCCCGTGGAGGTGACGTGCGAGGCGGGCGCGACCGGCTTCGTCAACGTCCAGATCACCCAGTCCCGGGGGCGCCACGTCGCCAACGGGTTCGGGTTCACCCAGGTCGACTGCGAGGGCACGACCCAGACCGTCGACGTGGTCGTCACCGCCCAAGGCGGAGCGTTCAAGCGGGGCCCGGCCCTCGCCGAGGCTCACCTCACCGTGTGCACCGAGGACGACTTCTTCTTCTCGCCGTGTGACCTCACCGTCGCTCGCCCCTAGCCCACCCTCACGGTCGCTCGCCCCTAGCCCAGAGCCGACCTCCCGTGGTGCCCCGGGCCGGGCCCCAGGCACCACGGTCGGCGTCGGAGCTTTCAAAGCAGGCTGGGAGACTGAAACCGTGGCGCACCGAGGAAGCTCCCGGCGCAGGCTCGCCGGCTGCCTTCGATGGCCGAGCCGGATGGCCAAGGCGGTGGAGGCAGCGCAGGTGCGTCGGTTCGGCAGGAGCCTGGTGTCACTGGCGTTCAGGACGCCGGTGCTGGTGCTCGAGACGACGGGCCGCAGGTCCGGCGCCAGACGGTCGACGGCGCTTGCCTATCACCGCCTCCACGACGGCACCCTGCTCGTCGTCGGAGGAGCCGGCGGCCAGGCCCGCGTGCCGGATTGGGTCGCCAACCTGCGGGCGAGCCCCGAGGCCGTGGCCACGGTCGATCGGGTCCCGACCCCCCTGCGCGCCGTGGAGGTGACGGGAGCGGATCGCGAGGAGGCGTGGCGCCACCTCCGGGGCGTGTGGCCACAGATCGAGAAGTACGAGCGGCGCGCCGGGCGGCGCGTGCCGGTGTTCCGGCTCGTCCCCCAGTGACGTCTTGATCCGGGGCCGTGCGGCTCTGCGGACGGCTCTGCGGACCGGCCTAGGCGACCGAGTCGGGATCAGTTCCCGGCGGCACGTCGGTGGGTCCCACGTCGCCCACGATGTGGGGGTCCTCCACACCGACGCCACTGTGGCGCATGCGGTCGATGGCGCTCTCGTGGTGCTCCGAGTCGTCGCCGGGAACCTCTTCGCCGGCGAAGGGCTCCTCGGGCGGCAGGTCGGTGGTGGGGTCGGTCATGCCCGGGTCCTACCCGCCATGGGCGCAGCCGGACCGCTCCGCCTCCCTTCCCCCGTCCGCTTCCCGCGAGCGGCGTCGTGAACGGCAAGACTTCCGACCGTGACCACCGTCGACGTGGGCACGGTCTCGGTCGGTGGGCGAACGATCGCTTACCGCCGCGCCGGTGAAGGCCCGCCGCTGGTCCTGCTCCACGGGGCCTGGAGCGACAGCCGCGAGTGGCGGCTGCAGCTCGAAGGCCTGTCGGACGAGTTCACCGTCATCGCCTGGGACGCGCCGGGCTGCGGCGGTTCCGCCGACCCGTCCGACCCGTTCCCATTGCCCGACTACGCCGACGCCGTCGCCGGCTTCGTCGGCGCCCTCGGCGTCGAGCGCCCCCACCTCGCGGGTCTGTCGTTCGGTGCCGGCTTGGCCATCGCGGTGTACGGGCGGCACCCGAGCCTGCCGAGGTCGCTGGTCCTGGCCTCGGCGTATGCCGGCTGGGCCGGCTCGCTGCCCGCCGACGTGATCGCAGACCGCGTGCACCGCGCCCTC
>JAHWJH010000152.1 GCA_019348555.1 Actinomycetota bacterium
AAGGTGCCCGTGATCGCCGCCGTCAACGGCTTCGCGCTGGGCGGGGGCTGCGAGGTCGCGATAGCCTGCGACGTCCGCGTAGCCGCCGAGAACGCGATCTTCGGCTTCCCCGAGGTCTCTTTGGGGATACTCCCCGGCATGGGCGGCACCCAGCGCCTCCCGCGCCTCGTCCATCTGCACCATGACGATGCCCGTTATCGCGTACAGGTAGGGCTCGTAGGTGCCGACGTAGGCGACCGCCCCCTCGACCGCCGGAGGACGGGGCCGGTCGCCGTTCAGGCAGGTCACTGGTTCCTCGTTCTCGAACAGCTGGCAGGGATACCCCGCGGTGTACGGGTCGAGCCCCTCTGGCAGGTCGAACGCGCGGGTTGCGGCGTTGATCCACGCCTCCCGGGTCTCCTTTCCGGGGCCGTCGCCGAAGGCGAGCACCGGGAGCTGTCCCGGGTCGCCCCGCCACTGCCCGGTCCCGGCGCCGATGGCCTTGACCTGGTGCACCTGCTCGTCAGGAGCGAACCCGGGCGGATTGCTGCCCGCCCACGCGAGGAGCAACAGACCCAGCGCGATGGAGACCAGCAGAGGCGCCACCGGGCGGCGCAGGAAACGATTTCGGCCGGGGCCGGGGTCCGCGTCGTCTGACGGTGGCGAAGCTCTCCGCACCGGGGCAACTCTCACCCGACGGGCCGCTTGTTCCCGGTCTCCGTCGAGGTGGGGGGCGCCGCCTCATCGTTGCCAGCCACCAACGTGGTCGGCTTCGGACCTTGCTCGTGGTAGTCGGCCTCGACGTTGACCGTCCACACGTCGTGCCGGGAACCGGTGACGATGTTCTCCGCCGTCAGCATCGCGGTGAGCATCGAGTGGTCCTGGTTGTTGTAGCGGTGCATGCCGTTGCGGCCGACGGGGTGCACGTTGGGGACCTCGGCGTCCATCCACTTGCGGATGGTCTCGACGGCAGCGGCGTAGGTTTCGTCGTAGATCGGATAGGCCTTGGGCATCCGCACGACGAAGCCTCGCTCGACGTCATGCTCCTGTACCAGTCCGAGGTCCGCGAGCTCCCGCTTCGCCAGGGCGATCAGCTCACCGTCGTCCATGGTCCACAGCCGATCGCCCACCGTGACGAAGTACTCGAGGCCGAGGCACGTGCGCCCCTCCTTGACGAGATACGGCGACCACGAGCCGTAGTTCTGAATGCGGCCCACGTTCACCTCTGGGGAGTGGATGTAGATCCAGTTGTCGGGGAATCCGCGCTCCTCGGGCACGACCAGGGCCACGGTGAGGAAGTCGCGAAACTTCAAGGCGCGCGCCGCGTCCTGGACGGGCGCTGGTGCCGGCGGGTCCATAGAGAGGACCAGCGAGGGCAGCGCCATCGAGGAGATCACGTGGTCGGCCGCGTAGCGGTGCTCCTGTCCGAGGTCGGTTCGCCTGGCCTCAGGTGCGCCCGCCCCAGGGCCGTAACCACCCGTGACCTGCGTGGTCACGGCCACCGCGCCCTTGCCGGGTTCGCGGTGGACGGTTCGAACCTTCTCCTCGAGCACGACCCTGCCGCCCTGGGAGACGACCTTTTGCCCGGCCGCCTCCCACATCATCCCGGGCCCGTACTTGGGGTACTGGAACTCTTCGATGAGCGATGTGATGTCCTTCTGGTTGCGCTTCGGTATCAGCGCGTTGAGGACAGCGTTGGACAGATTGAGGTTCTTGATGCGCTGCGCCGCCCAGTCGGCCTGGATCTCGGTCGCCTTCATGCCCCACAGCTTCTCGGTGTAGGTCTTGAAGAAGATCCGGTAGAGCCGCCAGCCGAAGCGCGCCGCGGTCCAGCCCTCGAAGTTCGACTGGTCCTTGGGCGGGTGCACGCGCACCCACGCGTAGGAGAGAACGCAGAGCACGGCCTGAAGAAGGCCGAGGTTCTTCAGCGCATTCGACGCCTTCAATGGGTAGTCGTACAGCTTCCCCTTGTAGAAGATCCGCGACATGCGCGGACGCATCATGAAGTCCTCGTCGGGAAGGATCTCGTGCCAAAGGGCTTCTACCTCGGGGACCTTCGTGAAGAAGCGGTGGCCACCGATATCGAATCGCCAGCCCTCCCGCTCGGCGGTGCGGCTGATGCCGCCCACCATGGCATCGCCTTCGAGCACCGTGACGGCGACATCGTGCTTGCTGAGTACGTAGGCGGCGGAGAGACCGGCGGGGCCGGCACCAATGACAACGACCTCCGGTCGGCCGGCCTGGACAGGACTGGTTGTCACAGAGCACCTCGCGTAGAGAGGGAGCGCGTGCGTCGGCTGACAGGGCGTGCCGACATCGGACTCCGAACGTTCGACTGAAGTGCCAGGTTAACGAACTGGCTGTCGTGAGCAACGATCGGGGATGAAGCACTGTGACTGCCCATACTGTGGACGGGAGTCCAACGTTGATGAACCCCGAGTCGTGACGGGCCGCCGGCACCCGTCGCCCCACGGTCAGCAACTACGCTGTCCTGGGTGCCCGCCGTCCTTGCCTCCACGCCGGTGTTCGAGGGGGCCACCATCGTCCTGCCGGTGGTGACCGAGACGGATGCGCTGGAAGAGACGGTCCGGCGCCTGCGTGAGACCAGCGAAGCCGACATCGCCGAGATGCTGATCGTGGTGTGCGACCGGACGTCGTCCGAAAGCCTCGAGCGATGCCACCGCCTCCAAGCCGATGCCGCCAACCGGGTGCGGCTCCATCATCAGCGCCTGCCGTTCCTCGGCGGCGCCATGCGGGAGGCGTTCGAGCTCGCTGTCGGCAGCCACGTCGTGATGATGGCCAGCGACCTCGAGACCGATCCGGCCACCGTGCCCCGCTTGATCCAAGTCGCCAAGGAGCACCCCAATGCCATGGTGACCGCCTCCCGTTGGACATCGAGCGGTGGGTTCTCGGGTTACGGGCGCCTCCGAGTGGGCCTCAACTGGGTCTTCCAACGTCTCACCTCGGTGGTCTACCGCACACAGCTGACCGACGCCACCTACGGCTTTCGGCTCTTCCCGGCCGCTCTCCTTCGGGCTATCAGTTGGGAGGGGCTACGCCATGAGTTCCTCCTCGAGACGCTGCTCAAGCCGCTGCGGCTGGGCGTGGAGGTCTTCGAGGTGCCCACCCGATGGACCGCGCGCCAGGAAGGCCAGTCCCAGAACTCACTTTCCACGCAGGCCCGCTATCTGACGATCCTCGTGCGCACTCGCTTCGCCACGCCCGAGCGCTTGCTCCGCGCGGACCGCCCCGTTTGAGGAGGCTCCCTCGTGACCAACGTCATCGTCACTACCACCATCAATGCGCCCACCAAAGCGGTGGAGCTCTTCGACGCCCTTCCCGGATGGGAACTGGTGGTGATCGGTGACCGCAAGACCCCCGATGACTACCGGCTTCAGCACGGTACGTACATCGGCGTCGCCGACCAGGAGAAGATCGACAAGGAGCTGTCCGACCTGATCGGCTGGAATTGCATCCAGCGTCGCAACTTCGGGTTGCTGGTCGCCCACCAGATGGGTGCCGAGATCGTTGCCGTGGTCGACGACGACAACATCCCGTACGAGGGCTGGGGTAGCGATCTGCTGCTCGGCCGGGAGGTGGAGGCCACTGTCTACCGCGCCGGGCTCCCGGCTTTCGACCCAGTCGGCGCTACCAACCACCCGCAGCTGTGGCACCGAGGCTATCCACTGCAGCTGCTTCCGCGCCGCGACTACTCCGACAGCACCCGCACGATGGTCCGAGCTGACGTCCAGGCCGACTTCTGGGACGGCGACCCCGACATCGATGCTATCTGCCGGATGCAGTTCGCTCCCGACTGCCGGTTCGATCCCAACTGCTTCCCCATGGCGTCCGACGGCATCGGCCCGTTCAATTCGCAGAACACCTTTCTCTCCGCTCGCTGGCTTTCCGATTACTTCCTGTTCCCCCACGTCGGCCGCATGGACGACATCTGGGCCTCTTATTACCTCCAGGGCAAGGGGGCGCGGGTCGTCTACGGCAAGCCTTCGGTGTTCCAGGAGCGCAACCCGCACGACCTCGTGGTCGACATGAAGCGCGAATACCTCGGGTACGAGAACAACCTGGCCATCGTCGAGGCGGTGGCCGACGACCCCGAGGCCTTACTCCGCTTCCTTCCTCAGGAGTCGCAAGCCGCCTTCGACCGGTACCGCAGCCACTTCTGACCGCGGTGGCCGCGGCCGTAGTGGTCAGGCTGAGGTGCCCTCGAGGTGCTCGAGCGTCCGACTGATGCCTTCCTTGAGCGGGATACAAGGCGAGAAGCCGAAGGCACGTTGCTTGGTGGTGTCCCCGCCCCGGGCGAAGACGCCCTCCGGCTTGTCGGACATGCCGACGACCCGTGGCTCGTAGCCGCAGGCCGCTGCCGCCTCGGCCGCCAACGCCTTCATGCTGGTGAAGATGCCGGTTGACAGGTTGAGAGCACTGCCGTCATCGATCTTGTCCATCGTCAGCAAAACGCCGCGGACGCAGTCGTCGATGTGGATGAAGTCACGCATCTGCTCGCCGCTTCCCCACACCACCAGCTCGGGTGCCCGCCGATGCTGCATGGCCCGCAGGCAGATGCTCGGGAAGGGATAGGTGAGATCCTGGTCCTC
>JAHWJH010000153.1 GCA_019348555.1 Actinomycetota bacterium
GGGTCGTGCTTAGCGCGCGTGAACCGCTCTTCCTGCGCGGCCGCGACGACCGCGCCATCGACCACGAGGGCTGCGGCGCTGTCGTGGTAGTAGGCCGAGATGCCGAGGACCCGCACGCCGCCTAGAACAGCGTGTAGATGAAGGGTGCGACCGCCGAGCCTTTCGTCAGCACGATCAGCCCGCCGAACAGCGCCACGAGGGCGCCTTGGTCCAGCTCGGGTTGTTCGTCCCGCACGCCGAGCCAGGCACCGATCAGCACGAACATCAGGCCCAGCGTGGGCAGGAGCTTGGTGGCCAGCACGACGATCCCCGATGCCACGGCAGGCAACCCCACGAGGAGTGAGTCGATCGGCCGGAGGCGCACCTGCGTGGATGGCAGCAACATCTCGATGTCGGCCCGGGGCACGTTCTGGAACTGCTTGAGGGAGAGATGGCCCGGGACGAGGTTGCGTTGTGCCGGATCGATGCCGCGACCGTCGAACCACGTCTTCGGCTTGACCCGGGTGAGGACCACGACACGGTCCTCGACCGTGATGGTGCGCTCTTCGGTTCTCAGACCCTTCCACCTCGGGACGTCCACGGTCTGGCGCCGGCTGCCCCGCCGGTAGATGAGCAGCTCCCCGTAGTCGTCCAGATCGACGTGCAGTCGGAGCGGGGTGAGCGATTCGCGGGCCATGGCGTCGTGGAGCTCCTCCATGGTGACCTCGACGTAGTTGGCGCGCTCGAGGAGGCCGATCAGCTCCCGCCTGACAGTTTCGCCCGCTACGGCTTCTTCTGCCGCCCGCTCCCACGCCTCGATGACCGATTGCTCGCGGTCGTGGAACTCGAAGTGGTAGAGCGCCGAGACCAGTCGGGCGAGCGAGCGAAAGTTGTCAGCATCGGACGCACCGCGCCACGGCAGGTCCGCCAACTCCCGCATGAGCTGGCCGACGCGCTGCGGTACGAACCGCTCCCTTGCGTCCACGGCGCCAAGGCTAGGACCCACCCGGGTCGTACCACGGCAGGAACAGCCGCCCAGGACGGGCGTGGCCGACGCGGTCGAGTGGCGTCTAGGTACTACAGTGCGTCGGATGACGACGTCCATCGTTCCCCCCGAGCGCGGTGGTCGTCCGGTGGCCAGGCCGTGAGCGGAGCAGGATCGACTGCCGCCCGCAGCCGTCCGTCTGGAACCGCCGCTCTCGACAAGGCCAACCCCATTCAGCGGGCGGCGTCGCGCTTCGACGCCGACGCACAAGGTCTCGCCGCGACGTTCGTCTGGGACTCCGGCGATGGACCCGGCCCCTACGACGCCGTGGTGCGGGTCTCCGGGCGGCGCCTCGGGGTCGTCGGCCCACGGACCCGGGACGACGACTTCGTCAGGGAGGAGCACGTCCGGGGGATCATCCCGGGCAGCGGGCCGGTGTCCCTGACCACCCAGGTGCATCACATCAACGCCGGCGAGTGGTCGGTGACGGCAGAGCTCACGAGGGCGTCGGCACGAAAGCGCGTGGACGGTCGGGCGAGGCCGGCCAAGAAGGGGACCGGGCGGCGTCGGCTGAGCCGGGGTGAGTGGTCATGGCGTCGGTGGGCGGTCCGCCCAGCGGGACCGACGACCATCTGCACGCGCTGGGCGCCGTTGACCGGGCTCGACCGCGCACCTGCCGTCCTCCCGGGCAGCTACATGGGCCTCATCGCCGCCGGTGTGGTGCTCGCCCTCGTGCTCCAGCTACGGCTGGTCGCTGCTCGGGGCGTGGAGACAGCACCCGTCCTCATCGGGGCGCTCTTGGCGGTCGCAGCCGGCCTCGTCGGTGCGAAGCTGTGGTACCGGGTCGACCGCACAGGTCGTGAGCGTGCATCGGGCTCGGTCGGCTGGTGCATCCAGGGTTTCCTCGCCGGCGCTGCGCTCGCCTTGGCGGTGAGCGCCTGGGCGTTCGGCCTCCCGGTCGGCACCGTGCTCGATGCCACCGCACCCGCGCTGTTCCTCGGCCTCGCTGTCGGCCGGCTCGGCTGCTTCTTCACCGGGTGCTGCGCCGGCCGTCCCTCGGCGTCCCGCTGGGCGATCTGGTCGTCAGACCGACGCATCGGCGCACGCCGCATCCCGACGCAGCTACTGGAGTCGCTGGCGGCCGCCGTCATCGGCCTCGTGGCCTGGCGGCTGTATCGAACGGCGCCCGCCATCGGTACCGGCGCACTGCTCGTCGGCACGTTGGCCGCCTACGCCCTGGTCCGCCAGCTCCTTCTCCGCCTCCGCGCCGATCCCCGCAGGTCCCCACGGCGGGTCACCCTCACGGCGGCGACGGCCGCCGTCGCCCTCCTCGCTGCTCTCGTCGTCATGGCCTCCTGAGTCTCCACTTCGACGACGGCGTCGATCTCCTCTTCAGCTTCGGACCACAACCGCCACCACCCCGCGGTCCGTTACAGCTGGCGCAGTTGCGAGCGAAGACGCTCTCGCCGAGCTGGAGCTCCTCGCAATGGGCCCCATCGGCCCCCTAGGACATGCCCCTCGCTCATGCCTGGAGGTCGGCCTGGACGATGAGGCGCTGGGCGGCCGAGTTCTTCGGGTGGCAGGTCGTCAGCGTCACCATCCCGGCGGGGGTGGGGGCCACCACCGAGAAGTCGGTGGGTTCCACGATGAATGGAGCCTTGCTCAGGACGTAGGTGCACGAGCCCACCGGGGTCTCCAGGAGGATCTCGTCGCCCGGCTTCATCCGGTCGAGGTTGTGGAAGGGTCGGCCGTAGGTGGTGCGGTGACCGGCGATGGCGACGTTGCCCGGCTCGCATGGCAACGGGGTGTCGGCGTAGTGGCCGGCGCCGGCGCGCAGGGCGCTGAGGGTGGTGCCCTCCACCACGATGGTGTCGACGCCGAGGGACGGGATCTGGAGCCGGGTCAGGCTCTCGCCCTCGGCGACCGTGCGGGTGCGGTACGCGTCCTCGAGCTCGGGGGTGGCCAACTGGTTGTCGAGCTTGTCCTGCACCCGTCCCTGGTAGAGGTTGGTGTAGAAGGGGTAGCCGAGGACACCGACGGCGACCAGCAGCATGACCACCGACAGCCCCGACAGGAGCCGGCGCAGGTTCTTGCGCTTGCTGAGCGACCCGGCGCCAGGATCGGCAGGGCCGACGGGGGGACGGTCGTCCTGGCTCAGCACGGGACGGCCCGAGCGACGGTGGAAGCGGCGACGTGGTTCATGAGGCTCTCCAGAGTGACCGAGGTGCGGGATGAACTGATGGGTGCCGGGAGCCCGTCACGATACACGACGCAGTGTCGTAGCAGGCTACGCTCACGGCCGTGCGCCCCGTGCTCGCCACCACCGTCGCGGCGATGGTCGCCGCTCTCACCGCCCTCATCCTCGGCGAGTACGAGTTCGGGAGCTTGGTCGCTGTCGTTGCGGGGGTCGGAGTCGGTCTGGTCATCGGCGAGGTGTTCGACAGCCTCGGCCGGTGGCGTGGCCCGCTTCCGGCGACACTCGCCGCCCTCCTCGCCGGCGGGAGCCTGGCCTGGGGCGCGTGGATCGACTCCGGGCAGGGTCTCGAGCCGTACCCGCCGATGGCCTGGCTCGCCGTTGCGCTGGGCGTGGTCACCGGCGCCGCCCGCGTCGCTCCTCGCCGGCGGAAGGAACGAGGGTCCGCGGAGGCAGTCGTACGGCGGTGAGCCCGCTGCTGCTCCCCGTCCTGGCCGTCGTCGCCGGCGTCATCTCGTTCAGCTCGCCGTGCTGCCTCCCGCTGATTCCGGGCTACCTCTCGTACATCTCGGCTCTGCCCGTGGCCGACCTGGGCACCAGGAGCGCCAGGGCGGTCACCCTCAAGGCGGCACTGCTGTTCGTCGCCGGCTTCAGCCTGGTGTTCACCGCCCTGGGTGTCTCGTTCGCCCTCGTCGGCTCGCTGCTGCTCCGCAACGTCCCCGCCATCACCCGTGTCTCGGGAGTGATGATCATCGTCCTCGGCCTCGCCATGGCCGGCGTTCTGCGCCTCCCGTTCCTCCAGCGGGAGCGGCGCTTCGACCTCGGACGACTGCCCAAGGGCCCGAAGGCCGCCCCGTTCATGGGCATGGCCTTCGCCTTCGGATGGGCACCGTGCATCGGGCCCGTACTCGCCACCATCCTCGCCACCGCCGCTGCTGGGAAGTTGTCATGGACCGCCAGCATCGCCGCGGCCTCGCGCAGCACGGCCTCCACCACGTCCAGCGGGTGCACCTGCACTCCTCCCTTCGAGTGCGGCCGGCAGGCTTCCACGACGGCCGTCGCGCCCTCTTGCGCCGGGCGGATCAGCAGGCCTTCGGGGCGCAGCAGCAGTTCGGCGGGGCCGTCGGGCAGCCCGGCGGCGGCGACGCTGCCGATGGCGGTTTCGGCGCGGTTGCCGCGCACCAGGGCGGGCATCCGGTTCACCTCGCCGAGGAAGGTGGCGACGAAGGGCTCGCGGGGGTGGAGGTACAGCTCCTCCGGCTTGCCCACCTGCACCACCCTGCCCTCCCGCATCAGGGCGATGCGGTCGGCCATGAACATCGCTTCCTCGGCGTCGTGGGT
>JAHWJH010000154.1 GCA_019348555.1 Actinomycetota bacterium
CGCCTACCCCGGGGTGTTGACCGAGCGCCTCATCCGGCGCCTGGTGGCGGAGCGGCGCATCGCCTTCAGCTACGCCGGGCGCCGGGTGGTGCTGGCCGAGGCCGACATCGAGGCCTACCTCGACGCCGGTCGCCACGAGCCCCTCCAGGGACCGTGTGCGGCCCTAGGCATGCTGTCCAAGTCGACGAGGACGTCGCCCTCGCGGTCGGCGTGATGGACGACGGCGGGCGGATCGTGCTCGGGCCGGCGGCCCGGGAGCTGCGCCGCACGCTTCGGCCCATCGAGTGGGTGGTCCTCGAAGACGTCGCCCTCGACGCCCGCCGGGACGACGCCGGAGCGCTGGTGGCCCCCACCAGTGCCCGGCGGGTGGCCGAGCACCTGGGCCTCACGCCCGGCGCCGTGGCCCGGGCCATGGCCCGACTGCGCTCGGCGGGGCTTGTCTCCCACACCCGCCAGGCCGGCCCCGCCGGACGCTTCGGCTTGTCGGCCTACGTGCTCGGCGCCGTCCCCGGCCTCGACGTGCTGGCTGCGGCACCCGACGGCGACCGGTCACACCCGGCACCACAATGCCCGGCACCGCCAGAGGTCGATTGCCCACGTGCGGTTGATGCACACATGGTGGAAGCGCAAGCGGCGGGCGGCGAAACCCCCGGCGTTGCCGGATCGGCACGGCGGTCGTTGCACGACGACGTCGCTCGAGCGCTGGCGGCGGCGGTCGACGAGCACGCGTCTGAGGAATCTGCTCGCTCGACCCGCACCCGTGCCTCGTCCAGGCCTCGCCGGCGGCCGGCGTCCCGATCCGGCGCCACCCAGCTCAGCATCCTCGACGCCACCGTCGACGCCGAGCGCGACCCGAACCCCGCCCGACGGCCATGACCACCACCTCTCAGCACCACCTCCAGGCCCCCATGACCGCGACCCCGAACAGCCGACCCGCCGATCACAAGCCTCCCACCAACCACCCCTCAGCGCCCACAACCCCCATCCCCACAGACACTTGCCACGTCTTCGACGAGGCGGCGGGGCCGTCGCTGGCATCACCATGCTGACCCTCACCGCCCTGCGCGACCCCGAGTACCTGATCTCCTCGGTGGCCCTCGCCATCGACGAGTACTACGCCGGGGTCGGCGAGGCCCCGGGCGTGTGGACCGGCCGCTTCGCCGCCGAGTTGGGCCTGGAGGGCGTCGTCGATCCCGACGAGCTCCGGGCCCTGGTGCAGGGCCACCACCCACTCACCGGCGAGGACCTGCTGGTCGGGCGCCCCGAACGCAAGGTCAACGCCTTTGACGCCACCTTCTCGGCTCCCAAGGGAGCGTCGTTGCTGTGGGCCTTGGGCAGCGCCGAGGTGTCCTCGGTCGTCACCCGCTGCCACGTGGAGGCCGTGGAGCGAGCGGTGTCGTTCCTGGAGGACAAGGCAGCCGTCGCCCGCCAGCAGACCAAGGGCGTGCGCCGGCGGGTGGCCACGGCCGGCTTCGCCGTGGCCACCTTCGTCCACCGCACCTCCCGGGAGGGCGACCCCCATCTGCACTCGCACTGCCTCATCGCCAACGTGGTGCGACGGCCCGACGGCTCGCACGTGGCCTTCGACGCCAACCCGCTGCACGACTGGGCCAAGGCGGCGGGGTCGATCTACCAGGCCGAGCTGCAGCGCCTGTTGTCGCTGCACCTCGGGCTGGAGTGGGGCCCGGAGCGCAACGGCTGCCGGGAGCCGGTGGGCTTCAGCGCCGACCAGCTGCGGGCCTTCTCCAAGCGCACGGTGGCCATCGAAGCCGAGCTGGAGCGAAGCGGCGCCACCTACGAGAGCGCGGCCGAGCGCATGCGGGCCGACGACGACGCCTCCCTCGCCACTCGTCCCCGAAAGGACCACTCCCTCACCCCCACCCTGTTGGCCGAGCGCTGGGAGGCCGAGGGCCGAGCCGTCGGCCTGGAGAGCGCGGCGGCGGTTGATGCGGAGGTAGTGGGTCGCCGAACGAGGTCGGTGGAGCTGTCGTCCGACGAGGTGGTGGCCGGGCTCCTCGACCCCGACACCGGGCTGTGCGCCAACGACGCGCGCTTCACCGAGGCCAAGGTGGTGGAGCGCATCTGCGCGGCCTCCGCTGGCCGGCTGACCACCGAGCAGATCCTCGGCCTGGCCGAGGACTTCCTGGCCTCCGAGCACGTGGTGCGCCTGGTGCCCGAGAGCGCGGGAGCACGGCGCCGGCCGCCGGAGTGGTCCACGCTGGTCCACCGCCGCCTCGAGAACGCTGTGTTGGAGCGCCTGGCCCGCCTGGTCGACACCCCGGCCGCCCCGCTTCCCGCCGAGGTGGTGGAGGCGGCGCTGTGCGCCGAGGGCCGCCTCGGCTCCGACCAGGCCGAGGCGGTGCGGGCCCTGTGCGGCCCCGGGCCTGCCCTGCGGGCGCTGCTCGCCCCCGCCGGGTTCGGCAAGACCACCGCCGTGCACGCCGCCGCCTCCGCCTGCACCGCTGCGGGCCGGCCCGTGCTGGGGGTGGCCACCACCAACCAGGCGGTGGCCGGCCTGCGCTCGGTGGGCCTGGAGGCGATGACCCTCGCCCGGCTGCGCATCGAGCTCGACGCTCGGCCCCTGGCCCCGGGCACCGTGGTGGTGCTCGACGAGGTGTCCCAGGTGGCCACTCGGGACGCGGCCGCGGTGCTCGAGGCGGTGGTCGCCACCCCCGGGGCGCAGCTGTGGTGCCTGGGCGATCCCCGCCAGTCCCAGGCCGTGGGCGCCGGGGGCCTGGCCGCCGAGCTGGCCCGCCTGGGCGCCGAGGGCGCCATCGTGGCCCCCGCCCTGGTGGTCAACCGCCGCCAGCGCCACGTCGAGGACCAACGGGCCCTGGCCGAGCTGCGGGCCGGCCATGCGTCTGCCAGCCAGGTGATCCGCACCGAGGCCGGCTGGGAGCACGAGGAGCCCACCCCCCTCGCTACCCGGGAAGCCATGGCCGGGGCGGTGGTGGCCGACGTCGAGGCCTTCGGCTCCGGGGGGGTCGTGGCACTGGCCGTGTCCCACGCCGACTGCGAGGACCTGGCCGACCGCATACGCTGCCGCCTGTCCGACGCCGGCCACGTCGGCGGCCCGGCGCTGGTGGGACCGGGATGGGGAAGCACCCAGCGCTCCTATGCCGCCGGCGACCGGGTGCTGTTGCACGCCAAGCCGGGCCCGCCCGGCCTGCACAACGGCTCGGTGGGCACGGTGGTGACCGTCGAGGGGGCCGGCCTGCGGGTGGCCTTCGACGACGCCGGCGAGGTGGTGTTGCCCACCGCGTTCGTGGCCGGCCGGCGGGCCGATGGCAGCCCCAACCTGTCCCACGCCTGGGCCAGGACCATCGAAGGCGCACAGGGCGGCACCTGGGAAGCGGTGCACCTGCTGGCCGGCGCGTCCCTCGACGCCCTGGTGGGCTACACCGGCCAGAGCCGGGGCCGAGCGCCGACCCACACCTGGAACACCCGGCCCCTCGCCGTGGTGGACCACGGCGGGGTCGTGGCCGACGACCGCAGCGCAGCGGAGATGGTGCTCGCCGGGTTGAGCCGCGAGCCGGTGACCACCTTCGCCGCCCATGACGACCCCTGGGTCCTCGACGCCCGGCTGAGTGCCGAGCGGGCCGAGCACCTGGGGGTGCTGGACAGCGCTCCGCCCGATCGCCGCCTGTCGCTGCATGCCGCCCGTGACGTCGCCGAGCAGGCGGCGAGCCTGCACGCCTCGGCGATGGCCAACCTCGAGCGGGCCGAAGAGCGCCTGGCCGGCTTCGGACCCCTGGCTGGCCTGCGCCGTTCCTCCCGCCAGGACCGGGCGCAGGTCGAGTCCTGGGTGGGCCGGGCCCAAGCCGAGGCGGAGCGGGCCGGAGCCCGGCGCCGAGCAGCCGAGCGCCATGTCGCCGGCCTGGAGGCCGGCAGCCTCGATGCCGCCACGTTCTTGCTCTCGATCCAGGACATGGACGGGCTCGACGACGTGGTGCGCGGCGTCGACTGGGCGCTGTCCGCCGCCTCGCGGGTCGTGCTGCTCATGACGCATCCCGCCTTCCGCCAGGCCCGCCACTCCGGCTGGGGCTACGACGAGGGCCGCAAGCTGACCTACCGTCGGGTGGATGCCTACCTCGGCGAGATGGCGGTGCCGATGAAGTCGCTGGGCGGCGGTGGCGGCATGAAGGCCATGCGTCAGCTCACGAAGGGCGGTGGCCTGGATCAGCTCGGCGACATGGGTGGCCTCGGTGGCCTCGGCGACTTCGATCCTGCCGCGATGGCGGGCATGGGCGCCGGTATGCCAGGTGGCGGGACGCCTGCGGGCGGCGGCCGCCCGCGCAACAAGAACGTGCCGAAACGGAAGAAGAAGAAGCGGCGGTAGTGAACGGCCAACCGGCGGGGTCGGCCGTCGACATCCGCGGGCTGCGCAAGTCCTTCGGCGACGTCACCGCGGTCGCGGGACT
>JAHWJH010000155.1 GCA_019348555.1 Actinomycetota bacterium
TTCCGATCTTCCATGTCGGCGACCACGACCACCTCCGGGAGGACCGTCTCGATGTCGCGCACGACGTCACGAACCGTGACGTGGGAGACGCCCGTTCAACCACCTCCGGGTTTCTCGATCCTGGCCCCCAGCACGAAGGTGACGCCGTCGGGCCCGGTCAGCCCGTAGCCGGCCAGGAGCTCGGCGGGCCCGAGCGTCGGCACCTCCCTCTTGCCACCCGACTGGTCGAGCAGGGGGCGCATGCCGGCCACCTGTTCCTCCGGCACCCCGCTGTTGGCCGCCAGGTTGGGATCGGAGTCGCAGTCGATGGCGACGACGTGGTGCCCGGCTCGGGCGAAGGCCCGGGACAACACCGCCGAGATGCTGGTCTTGCCGACGCCGCCCTTGCCCGAGATCCCGATTCGCATGGTGGGGATGGTAGGGCGAGGCCATGCTGCGGTGGTGCGCCGGCAGGGCGGCATCCGGGAGTCCCGAGTTCTTCCACGGGGCATCACGCAACGATGTCGCGACGGGTGAAGACCACGCTCGTGGCCACGCCGGCCACGGCGATGTAGAGGGCGATGCTGGCGAGCGCCCGGGAGGCGGTGACCTCTGCGGTGCCACCAGCGACGAACGCCTCCAGCAGGAGACCCGGGAACAGCCGGTTGGCGGGGCTCCACGCGTCCTGGAGCAGGTGCTCGACCGGTCCCGCCCAGGCAATGCCGACGGCGAGGGCGAGCGGCACCGAGCGCACCAGCACGGCCACGGTGGTCCCCAGCACGGCGTAGCCGGTGACCCACACCAGCACGGCGGCGAAGTCGGCCAGCCCCGCGCCCAGGGCGGGGAGACTCGTCCAGGCATCGGTGACCACGCCGGCGCCCGGGGCTTGGAGGAGGGCCGCCACCCAGGTCACCGCCTCGGCGAACGCCAGGGCGACGGCGGCGAAGCTCACCAGCGCGGCGAGCTTGCCGGCGAGCAAGCGGAGTCGACGCGGCTGGCGGAGCAGCATCGTGCGGATCGTCCCGCGAGAGAACTCGGCGGCTACGAGAGCGACGAAGACGACGAAGACGAACGTGCCGGCGAAGGCAGTCGCCGTCCGGAAGACTTCGGTGCCGCCGCCGGCCTGGCTCAGTGCCTCGACCGTCAGCGCACGACCGGGCTGCCCGCCGACCTCGCCGGCTGGCTCCACGGCGGCGAGCACGAGGGCCGAGGCGGCAACGCCGAAGAGGAGAGCGACCGACGCGGTGACGGTGAGGACTCGCCGGCGGAGCAGCTTGGCCAGCTCGGCGCGGTAGGCACGGATCATCAGGAGGCTCCTTCCAACAGCCGGAGGTACGTCGATTCCAAGCTCGGCCGGCGGACGTGGAGCTCGGCGAGCACGATGCCGGCGGCACTCGCTGCCCGGTTGAGGTCGGCGGCCAGCCGGCGAGGGTCCTCGCCATCGAGCGTCACGACCAGGTGGTCGCCCTGGGACCGGACCGTCAGCCCGCGGGCGGTGACCACCTCGAGGAGCGGCGACAGGCCCCCCGGGTCGAGCGGCCCGAGTACGACCTCGGTTCCGGTGGGGGACACGAATCCCTCCGTCTGGCCCGCGTAGACCAGCCGGCCATCATCGATGATGAGGAGCCAGTCGCACACCTGCTCGAGCTCGGTGAGGAGGTGTGACGACACCAGCACGGTCCGGTCCTGCGTGGCGATCCGCCGAATGAGGTCTCGCATGTCGCTCATGCCCTGGGGATCGAGCCCGTTGGTGGGCTCGTCGAGCACGAGCAGGGCGGGGTCGCCGAGCAAGGCGGCGGCGATGCCCAGCCGCTGCTTCATTCCCATGGAGTAGGCGCTGAACCGGTCACTGCCGCGGGTACCCAGCCCGACAAGGTCGAGGACAGCTGGGATCGTCGTCTCGTCGTGGCCGCCCAGCCGGCACAGGACATTCAGGTTCTGGATCCCGGTGAGCGCCGGCCACAGGGCAGGGCCGTCGACGAGCGCGCCGACGCGGCCGAGGTAGCGGTCGGGGCGCTCGAGTGGCTCTCCCAGCACGGTGGCGGTGCCCGACGTGGGCCTGACCAGACCGAGGAGCATCGACATGGTCGTGGTCTTGCCGGCGCCATTGGGGCCGACGAAGCCGGCGACCACGCCCGGGGGGATGGCCGTGGTCAGGTGGTCGACAGCGACCCGCCGGCCATAGCACTTGGTGAGGCCCTCGAGCGTGAGGGCCGGTTCGGTGTGGGGCATGCCCCGAGCGTGTACCTGGGAGCCTGCGCTGTCGTCCGCTGGGCGGCGACACTTTTCGCTACGTCGGTGGCCGTACGAGCCCCGACTGATAGGCGAAGACCACCAGCTGGGCACGATCACGAGCGTGGAGCTTGACCATCGCCCGGCTGACGTGCGTGCGGGCCGTCGCCGGGCTGACGACCAGCTCGGCGGCGATCTCGTCATTGGTCAGGCCCTGCGCCACCAGGGCCACCACCTCCCGCTCTCGGCTCGTGAGCACCTCCATGGTCAATGGGACGAGGTGGGGCCGGGTGGGCTGGGCGGCGAACTCCGAAATCAGGCGGCGGGTGACGCTGGGGGAGAGGAGGGCGTCGCCGGCGGCGATCTCCCGGACGGCTCGCACCAGGTCGGCGGGCTGGGTGTGCTTCACGAGGAATCCGCTGGCGCCCATGCGCAGCGCTTCGAACACGTACTCATCGAGTTCGAACGTCGTCAGCACCAGTACCTTCACCGCGGCCAGCTGCGGGTCGTCGCTGAGGGATCGCAGCGCCTGGAGGCCGTCGACTCCGGGCATGCGGACGTCCATGAGCACCACGTTCGGCTGCAGGGCGGACACCAGCTCGAGGGCGGCGGCGCCGTCGTCGGCCTCGCCCACGACCTCGATGTCGTCCTCGGCGTCGAGCAGCATGCGGAACCCCGCCCGGACGAGGGACTGGTCGTCGGCCAGCACGACGCGGATCATGTCCCGCCGCCCCAGCTCGCCAACACGGTGAAGCCACCACCAGGACGGTGGCCGGCCTGCAAGGTGCCACCAGTCGACTCGGCGCGTTCCCGCATCCCCCTGATTCCCACGCCACCCCCGCCTTCCGCCTCGCCGGCGCGGTTGCCCTCGTCGCTCACCTCGACGACCAACCCGCCTTCCGCTCCGACGCGAACGGCAACCGACGTGGCCACCGGGCCTGCATGGCGCAGCACGTTGGTCAGCGACTCCTGAACGATGCGGTAGGCGGCGGTGCTGATGGGCTTCGGCACCTCTTCGGTGGCGCCCTCCACGAGGAGGGACACCGGCAGGTGGGCCTCCCGCATCGACGCCACGAGAGGGGGTATCTGCTCGAGCCCCGGTGTGGGCGCCCGGGCGGGCACGTCGTCGTCGTCCCGCAGCACCCCCAGCAACCCGGCGAGCTCGTCCAGGACGTCCCGGCTCGCCCGCTGGATGGCGACGAGCGCCTCGGTGACCGCTTCCGGCCGGCGCTCGGCTACGTGGGCGGCCACGCCGGCCTGCACGTTGATGGTGGCCATGGCGTGAGCGACGCCATCGTGGAGGTCGCGGGCGATCCGCAGGCGCTCCTCGGCGACGTGTCGCCGCGCCTCCTCCTCGCGGGTGCGTTCCAGGTCCCGGGCATGGTGCTCGAGAGCACGGAGATAGCTTCGCCGGTTGCGGAGCGCATCGCCGAGAGCCACTGCCGCTGCCGACCAGCCGACGAACACCAGGTGCAGCAGCAGGGCACCGCCCTCCACGAGGGCGCTGACGCCGCTGAGCACACCGGTCAACATCACCGCGCCCACCACTGCACTGCGGCGGTTCGTCTGCCAGCTCACCGCGAACAGCGCGATCCACCCGGTCAGGAACACCGGGCCTCCGGTGTAACGACGAGTGACGTAGGCGGCGAGCACGACGGTGACAACGGTGAGCACGGCGACGGGTCGGCGGCGGCACTGAGCCAGGGAGGCGCCGGCAACGACGAGCAGGGCGTAGCCGAAGGCGTCGAGAGGCTGTTCCTGGGCGGACGGCTCGATCTTTCCGGTGACGAGCACGAGGAAGACGGTGGCGAGCGCGGCAGCGGCGACGTCGGGCCACCACGCCCACGTTGGCGGACCGCCTTCCTGAGATCGTTCTCCGACGGTCATGCCTGTCAAGGTAGAAGGGAAACCTGCCTCGGGCATCCGCCGTGCGGCGCAGGTGGTGCGTACGTCCGGCGACGTACGGGACGACACGAGCAGCTCGTCGGCGCTGCCCACACTGGTCACCGTCACCGTCACGTCCGGGCATGTGCCGGCAGAGGTCGGAAAGCCGACGACTCGCGGTGGTTCGGCCATGATGTTGGGGTCTCATCGGCGGTACAAGGGAGCTCTCATGAAGAAGATCGTCGCGATGGTCGCGGTGCTGGGCCTGGTCAGCGGTGCGTGCAGTGGGGAGGACGACCCGGCTGAACGAGCCGAC
>JAHWJH010000156.1 GCA_019348555.1 Actinomycetota bacterium
GTCGCTCTTGCCGGACATGCGGCGCTCGCCCTTGCGCGGTGGGCGGCTCACCTCGACGACCTTGCGGCCATGCCGGCGCAGGAAGCGCGCTAGGCCGCTGCCGTAGGAGCCGGTCCCCTCGACACCGAACGCCGAGACACGACCCAGCCCGTCGGCCCACGCGAGCAGCTTTGCGTAGCCGTTTGGGTTGGCGGCGATCGAGCACACGCCGAGGTGCGCCCCGAGGCCGTCGAGCGCCACGGCCACGTGTTCGTCCTTGTGCGTGTCGACGCCGATGATCACGTCGTCCCGACTGAGCGCGATGCTGGTCATGTTGTTGATCTCCTTACAGGTCAACAGCAGCTCGCCGGTCGGGCGGGAAGGACAGGACTGCGATGGGACCTGGGTCGATCACGAGTACAACACCTACCGGCCTCACTCGTCGCTGGGCGGACTCACCCCCGCCGAGTACGCCGAGCGGTGGACCATCAACCAGCCAGCACTCCCATAGCGGCTGGACACTGAACGGGGTCCCCTCAACAGCTCGTTGGGGATGATGTCCCCGTCGGCCTATGAGAAGCTTCACACCGACCACACCAACGCCGCCTGATTCTCATGAGCGAGCTCCAAGACCCGGGCGACATATCAGACGTCTCCGCCAGCGTGGCAGTCAAAGGTTCGCAGTGAGGACCAGAACGGTCACAACCGCGGCGGCCCCCAGGCGGTACCACCCGAATACCGCCAAGCTGTGGCACTGAACGTAGGCCACCAGCCACACGATCGCGCCAGCCGCGGTGACCAGTGCTGCCCCGAAGCCGGCCAGCGGTGCCGCGATGCCGAACTGGTTGAGGATCAGAGCGCCGCTGCCGACCCCCTCATACACCGTCGCGACGCCGAGAGTGACGAGCCCGAGGAGAAAACTGAACTCCACAGCGGCCGACGTGCGGAACCCGAGCGCGATGGCAGCGAGGATGGTCACGAGGCTCCGGCTCACTCCGGGCCACAGGGCAAAGATCTGCACGACACCAATAAAAAGCCCATCGCCGAAGCGCACGTGTTCGAGGTCTCGACTTGCCGGATGACTGAGTCGACTCCATACAAGGATGACGACGCCACCGACTGCCCAGGCGGCGACAGTCGGCCACAACCCCAAGAGGTGTTCCTTGATGAGATCGCCGAGGAGGAATCCTGTGACGCCAGCCGGAACAAAGCCGGCGAACAGCGCGGCAGCGAGACGACCGCCAGCACCACCATCATTTGTCTGACCGACCAAGGCTGTTGCCGTCGCAAGGATCCGGCGACGGTACAGACCGAAGACAGCGACGATTGCGCCCGCCTGAATGGCGATCGCATAGGCTCCAGCAGCTGCCTCGGCAGCCGGCGTCTCCGTGAGCCCTAGGAGACGCTGCGTAATAGTGAGGTGTCCCGTCGAACTCACCGGCAGGAACTCCGTGATCCCCTCGACGGCGCCCAGCAGGACCGCCTCTGGCACCGACAGCAGCGAGTCACCTGACTCCGTGGCGGCCGCCACTATTACGGCTGTGGCCACCACCGTGGCGGCAGCTGCTCCGCCGAGAGACCTTCCAGTCAGGCGAGGCGCCTTGGGCGCCGTCAGGAACCTGCCACCGACAAGAGCCGACAGCGGGAGCAGCGCTGCGCCTGCCGGCTCGGAGGTCGTCCCGCCCTTCCGGCCCCTGATCCTTTGGCTCGGTCTACGCCAGCAACCTTCGCTTGGCGCAGGGGGGCGCTGAGGCCACACGGAACCCTGACCTCCATACGGGTGATACGTCGCCCAGGCCGTCCAGATGACTTCATCGGCGAGTAACCGCGTGCGCTTGCGGTTGATGGCGAAGCCCTCACGGCGCAGGAGCGAGTGCGCCGTCTTCCAGCCCCAGCGGGGATGGGCCCGGGCGACGGCCCGCAGTCGCCGGCGGACCTTGTCCTCCCCGGCTGGGCGGGGCCGAGGAGCAAGGCGCTGGGTCGATCGGTGCTGTTCGAGCACCCGACAGGCCCGGCGTTCGGAGACCCCGAAGCGCTGCGTCAGGACCACCACGGCCCGACGACGGCGCTCCGGGGTCAGAATTTCCCCTCAGCCAGCTCCTTGAGCATCGCCTTGTCGAGCTCGACCAACGTCCGCGAGAGGAACAGCTAGAGGTCAGCTCCCCAGTCCAACGCGAAGAGCCGGTATTGCGCGGACCACCTGAATCCGCCCAGTGAGCAGCCGACCTCCCGCGCGACCTACGCAACCGTCATGCCGTCGGCGCCTAGTCGTCGCACCTTCTGGCGCTGCTCAATCGTCAGATGAGCACCCATCCCGCAACCTCCCGACGAGTCACCTCAGCATGAGTGACTCGCGAGCCGTTGCGCGGAACCCTTGAACAACCGCCCAGCGTAAGCGGGCCCGATGGTCCCTTGCGGGCGACGCAGCACCTCAGAGCGGATCCGAGAGAGGGGTCAGTCCGTATAGGGAACGTCCGATATCGCACACCCCGACGCGCCGGTGGGGTCCCGGCCGAGTTCATCGACCATTGGGAGGTGCGCCATGCCTGCGAGACCGCGCTGTCCCCAGCCACCGGGCAGGGCTGCCGGGTGGCTGGTGCGTATCCCTGTTCTGGCCATGGGGGTGGCCGTCGGCCTTGTGCTCTCGGTGACGGCGCCGGGGACGGCGGGGGATGTGGGCCGGGGTGGCGGCAACGCCACCCTTACTCCTGCCATGATCCGACTCTACGGACAGCCCAGCACGTTCTCGAGTTGGCCGAACGAGACCGAGGGTGATGGACGAACCCTTCGCACGGTTGCCATCGACGCCTGGCGGCCTCCGCCCGGGCAGAGCATGTGGCCGGCAGAGGCGATCGGTGGGGAGTTGATCACCGGCGGCTACGCCCAGTCGAGCAACTCGGTGAGCCCGACCGCTGACCACATGGCGATCAGCGTCTTCAATCCGACCAAGGGGACCTACCGCAACATCATCGTGCCCACGACGACTGGCAGCCTCCGCGCCGTGAGCCCCGACAACGGAGTGACCGGAGGCGCAGTGGTATCGGATTTCATTTCGCTCAACGACGCCGGCACCGAGAAGGTGGTGTTCACCTCGGATTTCAACTATCACCGCTGGAGCGTGACCGATTACGGGCTCTACCCCTCGCTGGGGTTCCTGACTCGTGACGGCCGAGGCGAGTGGCAGTACAACCAGGCACTCTCCCGCACAGCCCAGCAGCTCCAGGACCAGAACGGCACACTGGGAAAAAAGATCTTCCCGACGACGAATGACCCCTACTCGCTGAGCCAGACTGCCTTCAATGGTGGGATGGGGTCCCTGGCCTACCTGCCGGTCTCAGGCCACCTCGCCATCTCTCGGTACTTCGACCGAAGCTTCCTGGTGCTCGCCCTCGACGGGACGATCAAGGGGTACTATCAGAACAACCCCCCCGACGCCGCTGGCGGAACGTGGGAGCCGGCTCCCAAGTGGGTGGAGAGTGACCCGAGCGGCACGGCAGGCGACGAGCGATTCTTCGTACAGTACGACGCTTACTATACCAAGGACGGCCGGACCACCTACCACTACCCTCATCAGGAGTTCCGCTTCGACAGCACCCAAGCGGATCCGCTGAAGGCGGTCACACCGGTAACGGGAGGGATGGGCAAAGACGCCTCAGGCTTCCGCTACGGGTACGGGTACTACGACGCTGCCGGTAACCTCTGGACCGGCGGCGACCGCATCGGGGTTTTCGTCAAGAGCCAGACCACAGGCAAACGGAGCATGGAGACCTCGTGCGCGGCGCCGGCGGACTACCCGAACAGAGGGTGGATGACGACGTGCGGGATGCACGAGGTCGTCTTGGATGCCGGCTACGACGTGACGCGGGACGGCTACGTCCATTCCTTCCAAGAGGACACTGCCACCCGGACGATGCTCGTCAGCACGAGTAGCGGCAAGGTGATCCCGGTCGATACAACCTACGTCGGGGGCGACCTCGTCGCCATTTCAGCTCGCCCGCTGATCGACCTGCAGCATCTCTTGCAGGGCGCCACCCACCAGTCTCCGGGGCTCTCCTACGCCGCCGAGAGTCGCATCGACGTTGGCGCTCGCTCACATTGGACCCCCATCCGGAGTGTCATCAATGCCTACGAGACCAAGCCTCCCGACGTCTTGCCAGCCTGGGCGTACCGCATAGACCTGGACTTGCTGATCAAGAAGCCGGCGGCGGAGGAGGCCGCGGCGTCGCCACCTTCGGCCTCGTCATCGGTGGAGGAAACGTCGGCCTCGGAGTGAGCCAGAACCAGGTGGAGGGAGGCTCCTTCGGAATGCTCTTCTCGACACGGGGGTTCCTCGACACCTTCCCTGCAAGCACCG
>JAHWJH010000157.1 GCA_019348555.1 Actinomycetota bacterium
GAGGCCAGCCAGCTCGTCGTCCGCGCCCCCGAGGAGTTCCGATCTCGCTTCGACATCGGCGTATGCCTCAGACATGACGTGGTGGAGATCGACCTCGGGCGCCGCCAGGTCCGCGTCCGCGACGTCGAGGCCCAGTCGGAGCGATGGGAAGGGTTCGACCAGCTGGTGGTGGCGACCGGGTCGGTCCCCGCGCGCCCCGACGTTCCCGGTGCCGACGCGAGAGGCGTCCATGGGGTGCAGATCCTCGACGATGCCATCGCGCTGCACGCTCTGGTGGCCGAGGGGTCGACGCAGCGGGCGGTGGTGGTCGGCGGCGGATACATCGGCCTGGAGATGGCCGAGGCCCTCGTGATGCGGGGTCTTGAGGTCTCCCTGGTCTCCGCCCAACCCCAGCCGATGGGCACCCTCGACCCGGACATGGGGGCCCTCGTGGCCGACGCCCTTCGCCGGGTCGGTGTCACGCTGTACCTTGGCGAGCGGGTCGAGGCCATCGAGACCAGCAGCGGCCAGGTGCGGGCGGTGACCACCGAGCAGCGCAGCGTCCCCGCCGATCTCGTCGTGCTCGGGATGGGGGTGCGCCCCAACTCCGCCCTGGCCCACTCGGCCGGGATCCCCGTGGGGGCGAGCGGAGGGATCGTCACCGACCGGCGCATGCGCACACAGCCCGAGGGCGTATGGGCGGCGGGGGACTGCGTCGAGACGACGCATCTCGTCTCAGGAAAGCGGATGGCGATCGCCCTGGGCACCCATGCCAACAAGCAGGGTCGGGTGGCGGGCATCAACATCGGCGGCGGCTACGCCACCTTCCCGGGGGTTGTCGGGACGGCCGTGTCGAAGATCTGCAGCGTCGAGGTGGCCCGCACCGGGCTCAACGAAGCCGAGGCGGCCGAGGCCGGCTTCGACGCCGTGAGCGTCGTGGTGGAGTCGACGACCAGGGCCGGGTACTACCCGGGGGCGACGCTCATGCGGACCAAGCTGGTGGCCGAGAGGAGGTCGGGCCGGCTCCTCGGTGCGCAGATCGTGGGCGAGGAAGGCGCCGCCAAGCGGATCGACGGCCTGGCCATCGCCTTGTGGAACGGGATGACCGTCGAGGAGATGACCGGACTGGACCTCGCCTACGCCCCGCCGTTCTCGCCGGTCTGGGACCCCGTGCTCATCGCCGCCCGCAAGGCCGCCGAGCGGGTGGAGGAGACGATGGTCGAATGCACGTGAACGTGTTCTTCGACTACACGTGCCCGTACTCCTACCGGGTGCTCCCTTGGATCGAAGCGGTGGTGCGAGCAGGCCGTGACGTCACCGTGTGCTGGCGCACCTTCTCACTCAAGGAAGCCAACCACGACCAGGGCACTCCCTCCCCGTTCGACGACCCCGAAATCTCGAGCATCTCCGTGCTGGCCCTCGCCCTTGCCCACGCCGCCAGGAAGGCGGAGTTCAACCGCTACCACCGGTCGGTCTTCGAGGCCATGCACGGCGACGGCCGCCGCCTCGGCGAGGGCGAGCTGCTGGCTCTGGCCGCCGCCGCTGGCGTCGACGTCGCCACGTTCGAGCAGGAACGGCCCCGCTGGCTGGCAGCCGTCGCGCAGGACCACCGTGAGGGCGTGGCGCGCTACGGGGCGTTCGGGACGCCCACCCTCGTGCTCGACGAGGGGGAGGTGGTGTTCGTCAAGCTGTCCAGCACGCCCCAGCCAGGACAGGAGCTCGGGCTGTGGGAAAGCCTCCGCACCGTGGCCCAGTGCTTCCCCGAGCTCATCGAGATCAAGCGGCCCCCCAGCCCGACCGCCGTGAGCGAGGCCTGACGAACTGCATCGCTGAGTTGGCGGATCAAGAGCCGGCGACCCGATGGCTGAGCGCGGTCAACGCGCGGCGTCGATCACTCTCGCCCACCGATCGGGGTCGTCTGAGAGCGGGGTCGTCGCTCAACGCGCCGAGAGGAAGGCGTTCAGCCAGCCGCTGTGCCGGCGCCCATCGTGACCATCAAGCGCAGTCACCGCTCTTGGGTTGCCGGCACGGAAGGCAGCAGTCCACCTTCATGACATCACCTCGGCGGAGGAGCCGTGCCGCCCGGCCGTACACCTCGAAGGCCCTTGAGCGTTCCTCGGTCGAAGAGCGGCCACGGTAGGTTCAGTCGCGATCAGCATCGTCGAATCTCAGGACGCGTCCATGTTCTGCGTCGCAGGTCCAGTAGTGGCCGCGGTCGTCGGTCGTCAGGCAATGACCGGCCTCCGGCACCTCGACCTGGCGCACGAGGGTGAGGCCGTCCTTGGACGGCTGCAACGTCGCGATGGCCGTCCCAGGGTCGGCCCGGACGTAGAAGTGGCCCGTGCGCTCTGAGTAGGCGGGCAGGGCTTCCCCACCGCCGAGCTCGTAGCGGCCGAGCTCACGCCCGCTATCCAGATCAAGCAGCGAAACCTCGCCGTTGGCGGCACAGCTGGCGAGGGCGACGCCGAGGCGATCGTCGATGCGGGGGAACCCATGCGTTTCCTCACATCCAGTGGCCCAGCGCCCGGTAACCGCGCGGCCGGGCACGTCGACGGCCACGAGATGACCACCGGCATGGCTGTACGCCATCCGCCTGGTGGGGGTCACCGTCAGTCCCTCCGGCCCCTCGGGCACGGGGATGAAGACAACGTGGCGCAACGTTGGTGCAGGGCCCTCGACGGCGAAGACCTCGATGCCCGACGGGGAGCCTTCCGGTTCGGCAACCAAGAGCTCGCCGGTGGAAGAGCTGTATCGGACGTAGTCCGGAGGCGCCCCGGTGGAGGTTCATCGATTCCGACGCCGAGATTCTCTACGTCCCCAACACTTCTGGACTTGCCACCTCGGCCGGGGAGGGCGGAGCGAACACCAAAGCTAAGCGTGCACGGCCTTGGTCTCCTTGACCTCCGGCCCCTCCGTGCGACCAACGCTGGCGATGGCGTCGAAGAGCAACGACGGACGACCTCCGATGGAGTTGATGAAGATGGTGGTGACGCTGGCCGCCATGGCCACCATGGCCCACACCGGGTAGACCAACCCGGTGGCGGCAGCGGGGATGCCGATGCCGTTGAACAAGAAGGCGAGCGACACGTTCTGGCGGGTGGTGCGGTAGCTGCGGCGGCTGATCTCCCGAGCCCGCAGCACCGACGCCACCTCGTTGCCTACGATGATGATGTCGGCCGACTCCATGGCGATGTCGGTGCCGCCGCCCATGGCCACACCCACGTTGGCCTGCATGAGGGCGGGGGCGTCGTTGATGCCGTCGCCCACCATGGCCACCGTGTTCCCCTCCTGCTGCAAGCGACGGACGATCTCGGCCTTGTCCTCGGGCAGTACCCCACCGTGGACCTCGTCGATGCCAAGCTGGCCGGCGACCCGGCGGGCGGCGGCCTCGTTGTCGCCGGTGACCAGCACCGGGGTGAGCTTGGCCTGGCGCATGGCCGCCACGGCTTCGACGGCATCGGCCCGCAGCTCGTCACCCAGGGCCAACACGCCGAGGGCCCGACCCTGGCGGCTGACGGCGATGACGGTACGCCCGGCATGCTGGAGCCGCTCGACGTGGTCGCGCAGCTTGTTCAGATCGACGCCGTGGTCCTCGAGGAAGCGGGGCCGGCCGACCAGGACCCGGTGGCCGTCGACGACGGCGGAGACGCCGAAGCCGGTCACCGACTCGAAGTCGCTGACCGGGGGCAGCGCCAGCTTGCGCTCGAAGGCAGAGGCGACCACGGCCTGTCCCAGCGGGTGCTCGGAGGCCGACTCCGCCGCTGCTGCCAGGCGCACCAGTTCGTCGGCATCGCCCAACGCCTCGACCTCGCGCACGGTGGGGCGCCCCTCGGTGAGGGTGCCGGTCTTGTCCAACACCACGTGGGTCACCGACCGAAAGGCCTGGAAGGCCTCGCCGGTGCGCATGATGATGCCCTCGTCGGCCGCCTCGCCGGCGCCCCGCACGATGGCCAACGGAGCAGCGATGCCCACCGCGCAGGGGTAGCCCATGACCAGCACGCCGAGTCCGGCGAAGACCGCCCGCTCGACGTCGGCGTCGGCCCCGTCGCCAGCTCGCGGGTCTCCACGGGGCGGCGGTGCATCGCCCAGCCGTGGTCGGGCGGCTCGATCTCCTCGGGCGGCGGCACGTTGGCGAGCGGCGCCGGCAGCTCGAACTCGCCGCCCGGCTCCTGCTTGTGGAAGGAGGCGTCGAGGTTGAAGATGGCCTCGCCGTCCTGCAGGGCGACGACCCGCCGCGTCGTGAACGACGAGCCGTCGCGGATGCGGTCGATCGA
>JAHWJH010000158.1 GCA_019348555.1 Actinomycetota bacterium
GAGTGCGCTGCAGTGCTGTGACCTGGGGTTCTGTCTCTGCGTTCGTCCATGCAGTCCGTCCAGATGGCTGGTCTCCATGAGGATACGCGCCCGGATACGCGCCCGGATACGCGCCCGGGGCGGGTGCGGAGCCTGGTGCGGCCGACGCCGCCATCTGTAGGGCGTCGACCACAGCTCGGCTCGGATGTGATCGGCGATGGACCAGCCGACGACCCGCGGGGCTCCACGCGTCGAGGATTACAGCTAGATAGACCATTCCTTCGGCGGTGGCGTGCTCGGTGATGTCCCTGACCCAGTGGGACGCCTACCCGGAGGTGTCACGGTCGGCGCCCCGGGTCTGTCGCCGGCGCAGTGAAGACTCGACGGACCTCGTTGATCAGTGCCACGAGGTCGTCGACCATCCCCCGCAGGATGGGCAGGCGGGTCAGGCCGATTGCGCGCACGACGAGCGGAGCCGTACAAGCGACAGCGTTGCGTGTCGCGGACCCGTCGGGTGTCGGGTCGTATACCCAGAACAGCACGACCCCCATGAAGTACAGCCACAGCAGCTCGGGAAGATCATCCTGCAGCGTCCTCGGCACGCGGGCATCTGAGCCCTCGAGAACCTTTCTCCACAGCTCGATGGCGGCCATCCGAGCCGCGACGCGGCTGCACCCGGCGATGCTTCGGCCGGTCAGAACGTCGCCGCAGGAAATCGCTTGACAGGGTCGAGCGATCGCCGCAGAATCGCTAGTCCTATGGCACGCATGCTCACCGCCGAACGAACGCTCCAGGGCCGATCCCTGCCGAGCTTCGACGCGCTTGCGTGCAAACCCGGCCCGTACCTCGATCATGAGGATCAGCCGGGACGACGGGAGCTTGTCAATGCCGGCAGGCCCGTCGTGCGCTGGTAGCTCCGACGCTTCGCGTCTGATCTTCAGCGCTTCCTCGCGTCACGCGCACAACGTCATGCGCGCACTCCCTTGGGCTCGAGCCAGTGGTGGCGCCGCGGTCTCCAACACCGACGGCCGGGGGTTCGACACCTTCCGAGCCTGCTCGCGTGCCGGGCAGCCAGTCCGGCCATCAGCACCTTGACAACTGCAGAGACATCGTCGTCGAGGCCAGCGCCACCTGGCTTCGACATGGGTCGGTCGCGCCATGGGGCGCAGCTGGCTGTAGACCAGCCGTCTTCCCGACACAGGGGGTTCGATTCCCTCCCGGCCCACCACGCGCGTCACGCCTGACAGGTAGGGCACCGGGCTCTTACCCCGGACAAGACTGGGTTCGAGGCCCAGGGCGCGCACCACGCCGCCGTAGCTCAGCCGGCCAGAGCAGCTGCCTGTCGAGCAGAAGGTCACGGGTTCAAGTCCCGTAGGTGGCGCCACGTCGACGTGGCCGAATGGAGAAGGCACCGGTCTACGAAGCCGGAGAGTGCAGGTTCGACCCCTGCCGTCGACGCTCATCTCGCCGTAGCTCAGTGGACGAGAGCACCGCCCTCCGAAGGCGGGGGTCGCACGTTCGAGTCGTGCCGGCGAGGCCAAGCCCTTGTAGCTCAGCGAGGCAGAGCGCGTCCCCGGTACGGACGAGGTCGTGGGTGCGATTCCCACCGAGGGCTCCATCGTGGAAGGGAACAGGCCAGATTAGTGAAAGGGAACCGGTGAAATGAGGAGCCCGCTTGCTACGCGGGTACGGGCCGCCAGCCCGTGCGGGTGCGATTCCCACCGAGGGCCCCATCAGGGAAGCGATCCGGCCAGATGAGGGGCCTGTCCCGAAAACAGGTAGGGGTCGCGAGGCCCTTGTGGGTGCGAGTCCCACCGCTTCCTCCACGCCGCGGTAGTCCAGCGGACACGACGCCGGGCCCTCAACCCGGAGGCCGGGGTTCGACTCCCCGTCGCGGTACTCGATGCCAGATCGTCCAACGGTAGGACGGCCGTCTGTTCAACGGCTCATGGGGGTTCGAGTCCTCCTCTGGCAGCGCATCGCCCGGTGGCCGAGGATCGAGGCACGCGGCTGCAGACCGCGACACGGGGGTGAGAGTCCCTCCCGGGCGTCCATGTCGATCCGATGCGACGGAACGGGGATCCTTCCTCAGCCGCAACACCCCGCGGGTCGGAGATCCCGCTGCAAGCCGGAGGGGTAACAGCCGGCATGCCTCGTTCCAACGGGTTCACGGATCGCAGACCATGTGGTCGTCGTCCAACGGCGAGGATGCGAGCACACCACGCTCGTGATGCGGGTTCGACTCCCGCCGGCCACACGACCAATAAATGACAAGGAGGGGGTGACATGCCCACCAACGTGAACGACAAGCTGATCTCCTGGGCCAGCGACATCGACCCGGGGACCATCCGCCAGGCCGAGAAGACCGCACGCCTGCCGATCGTGGAAGGCCATGTCGCCCTGATGCCCGACGCCCACGTCGGCATCGGCGCGACGGTCGGTTCGGTGATCCCGACCAAGGGCGCGGTGATCCCCGCAGCGGTGGGTGTCGACATCGGCTGCGGCATGATCGCCGCCGAGCTCGACGTCACCGAGAACCAGCTGCCCGATGACCTCGAGCCGCTGCTCGGCCGCATCGCCAAGGCGATCCCGGCCGGTGTGGGCCAGGGCCACGACGTGGCGGCCCGCAACGCGAAGGCCTGGCTCGGCCAGCACAAGCCGGCAACCGAGCTCGCCGACAAGCAGGCGGACAAGGTGACCAAGCAGTTCGGCACCCTCGGGTCGGGCAACCACTTCTTCGAGCTGTGCGTCGACGAGCGGGGCCGGGTTTGGGTGGTGCTGCACTCGGGCAGCCGCGGCATCGGCAACCAGCTCGCCCAGATGCACATCGCCAAGGCCCGTCACCTGGCCAAGGACCTGCAGCTACGGCTGGAGGACCCGGACCTGGCCTACTTCCTGGAGGGCACGCCCGAGTTCCAGGCGTACATCGGCGACATGCTGTGGGCCCAGGACTACGCCCGGGCCAACCGCGATCAGATGATGGACAACGCGATGCGCGAGGTGTTCGCGTTCATCGGCTTCGGCCGGGAGACCCGGCGCATCAACTGCCATCACAACTTCACCCAGCGCGAGGTCCACAACGGCAGCGAGCTGTGGATCACCCGCAAGGGTGCGATCAAGGCGGACATCGGTGACCTCGGTGTCATCCCCGGCTCGATGGGCACGCGCAGCTACATCGTGGCGGGCAAGGGCAACGAGGCCAGCTGGACGTCGTGCAGCCACGGCGCCGGCCGCCGGCACAGCCGCACCCAGGCCAAGAAGCTTTTCACCACCGCAGACCTCGCCGAGCAGATGCGCGGCAAGGTCTGGCTCGACAAGCGAGCCGACGCGCTGGTGGACGAGATCCCCTCGGCCTACAAGGACATCGACCAGGTCATGGCCGACCAGGCCGACCTCGTCGAGGTCCGCCACACGCTGCACCAGGTCCTCAACTACAAGGGGACCTGAGCGAATCGCGACGGCCGTCGTGGGTCAGCATCCCGCAAGGGACTGGCGCACGGCGGTCATCGCAACCCGTGGGCGTGGTGTCAACGGAACAGCACGTCGGTGCCCCACACCGAAGGCGAGGGTTCAACTCCCTCCGCCCACTCCATGCCGGCGAGGTCCGAACGGTCGGACGCTCGGCCCGTATCCGAGAAGCAGCGGGTTCGATTCCCGCCGCCGGCCCCATCTCGCCCGATGCGCAGACCGAGGGTTCCTTCACCTGTTAAGTGAATGCCCGCAAGGGCGTGCACCTCCGGTCGCCCGGTTCACGGGCGAGACGCACGGTCCTGAAGCTCTGATGGTGGAGCGGCCGGTTGAAACCCGGCAGGAGGAGATTCGAGCGCTCCTGGGACCACACCATCGACGCGTGGCGCAAGCGGTAGCGCACCTGCACGACACGCAGGCGGCTGGAGGTTCGACTCCTCCCGCGTCGACACGAGGGGCGTGAGCCAGACGGTGACGGCACCGCGCTGATAACGCGGGACGACGTGGTTCGACTCCACGACGCCCTACCAACCAACGACGAGTAGGTCAGCGGCAGACCGCCTCTCTCACACAGAGGATGCCGGAGGTTCGACTCCTCCCGTGGAGACGCACGCGTACGCAGGTTCGCCGTCCGGCCCTCATGAAGCCGGACCGCCCCGTTCGACTCGGGGGTACGCGACAGGGATGCCGGTGCGCAGGCACGGGCTACTTCACTCTCAATGATCAGAGGGTCGCCGGTTCGAGTCCGGCCGTTCCCCCGGGGACGTAGCTCAGCTGGCAGAGCATCTGGAAACGCCCGA
>JAHWJH010000159.1 GCA_019348555.1 Actinomycetota bacterium
TCGGGTGGCGGACCAACGAACCGCAGTCTCATGGCGGGTGGACCGACGATCGGGTCCAGTCAACCGCCACCGACCTCGGGGCCACGCGTCCAGGAGCCACTTGGTGCCGACGACAACAGGCCTACGCGGCACCAAGCGTGATCGCTCTCACGGACAGTCATCCGCAGCTCCGGTGCTACGTGACGGCGGCTTCCACCGGGTGACGATCCATCCGGTAGAAGACCCGGTACAAGATTGCCCGGACAACAGAAGGGCCGGTGCTTGCGCACCGGCCCTGACCTGCATCGTTGGTGGCGGGGGCAGGATTTGAACCTGCGACCTTCGGGTTATGAGCCCGACGAGCTACCAGACTGCTCCACCCCGCGTCGTGGCACCCACGATACCGGGGCCGGGACGTCCTCCAAAATCACGCCGACCCCGAGGGCGGAACCACCGTGGTCGTGGTCGGTGGGCCGGACAGGTCCCTGGCACGGGCCACCAGGGCGGCGGCGGCCTGCACTCGTTGTTGGTACAGGCCGAGGTCTCCGGCCTGGAGCGCCGCCTGCGCCTCGTCGAACGCTGTTGCCGCTCGGGCCAGGAGGCTGGCCACGTCATCGTCGGCGGGGAGCTCGGGGCCAGGTGAACCCTCCGCCGGCGGCCCACCCGGGATGCCAGGCGGTGCCGCGCCTTGGTCGGGCGCCGGGGTGGTCGGTGCTGCCGCGTCGCTCGGGAAGATCTCCTCGAGGGCCTGCTCCAGCGTGTCCTTGACGACGACCTCCCGGTTGAACGAGACGATCACCTTGCGCAGCTCCGGGATCTGCGTGGTGGGTGCGACCACGTAGAAGGGCCGGACATACAGCAGCGACTCCTCGATCGGGATGATCACCAGGTTGCCGAACTGGACGTCGGAACCCTGACCACCCAACAGCGTCTGAAGCTCAGAGACCTCTTCGTCCTGTTGCATGTTGGCCCCGACGATGGCGGGGCCGTCAGGAGGGTCGCCCCGGGGCATGACGAAGGTCTGGAGCTGGCCGTAGTCATCGGGGTCGCTCTTGGCGACCATGAAGGCGGTGAGCTCCTTGCGGGTGTCGGCGGCAGAAACGGGGACGAAGGGGCGCAACATCACGAAGCTCAGCTCGTCCTCACCGGGCAGGCGCATGACGAGGTAGTACGGGTCGATGCGCGCCTCTCGCGCCGGTCCCAGCGCCTGTCCTGTGATCGGGTCGACCTGCTGGCTGAGCTGGTTGGCGCTGCCCGACCCGGGGTCCTGCGCCACGTTCCAGCCGTCGTTGTTGTTGTAGAAGTCGTCGGCGACCTCGATGTGGTACCGGCCCCACATCGTCGTCTGCGTCCGGAACAGGTCCTCGGGGTAGCGGAAGTGGGCCCTCAGCTCCTCCGGCACCCGCTCTCCGTCGAGGAACAGGTTGGGGAAGGCCTGGCGATAGGCAGCCAGCACCGGATCTTCAGGGTCGATGGCATACATGGTGACCGTGCCGTCGTAGGCGTCG
This sequence comes from Actinomycetota bacterium, assembly GCA_019348555.1. GTDB lineage: Bacteria > Actinomycetota > Acidimicrobiia > Acidimicrobiales > CADCSY01 > JADDRA01. The sequence goes on from JAHWJH010000159.1 coordinate 1,488, forward strand.
ACGACCGCCTTCACCGAGTTGCGCACGTAGTTGAAGTTGCGGTTGAGGCCGCTGCTGGGGGGGATCGCCCCCGTCTCCGCCCGCTGGGCGTAGGGATAGTGGTTCGAGGTGGTGTACGCGTCGATCACGTACTGCAGCCGTCCGCCGATGGTCACGACGTAGGGGTCGGCGTCGAACGCCAGGAACGGGGCCAGGCTCTGCACGCGTTCGCGCACATCGCGCTTGTAGAGGATCTTGGAGTTGTCTCTGACGTTGGAGGAGATCAGCGGGTTGATGTCGCCGAAGCGCAGGGCGAACGCAGCGCGACGCAGGTAGGACCCCATCGCCACGCCGTCGTCACCTTGGTAGGTGGTGAACTGCGTGGTCCCGTCGGCGTTCTGGAAGTCGATCTCCTCACGGGCGGTACCCACGATGACGTACTGCTCGAGGCCTTCGCCCACGTAGATGCCCGGGCGCTCGTCGGGTTGCAACTGGGGGTTGCCGTCGACGGGGATGTCGGAGAGCACGAGCACCGGACCACCGGCGTTGTCCTTGTCGTTGGCGGGAGCTGCCACCGCGCCATAGCCGTGGGTGTAGGTCAGGTGCTTCGCCTCCCAGGAGTCCTGGGGCACGCCGGAGGTGTCGAGCTCCCGAGCGGAGATCAGCGTCTGGGTGAGGTCGCCATCGAGGAAGTAGCGGTCGACGTCGACGTCGGTGATCTTGTACTGAGGCCGGACCTCCTGGCGCCGCTGGAAGCTCTGCAACAAGAAGGCCGGGTCCCACACCCGGATGTTCTCCACGGTGTCGGCGTTGTCGGCCAATCCATCGGCGTCGAGCGCGTTGTCGGCGGCGAACGGCCGCTCCTGCACGGCGTCGAGGCCGAGAGCCGCCCGGGTGGCCTCGATGTTGCGCTCGATGTAGGGCTCCTCGCGGGACGACTCGGCCGGCACCACCTGGAAGCGCTGCACGAAGGCGGGATAAATACCCCCGACGGCCACCGCGGCCAGCGCCCACGACCCCACGGCCAGCGCCGGCAGCACCCAGCCCCGGCGCCGGATGTTGATCAGAAGCAGGACAAGGGCTGCCAGGGAGATCACGGTCAGCAGCTCGAGCGCCGGCTTGCGGGCCGTGACGTCGGTGTAGGTGGCGCCGTCGACGGTGCCGTTGGTCGAGAAGTTCAGCTCGTAGCGCTGCAGCCAGTAACCGACCGCCCGCAGCAGAGCCATGATGCCGAGCAGCACCGAGACGTGGGCCTTGACCTGCACGCTGACCCGCTGGGCGGTGCCTTGGAAGCGGATCCCCCCGTTGAGGTAGTGGGCCACGGCCGTGACCACGGCGATGATCACCAGGCTGGCGAACGCCCAGTCGACGACGAAGGTGAGGAAGGGAAGGCGGAAGACGTAGAAGCCGATGTCGGTGTTGAGCAGTGGGTCGACGTCGTCGAAGGGGCGGGCGTTGTTGAACAGGATCCAGTCGTTCCAGCGGGAGGAGACGCCGGCGCCGGCGATGAAGGCGAAGCCGGCGGCGACGACGATCCGCACGAGCCCGGTGCGGTTGCCCACGAGCTCGTGGTAGCGCTCGATGACCTCCTCTTCGGCGCCCGGTGGACGAAAACGCGGGCCGATGCGGTCGGCGATCACCAGGTTCACCCACAGGACAAGGAAGAACACCAGGCTGAACACCACGCCGAGGGCGACCTTGGCGCCGAGCACCCCGGTGAACACCCCGGTGAAGTCGAGCGAGTCGAACCACAGGTACTCGGTGTAGAAGCCGGCGATGCCTCGCAGTGAGGTCAGCAGGACGAACAGCAGAACGCCCAGCGCCACCAGCCAGGCCCGGCCGCGACCCGCCAGCTGCGGGGGGCGGCGGTGCGGGAGATCACCCGGAGAGCGCATCGGCCGGAGCCTATTGGGTCGGGGTCACCGCCCGGCGGTCGCCTGACCGCTGACGCCTCAGCGCTCGTCGCCGACGATGGTGCAGCGGCAACCGATGTGCGCCGGGGGGTGGCGTTGCCCGGTGGGGAAGACGTCGCCCTTGGGAGTGGAGGCAAGGGCGTTGTCGTCACAATCCGGACAGGGGCCCTCCTCGCCGTCGACCACCCAACGGAGGTTCCCTCGGGCGGCCACGAAGCGACCCCGAGTGTGGGCGGCGACGCAGTGATGACGGGCCAGCGGCTCGACCCGCGACGTCTTCCACTCCCGGTAGGCGGACGAGAAGCCCTCGGAGAGCGAGGCCTCCTGGCCGTCGGCCGCTTCGAGCGCCCGCTGCAGGCGGGCCCGAACGTCCTCGGCCACCTCGGCCGCCAACCCGACGGCGAGATCGCTGACCGTCGGCGCCTCCGCTTCGTCGGCGGCGCCCAACTGTGCCGCCACCGCCAGCGCCGGGCCCACGACGGCAAGGTACCGAGCCGTGTGGTCACTGGCACCCGGCAGGAGCTCGGTGATCGACGCCGCGCCGCGGCCGCGTCGCAGCGTGTCGAGGACCTCGTTCTGTTCGTCCGCCAGCGCCCGCTTGAGCGCCCGCACGAGGGTCCGCTCGACCGGCTCCAACTCGGCGTCCCTCCGCTGCAGCAGCTGCTCGTCGTCGGAGGTGGGGTCGTCGTCGACGACCGAGCCTGCCGTCGCGGGGGGCGTCGATAG
>JAHWJH010000015.1 GCA_019348555.1 Actinomycetota bacterium
ATCAACGGGAGCAACCCGATCCTGCTGGGCGCGCTCGCCGATGCCGCGATCCAGCTCGGGCGGTACGAGGAGGCGTTCACGGCGACGCAGCGGATGGTCGACGTCCGGCCCGACACCTCCTCCCTCGCGCGCGTCTCCTACACCTGGGAGCTGCGGGGCGAGACGGCGCTGGCTCGGCGGTACATGGAGCGTGCGCTCGAGGTCTCGCCCTCGGCGGCCGCCAGCGCCTTCGCACACCACCACCTCGGCGAGCTCGCCTTCGACAGCGGCGACGCCGCAGCCGCGCTCCGGCACCACGACCGCGCCGTCGACGCCGACCCGCGTTACCGCGCCGCGCTGCAGGGGCGGGCGAAGGCGCACGCCGCCCTCGACGGGCGCGACTACGTCCTGCCTGATGACGTGGTCGCGCTCGCGGCGCCGGTCCTCACGCATCGCCTGGTCGTCGACCTCGATCGCGAGCTGCGAGGCGCGACCGCCGCAGGTGCGCTGGGCGAGATCCTCGAACGCGTGCCGGTCGGGGTGGGCGCCGGCGTGCACTGAGAAGGCAGCGATGAGCGGCTGGAGCCTTCTCGGCGTGACGATGATGCTCGTCGGTGCCGCGGTGGGCGCTCCGGGGCTTCTCCTCGTCGGCGTCGAACTGGTGGCCCTCGACCGCCTTGAGACGGTCCTCGACCGCCTCGAAACGGTCCTCCAGATCGGCGAACCGGCGCTCGAGCTCGGCGAGCCGCGACGACCACGACTGGTCGCTTCCGGAGACGGCGTGACCCATGGCAACGAGGATCCGGGCGATCGGCGCCATGCCGGAGCCCCCGGCTCCCACCACGTGGATGCGCTGAGCACGGCCGAGATCGAGCACCGGTCCAGGCACGCGGTCCAACGATACGGCGCCCGCCCCCTGTGGTGGAGGACCGACGCTGCCGGAGCCTGCCACGACGCCGTCGCGGCGTCGTGCCGGCAGGAAGCGAACGAAGCCGGCCGAAGGTCCTAACCTGCGGACGCCATGGCAGCCAGCATCGTCATCGCCGCGGGAGGGACCGGCGGCCACATCTATCCCGGCCTGGCGGTGGCCGATGCCCTTCGCCGAGCCGATCCAACGGCGTCGGTGTCCTTCGTCGGCACCGGACGGGGGCTCGAGACCACCATCGTGCCGAGATCCGGCTACGAGCTCGATCTCATCGACATGGTGCCCTTCGCCGGCCTGGCGGCGGCGTCGCTTCCGTTCGCCCTGGTGCGCTCCACCATCCAGGCCCGGCGGGTGCTGCGCCGCCGCCACGCCGACGTCGCCGTGGGGATGGGCGCCTACCTCAGCGTCCCCGTCGTCCTCGCCGCCCGCCTGGCGGGGACCCCCTCGCTGGTGCACGAGTCGGGCGCCGTTCCCGGCCGGGCGAACCTGGTGGCTGCCCGGCTCACGACCAACGTGGCCACCGCGTTCCCCGATGCCGTGTCGGCCTTCCCGCGCTCGGCGTCGGTGCGCACCGTCGGCATGCCCCTCGGGACCGAGCTGGCGGGCTTCGACCGCTCGGAGCTGCGCCCGCAGGCCCGTCAGGCCTATGGCGTCGACGACGCCACCCTGTTGGTGTTGGTCAACGGCGGCAGCCAGGGAGCCAGCTCTCTCAACCGGCTGGCCGTCGGGCTGGCCGAGCGCTGGCGGGAGCGCCACGACGTGCGGCTGGTGGTCAAGTCCGGACCTCGTGACCACGACCGCACCCAGGCGGCGCTACGAGCCAGTGGTGCGGCCCACCTGGTGACGCTGACGCCCTTTCTCGAGCGCATGGACCACGCCTACGCCGCCGCCGACGTGGCGGTGTGTCGTCCCGGTGCCGGCACCGTCGCCGAGCTGGCGGTGGTGGGGCTGCCCGCCGTGCTCGTGCCCTATCCGCACGCCCCGTTCGACCACCAGGCGCACAACGCCGCTGCTCTGGTGGCCGCCGGCGCCGCCCAGCTGGTGCGCGACCACGACGCCACCGCCGAGGTGGTCGGACCTCTGCTCGAGGCCATCCTCGAAGACCGGGGAACACTCGAGCGCATGCGCTCGGGGATGGTCGGCCTCGCCCGCCCCCGGGCCGCCGAGGAGCTGGCGGCATGGGCGCTGGAGCTCGCCGCCTCGCCGGCCAGCCTCACCAGGTGACGGCGTGACCACGATCGTGCGCGGTGACGACGAGATCGGCCAGGTCTTCGACCGTCTGCATCAAGAGGGCGTCGGTCTCGCCGTGGTGACCGCCGACGGCGACTCGGCAGCGCCGTCGATACTGGGCACCGTCACCGACGCCGAGCTGCGCCGCGCCCACCTCGCCGGGCACCCTCCGACCACCGAGGTGGCGCGGATCGTGGGGGACGATCCGGCCATCGTCGCCTCCGACGCCAGCGACGACCACGTCCGGGCGGTGCTCGAGCGCCACGGGGCGTCAGTGGTGGCCGTGGTCGACGGTGGCCGGGTGGTCGGGTACCGCCACCTCGACGACGTCGGAGGCCACCAGCCTCCGGTGACCGCGGTGATCCTGGCCGGTGGCCGTGGTCAGCGCCTGCGCCCGCTCACCGACAAGGTGCCCAAGCCGCTGCTGACCGTCGGGCGCACCACCATCGTGGAGCGGTTGCTCGAGGGGCTGTGGGCCGCCGGCGTGAAGGACGTGCACCTCTCGGTCAACTACAAGGCGGAGGCGTTCGAGGAGCGCCTGGGTGACGGCGAGGGCTACGGCGTACGGCTCCACTACCTGCGCGAGCACATCGAGTTGAACACCGCCGGGCCGCTGTCGCTGCTGCCCGAGCGTCCGGTCGGCCCGGTGCTGGTGATGAACGCCGACCAGGTGACGGCCCTGCACTTCGCCCGACTCGTCGACTACCACCGCCACAGCGCAGCGGCCATCACCGTGGGTGCCTTCGACCACGCCGTGCAGATCCCCTACGGGGTCCTGCACCTCGAGGGCGACCAGGTGGCGGGGATCGTGGAGAAGCCGACGCTGCACCGGTCGTGCAACGCCGGCATCTACGTCCTCGAGCCCCACGTGATCGACCTGGTACCGCCCGAGACGTTCTTCGGGATGCCGACCCTGGTCGAGGCGGTGCTCACCAGGGGCGAGCGGGTGACGGCGTTCCCCATCCTCGAGAAGTTCATCGACATCGGGACGCTCGAAGAGCTGGAGGCGGCGTTGGTGCTCTTCGCCACCGGCGAGCAGGTCTGAGCCATGGCCGGGTGGCAGGGGCGCCGCGTCCTGGTGACCGGTGGAGAAGGCTTCATCGGCAGCACCCTGGTCGAGCGGCTGGTGCGGGAGGGGGCCGTTGTGCGGGCCCTGGTGCACTACAACCCCTTCGGACGGGCCGGTTGGCTCGACCCGGTCGTCCACCGCGACGTCGAGGTGGTCCCGGGTGACGTACGCGACGCCGAGCGGGTCTTCACCGCCGTCGACGGCTGCGAGGTGGTGTTCCACCTCGCCGCCCTCATCGGCATCCCCTACAGCTACGCCGCACCGGAGAGCTACGTGCAGGTGAACGTCACCGGCACCCACCACGTGGCGCGGGCGTGCCTGCGAGCCGGCGTGGATCGCCTGGTGCACACCTCCACCAGCGAGGCCTACGGGACCGCCCGCCACGTCCCCATCGGCGAGGACCACCCGCTGCAGCCGCAGTCGCCGTACTCGGCGTCCAAGATCGGCGCCGACATGATGGCGCTGTCGTTCTTCCACGCCTTCCAGCTGCCGGTGGCGGTGGTGCGGCCGTTCAACACCTACGGGCCCCGCCAGTCGACCCGGGCGGTGATCCCGACCATCCTCAGCCAGCTCCACGCAGGGGCCAACGAGATCTCCCTCGGAGCCACCACGCCGACCCGGGACTTCAACTACGTCGACGACACCGTGGCCGGCTTCCTCGCCGTGGCCGGCTGCGACCGGGCGCTGGGCGAGGTGGTCAACATCGGCTCCGGCCGCGAGATCTCCATCGGCGATCTCGTGGGCCTGCTCATCTCGATCACCGGCAGCGCCGCCACGGTGGTCACCGACCCCGAGCGCCTCCGACCCGAGGGCAGCGAGGTGGAACGCCTGCTGTGCGACAACCGCCGCGCCCGGGAGTGGGCCGGCTGGGAGCCGGAGGTCACGCTCGAGGACGGCCTGGCCCGCACGTCGGCGTGGATCGCCCAGCACCGCGGCGCCCTCGACACCTCCGGCTACTCGGTCTGAAGGTCGGACTCCTCTCCTTCTCTGTCGCGCTGGGCACCGTGACGGTGCCGGACGCGACAAAGAACGCACACACCCATGGACCCTCTACGGGCGTCGTGAAGCCGTCGAGCTCGTGCGTCGCTCCGCCGAGGGTGGCCGATCGGGCACGGCCTGCCCGGCGATGTTGAGCAGGATGCCGGTGGCCGCCATGGTGACGAGCAGGGACGATCCCCCGAAGGAGATGAACGGCAGCGTCAGGCCGGTGATGGGCAGGAGCCCGACCACGCCGCCGATGTTGATGAGAGCCTGCGCGAGCACCCAGGCGGTGATGCCCCCGGCGACCAGCGTCCCGAAGCGGTCGGGTGCCCGGAGCGCGGCACGGATGCCGAGCACACCGAAGGCCAGGAACAGCGCCAGCACCGCCACGGCACCGACCAGGCCGAGCTCCTCGCCGATGATGGCGAAGATGAAGTCGGTGTGGGCGTTGGGCAGGAACCCGTACTTGGCCCGGCTCGCCCCGACCCCCACCCCGAACAACCCACCGGCGGCCAGCCCGGTGAGCGACTGGGTGATCTGGTAGCCGGCGTCGAGGGGGTCGGTGCTGGGGTGCAGGAACACCAGGAGCCGGTCGCGGCGGTAGCTCTTGCCGAGGGCGAGCGCCAGGGCCCCGGCCGCACCCAGGGCCATGACGCCGCTCAGCCGACCCAGGGGGATGCCGGCGAGGAACAGCACCGAGGCGACGATGGCCCCCACGACCAGGGCCGTCCCCAGGTCGGGCTCGAGCAGGATGAGCCCGGTGGTGAGGCCACCCACCACCAGCACCGGCCGCAACGTCGAGCGGCTGTCGTCGAGCAGGTGCGCCCGGCGGCTCAGGAGGTCGGCGCAGAACACCAGCACGGCGAGCTTGGTGAGCTCGGAGGGCTGCAGGCGCACAGGGCCGAACTCGATCCAGCTCCGGGCGCCGTTGACCTCGTTGCCGACTGCGGGGTGCAGCACCGCCAGCAGCAAGACGGTGGTCGCCGCCAGCAGAGGGACGGCCAGGCGCTGCCAGCGCCGGTAGTCGACCTTGGCGGTGCAGACCAGGGCCACGGTCGCCAGGGACAGCCAGGTGGCCTGGCGTGCGAAGTAGGTCAGGGTGGAACCCGACTCCCGCAGTGCCTGCACCGACGAGGCCGACAGCACCATGGCCAGGCCGACGACGTCGAGCACGGCCACCACCACGGCCAGCAGCACGAAGCCCGACGCCCGACGTCGCCGCGCCGGCCGGCGACCGGCGCTCACGTGCGCACCGCCAGCACCTCGCCCACGGCCCGCACGAAGTCGTCGCCGCGCTCGACGTAGGAGGAGTACCAGTCGAACGAGGCGCACGCTGGAGACAGCACCACGGCGTCACCGGGTCGAGCGCAGGCGCGGGCCCGGGCGACCGCCTCGTCCATCGAGGAGGCGACGGTGACGGGCACGCACCCCTGGAACGCCCGCTGCAGCTCGGCGGCGGCCTCACCGATGGCCACCACCGCCCGCAGGCGGGGCGCCGCCTCGGCCAGCACCGAGAGGTCGAGGCCCTTGTTGCGCCCCCCGGCGACGAGGACCACCGAGGCGAACCCGGCCACGGCGGTGAGCGTGGCGTGGGGATCGGTGGCCTTCGAGTCGTCGTAGTAGGCCACCCCGTCGACGTCGGCCACCAGGCTCAGCCGGTGAGGGAGCCCCCGGAACGACCGCAACGTCGACCGGACCGCCTCGACGGTGGCTCCGGCGGACAGGGCTGCGGCTGCGGCGGCCAGGGCGTTGGCCACGTCGTGGGGAAGCGCCCGCCACAGCTCCTCGACCGCCAGCAGCTCCTGGCCACCGGGCCCGACGAGCACGCCACCGCCGGAGCGCCAGTCGCCGGAGGCACCGAAGGTGACGAGCCGCGAGCGGATGCCCTCGGTCCGCGACATGACGGTGGGATCGTCGGCGTTGGCCACGGCGACCTGGTCGGGCCCCTGGGCGGCCCACACCCGGGCCTTGGCATCGGCGTAGGCGACCATGGTCCCGTGCCAGTCGAGGTGGTCCTCGGCGTGGTTGAGCCACACCCCGACCTCGGGGCGGAACTGCTCGGTGTACGCCAGGCCGAACGACGAGGCCTCGACCACCACGATGTCGAGCGCCGGCTCACGGGCGACGGCGTCGACCAGGGGCAGCTCGTTGTTGCCGGCCGCCACCGTGCGCCACCCGCTGGCGGCGAGCATGCGCTCGACCAGCGTGGTGACCGTGGTCTTGCCGTTCGTCCCGGTGATCGCCACCATGGCGATGCCGGACCACCGGGCGGCGAGCTCGAGCTCGCTCCACACCGGCGTGGCCCGGGAGCGGGCGCTGGCGATGGCCGGATGTGCCGCCGGCACTCCGGGGCTGGGCACGACCAGATCGGCGTCGGCCACCAGGGTCGCCAGCTGCTCCGCCGATGGCGCCGCCACGAAGCTCACCCCGAGGCCGGCCAGCGCCTGGGCGCGCTGCCGTGCCGCCTCACCAGCGCCGTCGTCGACCACAGTGGTCGACCACCCGCGCTGGGCCAGGCGTCGGGAAGCCGCCTCGCCGGCCACGCCGAGGCCGACGACGAGGGCCCGGCCGCCACCGCTCATCCCGTCGCCCCCGTCGAGAGGTAGTCGGCGTAGTAGATGCCGATGGCCAGCGCCACGCTCATCCCCGAGAGGATCCAGAACCTCACGATCACGGTGGTCTCCGGCCACCCCTTCAGCTCGAAGTGGTGGTGGACCGGCGCCATGCGGAACACCCTGCGGCCGAACAGGCGGAACGACGCCACCTGCACGATCACCGACAGCGTCTCGGCCACGTACAGCCCGCCGATGATGGGCAGCAGCAGCTGGGTGTTCGTGGTCAGGGCCAGTGCCGCCAGGCCGGCGCCGATGGCGAGCGAACCGGTGTCTCCCATGAAGATCCGGGCAGGAGCGGCGTTCCACCACAGGAACCCGGCGCAGGCGCCCATCATCGCCGCCGCCACCAGGGCCAGGTCGAGCGACTGGGGGTAGCGGTAGATGTCCTGGTGGCGGAACGCCCAGAAGGCGATGACCACGAAGGCCGAGAACGACAGTGTCGAGGAGCCGGCCGCCAGACCGTCGAGCCCGTCGGTGAGGTTGACGGCGTTGCTCGACCCGAGGATGAGCAGGACCGCCCACAGCGACCACAAACCGGGACCGAAGTCGAACCCGGTGGTGTCGACCCGGGTGAACGACAGGTCGGTGGACACGTCGGCCAGGCGGATGCACAACACGGCGAAGATCACCGCCACCGTGATCAGCCCGGCGAACTTGGTGCGCTTGTTGAGGCCCAGGCTCCGGGAGTGCTTCACCTTGATCCAGTCGTCGAGCAGGCCGACGAAGCCGGCTCCGGCGATGACGGCGACCGACAAGATCCCCGCCCACGTGAAGATGGCCCCGTTCTGGAGGTGGGCGCCGAGGTAGCCCACCAGAGCGCCGCCGACGATCATGATCCCGCCCATGGTGGGGGTGCCGGTCTTGGTGACGTGACCTTGCGGCCCGTCTTCGCGGATGGGCTGGCCGATGCCCCTGGCCCGCAGCCAGCGCATGAGCAGCGGGGTGCCGACCAGGGCGAAGGCGAAGGCCATGGCGGCGGCGAGGAGGAGCGGGATCACCGGGGAGGTGCCTCGGAGAGCCCCAGCCGGATGAGCTCGGTCCGGACCACCTCGCGGTCGTCGAAGTCGTAGCTGCGGGTGCCCACCACCTGGGTGGTCTCATGGCCCTTGCCCGCCACCACCACGACGTCGCCGGGCCGCGCCCGGCCCAACGCCAGGCGGATGGCCGCCGCCCGATCAGGCTCGACGTGCACCGTCCCCGGTCCCTGTGCTCCTTTGATCACCTCCTCGATGATGGCACGGGGGTCCTCCGACCTGGGGTTGTCGGAGGTGACCACCGCCACGTCGGCAAGGCTGGCCGCCACCCGGCCCATGAGGGGGCGCTTGGCGCGGTCGCGGTCACCGCCACAGCCGAAGACCACCACGACCCTGCCGGCGCCGTCGCCGTCGACGCTGGTCCCGCTGCGGGCGGCCACCAGCAGCTGTTCGAGGGCGACGGGAGTGTGGGCGTAGTCGACGATCACGGAGAAGGGCTGGCCGGCGTCGATGCGTTCGTAGCGCCCCGGCACCGGCGGGGTGCTCGCCAATCCCTCGACGACGGCGTCGACGTCGACCCCCAGCTCGACGGCCACGGTGGCCGCTGCCAACGCGTTGGAGAGATTGGCTGCCCCTCCGAGCGGAACGCGCAGACGCCGACCCCTCCACGTGCCGGCGCAGGCGTCGAGGCCGACCTCGATGTCCGAGGCGTCGCCCAGCGAGTATCCGGTGGTGGGCACCTCCGCCGACTCCAACAGGAGCCTTCCGTGGGGATCGTCGAGGTTGACCACCGCCGCCGCGCTGCGCCGGGCCTCGAACAGTCGGGCCTTGACCGCGAAGTAGTCCTCCATCGACTCGTGGAAGTCGAGGTGCTCACGGCTGAGGTTGGTGAACACCGCCATGGAGAACCAGGTGGCCTCCACCCGGGCCAGCGCCAGGGCGTGCGACGACACCTCCATGGCCACGGCTGAGGCACCGTCGTCCACCAGAGCCGCCAGGGTGGCCTGGAGCTCGGTGGCCTCCGGCGTGGTGCGGGGCCCGCCCAGGGTGCCGATGAGGCCGGTGGGGCGCCCGCTCGACTCGAGGATCGCCCGCAGCAGCCAGGTGGTCGTCGTCTTGCCGTTGGTCCCGGTCACGCCGACGACCTGAAGACGCCGGGACGGGTGACCCCAGAACGCCGCCGCGGCGAAGGCCATCTGGACCCGGGCGTCGGCCACCACCACCTGGGTGGCGTCGAGGGCGAGCGGGCGCTGCACCAGCAGGGCGACCGCACCCCTGGCCACGGCCTCGGGGGCGTGGCGATGGCCGTCGGTGTGGGTGCCGGGCAGGCAGCAGAACAACGCTCCGGGCTCCACCCGGCGGGAGTCGTGCACCACGTCCGTGACCTCGATGGTGGCGTCACCCACGACGCGCTCCACGTCGAGCCCGGCGAGGACCTCGTCGAGGCGCATGGCTCGCCTCATGCGCGGCCGCGCGACATCAGTCGCGGATGGCGGCGTCGGCGGCGGGGACCGGAGGAGGCGTGTCGAGGGGTGGAGGGACGCGCATCTGTCGCAGGGCGTACCCGGCGATGTCGGCGAACACCGGCGCCGCCACCACGCCTCCGTAGTAGGGATGGGGCTCGTCGAGCACGACGATGATGGACAGCTCCGGGTCGTCGACGGGCACGAACCCGGCGAAGACCCCCATGTACGCCCCCTGCTCGTAGCCCCGGATCTCGGTCGACGGCTTCCGGGCGGTCCCCGTCTTGCCCGCCACCGGGTAGCCCTCCACCTGGGCCTTCCCACCGGTGCCGTCGACCACCGCCTCGGTCAACATCTGCTTCATGGCCGTCGCCGTCTCCTCGGAGACGACCCGTTCGCCCGGCGCGGCCTCCGCCGGGCGCTCGGTGCCGCTGGCGTCGACGAAGGACCGCACCAGGCGAGGGGCGACATGGAGCCCGCCGGTGGCGACGGTGTTCAGCGCGCCCAGCATCTGCACGGCGTTCACGGCGACACCCTGGCCGATGGCTATCGAGCCGATCGAGGTGCTGGCCCAGTCGTCGAAGTCGGGGACCAGTCCGGCCGACTCGCCGGGGAACCCCAGCCCCGTCGTCCTCCCGAAGCCGAAGCGCCGCAGGTAGCCGTCGAGCGTGTCGCCGCCGAGGCGTTGCGCGAGGGTGATGGTCCCGACGTTGGACGATCGGGCCAGCACCTCGGTCACCGACATGACCTCGGTGGGGTGGGGCTCGCTGTCGGAAAAGCGCTTCGGGCCCACCTGGAGTGAATCGGCCACCGCCAGCCGGTCGTGGGGATCGGCCACGCCCTCTTCGAGCACCCCGGCGATGGTGATGACCTTGTTGGTGGACCCCGGCTCGAAGACCGACGTGAGCGCCACGTTGTCGCCGGTTGGCCGCGGTGCTCGCCCGCCACTGCTCGACCCCACACTGGCCATGGCCAGGATCTCGCCGGTCCGGGGTTGCATGACCACCGCCGTGCCCCCGTCGGCGCCGGTGGCGGCCACCTGGGCGGACAGCGCCTGCTCGGCGTGGTACTGCAACGACCGGTCGATGGTCAGCACCAGGTCGTCGCCCCTGGTCGCCGGTTCGAGGCGCTGCTCACCTTCGACGATCGTGCGTCCGTCGGTGCCCTTCTCGACCAGGAGCTTGCCGGTCTCCCCCGATAGGCGGTCGTCGTACTGACGCTCCAGCCCCGACAGTCCCCGGTTGTCGATGTCGACGTCACCCAGCACCGACAGAGCCAGGTCGCCGGCAGGGCGGAACCGGTGGGGTTCGTCGAGCAGGGCGACGCCGTCGAGCTCGAGGGCCGACACCGCAGCCGCAGCGTCGTCGTCGACCTGGCGGGCCAGGTACACGAACCGCGAACCCTCCCCCGACAGCCGCCGGCGCAGCTCGCGCTCGTCGACGTCGAGCACGGCGGCCAGCCTGGTGGCCGCCTCCGCCGGGTCGGCGATCAGCAGCGGGTCGGCCCACACGCTGTGCTGGCGGACGGCCAGGGCCAGCTCGCGGCCGTTGCGGTCGAAGATCGACCCCCGCAGCGCCGGCAGCTCGACGGTGCGCAGGCGCTGGGCCACCCCCCGCTCGACGTAGGCGTCGGGAGCCACCACCTGGAGGTGGACGAGCCGGGCGCTGACCCCGAGAAGGGCCAGCACGGCGCCGATCAGCAGCACCTGGCAGCGGCGCGGAGGATGACCAGGCCTTCCCAGGCGCTTGGGCGGCCGGGGAGCTCGGGGCCGGCCGGCAGCGACCCCGACCCGCGCCGCCGGACGGCGGGGGTCGATCTGGCGCTGCCGCCCGCGTGCCGGCGCCCTGGGGGACGACGGCGCGCCAGTCGGTCGCCGGGTCGGCGTGGCCCGGCCCTGCGCCGGCGACCGGCGCCGTCGCGGTGGCCCCGGAGCGAGGGGCGGTGGCATCCGGCGGGCGCGTGCGGCACCTGGCGAGCGTGGTGGCGGCCTCCGGGTGCCCGGACGGACGGCGGCGGGCCTGGAGGTCGGGCTCACGTGTCGCGGCCGAGGTACGGCTTGACCGTGCCCCACGAGGGCGGAGCGGCGGTCGGCGGCGATCCTTGGGCCGCGCCGGGGCGGACGACCACGTCGGTGGGCGGAGCAGAGGCGGCCGCCGCATCGACCGGTGCGACGAAGGTCACGGCGTCGGGCTCGACCATGCCCAGCTCGTCGGTGGCCACCGAAACGATGCGGTCGGGCGCTTCCAGGGTGGCCACCTGGAGGCGCAGCACCTGGTGGCGTGCCTGTGCCTCCTCCACCCGCTCCTGCAGCTCGTCGATGCGCACCTGGTTGGTGACGAGGTAGGCGTGGGACCCGGCGAGGGCGAGAAATGCCAGGCCGGCGAACACCGCCGCCGCCGTGACCAGCCGGCGGCGGCGACGCTGGCGGGCGGCCTGTTGGAGGCGGCTGTCGTCGACGAGTCGCAGCGGCGCCCGGCGCGGGGTCGACCGGAACGCGGGAGCGCTGGTGGCTCCCGACCGCGGACCCGGTCGGGGCAGCGCCTGGCCGGCGACGGTCCGAGCCCTGAGGGGGGCGGTCATGTCGTCGTCGCCTCGTCGCCGCCCGACGGCGGCGCCAGCTTCTCGACCGCCCGCAACCGCACGCTCGACGCCCGAGGGTTGGTCGCCACCTCGGCCGGTGACGCCTTGGTCGCGCCGGCCCGGAGCAGGCGCACCGACGGCACGGCGCCGCAGCCGCAGGGCAGGTGCGGCGGGCACGTGCACCCGCCGGTAGAGGCGCGGCGGAAGCGCGACTTGACGATGCGGTCCTCGCCCGAGTGGTACGCCAGCACCACACAGCGCCCTCCGGGGACGAGGACGTCGATGGCCTGGTCGAGGGCGCTGGGCAGGACCTCCAGCTCGGCGTTCACGGCGATGCGCAGGGCCTGGAAGCTGCGGGTGGCAGGGTGGCGCCCCCGACGACGCGCCGGTGCGGGAATGGCGCTTCGCACGACCTCGGCCAGCTGCGTGGTGGTGGCGATCGGACGGGCCGCCACGATGGCCCGTGCCACCCGGGCGGCGTAGCGCTCGTCGCCGAGGCGCCGCAGCACGTCGGCGAGCTCGTCCACGGGAGCCTCGTTGACCAGCGTGGCGGCCGTCGGCTCCGTTGCCGTCTGGTCCATGCGCATGTCGAGCGGGCCCTCGTGGCGGTGGCTGAAACCCCGGTCGGCCTGGTCGAGCTGCGGGGAGCTCACCCCGAGGTCGAACAGCACGCCGCTGGCGGTCTGGTGGTCGAGCTGGGACATGACGGAGGCGAGGCGGTCGAAGCGGGCGTGGACGACCTGCACCCGGGTGCCGAACCTCGACAGCCGTTCGGCGGCTGCGGCCACGGCGACGGGGTCCCGGTCGAGGCCCACCAGGCGGAGATGGGGGCAGGACTCGAGCAGGGCCTCGGCGTGGCCGCCGCCACCGACGGTCGCGTCGACCACGATCCCCGGGGGAACGGGAGCGAAGAGGTCGACGACGTCTCGGATCAGCACCGGCAGGTGCGAGAAGGTGGCCCCGCTCATCTGCAGCCCCCCGATCGATGACGTCCGTCGGGATGTCTCCCCGATCGAGCTTGATGGCAGCGGGCGGAGTAGGGGCTGTCCATCTCACCGATCGGAGGGCTGCAGATGAGCGACGGCCGCCGTGGGCAGGTCGTCGTGTCGCTTGGTCTCGCCGTTCCCCTCTCTCCTCGCCGGATGTGGTGTGCTCTGGCTGTCAGATCCCGAGCGCGGCCAGGTCGCGATCGGACCGATCGAACCCCTGCTGCTCCTGGGGGTGGACGTCGTACCAGCGCTGCATGTCCCAGATCTCGATGCGGGCGTTGCCGCCCACGACCTTCACGTCGCCCACCAGGCCGGCGTACTCCCGCAGCTTGGGGGCGATGGCGATGCGGCCCTGGCGGTCGGGGACGATCTGGTGGGCTCCCGAGCTGACCAGGGTGGCTCGCCGCCGGTGGTCGCTTCCCTGCCTTGCGTACTCCTCCATCCTGGCCATCACTTTCTCGAACTCCTCGGGCCGGAAGATGGCCAGGCACGGGTCGAGCGCCTTGGTGATGTAGCCGCTCTCCCCGAGCTCCTCGCGATGCTCGGCGGGCAGGACCACCCGCCCCTTGGGATCGAGGGAGCGGTCGAACTCCCCGAGGAACACCGGCTCGACCTTTCCGTTGGATCGTTGCGGACGTGGACGACCCTATGCCCCACTTGGCCTCCCGTCAACCCCCCTTTGCCCCACCTGTCCCCACAATGGCGGCGCTACCAGGGAAGTCGCGTCAGGAAGGCGTCGATCACCTGCGCCAGCGGGCGCTCGACGCCGGTGGCGACGCCGGCCAGCTCGGCGGCCGCCGACGTCCGCACGTCGGCACTCAGGGCGAGGAACCCGACGATCCCCTCCGGCTCCCAACGGTCCAGGACCACGCACTGGAACCGGGCGGCGGAGCGCCCCCGGCGCTGCGAGATGCCGACCGCCTTGCGACCCTGCACCTGCACCTCGCCCGGCCCCAGTCCGGCGAAGCACACCCGGCTCGACCAGGGGCTGGTCACCATCCTCCCGCGATGGGCGACCGCCGGCACCCCGAGGTCGCCCAGCGCCTCGACCCACGTGGCGCCGAGCCAGAAGGTGGCGCGCCCGACGTCATCGACCCACAGCCGGTCACCCCGGGGCACGACCACGTCGATCCACGCCGCCCGGCCCGGCTCCACCAGCACCGCCCCCCCGCCGCTGCGCCGCCGGACCAGCTCGACCCCGGCGCTGGCCACGGCGCCGGTGTCGACGTGGTCCTCGGGCTGTGTGCTGCCGAGAACGAGGGCGGGGCGCTCCACGTCGAGCACCGACACCCGGCGTTCGGCGGGCTCGGGCAGGTCGCGGGCGTGGAACGCCGCCGCCGACCCGACCTCGCGCTCCAGCAACCAGCTTTCGCCCACGCCGTCAGTAGAGTCGAACAACCATGGCCGCCCCGCCTCCCCACCGCCGGCTGACCCAGTTCAGCCACGGCGCCGGCTGAGCCTGCAAGCTCGCCCCCGGCGAGCTGGCGCAGGTACTGCGCCGCCTGGCACCGGTCGACCACCCCGACCTGCTCGTGGGCTCCGCCACGGGCGACGACGCCGCGGTCTGGCGCCTCGACGACGACCGGGCCCTGGTGGTGACCGCCGACTTCATCACGCCGGTGGTGGACGATCCCCGGGACTGGGGGCGCATCGCCGCCACCAACGCCGTGTCCGACGTCTACGCCATGGGCGGCCGCCCGATGCTGGCCCTCAACCTGGTGGGCTGGAACGTCGAGGAGCTGCCCACCGAGCTGCTCTCCGACGTGCTGGCCGGTGCCGCCGAGGTGGGGTTGGAGTGCGGGTTCGTCACCGTGGGCGGCCACACCGTCGACGACCCCGAGCCGAAGTTCGGCCTCGCCGTGGTGGGCGAGGTCGACCCGGCCCGCATCCTGACCAACGCCGGGCTGCGACCCGGCGACGACCTGGTGCTCACCAAAGCGCTCGGGGTGGGGATCGTCGCCACCGCCGTCAAGCGCGACCTGACCGGTCCCGACGTCATCGCCGCGGCGGTGGCGTCGATGACGACCAGCAACGCCGCCGCCTGCGCCGCCGCTCTGGCCGCCGGGGCGACGGGGGCCACCGACGTGACCGGCTTCGGCCTGCTCGGCCACCTGGCCCGCATGGCCGAGGAGTCGGGCGTCGACGTGGCCCTCGACGCCGATGCCGTGGCGGTGCTCCCCGGTGCCCGGGAGTTGGCCGAGCAGGGGTGCATCCCCGGGGGCAGCGCCCGCAACCTCGACTGGGTGGGCGATCGGCTCGACCGGGGCACGGTCGACCCCATCACCGTGGCCATCCTTGCCGACGCACAGACCTCCGGCGGCCTGCTGTTCGGTGCCGAGCCCTCGGCGGCGGCGGCGGCCGTCGAGCAGCTCCGGGCCGGCGGCCACGACGCCGCCGTGGTGGGGCGCGCCGGGCCCGGCAGCGGCCGCATCACGCTGGGAGCGTCCTGACGTAGACCTGCACAGGTCGGCGACCTGTCCGGCGTGTGGCCGAAGGCGGGGCCCGGTCAGGACCCGGCGTCGAGGTGCACGGCACCGAGGGGGCGGACGGCCATGGTGCCGTCGGCAGCCAGCTCCCAGGGGTCGGTGAGGTCGCGGGTGAACCAGCGACTGGTGGCCGGAAGGTCGCCGGGCAGGGTCGCCCCGGGAAGGGCGGCCAACGCCACGCTGACCGCCTTGGCGACGCCGGTGTCGATCATGCCGCCGATCCACAGCGGCACGCCCCGGGCCAGAGCGAGGTCGTGGATGCGTAGGGCCTCGGCGATGCCCCCGACCCGGCCGGGCTTGAGGTTCACGTGGTCGAGGGCACCCAGCGCCAGGGCGGTCTCGAGGTCGGCCGCCGAGGCGATCGACTCGTCGAGGCACACCGGGGTCTCCAGGTGGCGACGCAGCTCCGCCAGGCCGACGAGGTCGTCGGCGGGCAGCGGCTGTTCGATCTCCACCAGACCGAGCGCATCGAGGCTCGCCAGGACGCCGTCGACGTCGTGGCGCCGGTACGAGCCGTTGGCGTCGGCACCGAGGGCGAGGTCGGGCCACGTGGAGCGCAGGGCGCCAAGTGGCTCGAGGTCCCACCCGGGACGGATCTTCGCCTTCACCCGCCGGTAGCCGTCGGCCAGGTGCTGCGCCACCTCCCCGACCAGGGCGTCGACCGAGCCGGCGATGCCGACCGCCACCCCGCAGGGGACCCGATCCCGCACGGCTCCGGCCCAGGCGGCGAGCTCGGTGCCGGCCAGTGCCAGGCGCAGGTGCAGCACCGCCGCCTCCACCGCCGCCGCTGCCATGGGGTGGCCCACCACCCCGGCCGGGCGTCCCGCCGACGCCGCCGGGACCAGGAACCGGCGCAGCACCGACTCGGCCCCGTCGACCCACTCCCCGGTGTAGGTGGGCGCGGCGGGGGCGGCGCACTCCCCCCACCCCTCGGTCCCGTCGGGGGCGACGGCGCGCACCAGCAGCACCTCCTTGGCCTCCTCGGTGCCGTGGGCGCTGACGAAGGGTCGGACCAGCGCCAGCCTGGTCCGCACCACCTCGAGCTGCGCCACCGCCGCCAGGGGCAGCGGCGCCCGGTTCACGCCGACAGGGCCGGCTCCAGATACGGCTCCCAATGGCTCGGCACCGTGCCGACGGCCACGATCACCCAGGTGAGCTCCCGGGGTGCGCTCGGCCGTCGGCGCAGGACCATGCCGCTCTCGCTCAGGAGGCGATCGCGCTTGCGGGCGTTGCAGGGCCGGCACGCCGCCACCACGTTCTCCCACACGTGCTGACCGCCCCGGCTGCGAGGGATGACGTGGTCGATGCTCTCGGCGGCGGCGTTGCAGTACTGGCAGCGGGAACCGTCACGGGCGAAGACCGCCCGCCGGTTGAGCGACGCCCGCCGGCGGAACGGCACCCGCACGAAGTAGCGCAGCCGGATCACCGACGGGATCGGCACGCTGATGCGTTCGGAGCGCATCTCGGCGCCGGTGTCGTGGAGCACGTCGGCCTTCTCGCTGAGGACCAGCACCACGGCGCGACGCACCGGAACGACACACAGCGGCTCATAGCTGGCATTGAGCACCAGGGCCCTGCTCACCGGCGGAAAGACTAACCCCGGCGCGAGGCGGCGGTGGTGCACCGCGCAGCCACCGAGCGGGGCCCCCGGCTGGCGCCCGGGGTCAACGTCGGGCCCTCCGGCACCAGGTCAGATAGGCGAGCACGTCGCCCGGGTCGGGATCGCGCTCGGGATCGCCGTAGGCGGTCTGCAGCCGGAAGCGGAGGTAGGAAGCATCAGGGACCGGCAGAGGCGGCCAACGTCGCCACCACCCCGACGGCGCCAAGCGCACCAGCTGCGTCACGGCGGTGGCCCACAGCCAGGGTCGGGCGGCCAGGGCGAGGGCCGCTCGGAGCTCCCAGCGCTGCGCCGTCATCGGCGACCGGCCACGTCGTGGCCGATCCCACGCCATCCCACCGCTCCGGCTCCCACGAGCGGGCTCGACGGGCCCAGTCCGGCGGGGACGACCCTGGCGCCCCGGGAGAACTCGAGGCGGGCGAGGCGGTCGAGCTCGCCCTGCGCGGCGGCGAAGAACGGCGCACCGAAGCCGAGCGCCACCGAGCCGGCCACCACCGCCAGGCGGAGGTCGAGCAGGTTGGCCGACGACGCCACCCCGCGGCCCACCATGGTGCCGACGTGGCGGACCACCTCCGGCCCGGCCTGGCGGGCGTCGCGGCCGGTGACGCGGCGGATCGCCGTGCCCGACGCCTCTGCCTCCAGGCAACCCTGACCCCCGCACGAGCAGCGGTTGCCGTCGGGACGGACGACCACGTGGCCGATGTGGCCGGCGTTGCCAGACGCTCCGTCGAGGAGCCGGCCTCCGGACACGATGCCTCCGCCGACACCGGTCGACACGACCATGGCGACGTAGTCGTCGACCCCGGCGGCGGCGCCGACCCAGCCCTCCCCGAGGGCCAGCGCCTTGGCGTCGTTGTCGACGAACGTCGGCAGACCCGTCGCTTCGGCGAGCCGGCGACGGAGCGGGAAGTCCCGCCAGGCGGGGATGTTGAGCGGCGACACCCGCTCGCCGCCGGGCGCCATCGGGCCACCCGTGCCGACCCCGCACACCTCCTCATCGCCGCTGCGCACCTGGGCGACCACGTCGAGCAGGACGGCGAAGAGCGCCTCGGCGTCGGCGCCGTGCGTGGGCACCTCGGCGTGATCGAGCAGGGTCCCGGACGCTGCCACGAGGCCCGCCGCCAGCTTGGTACCACCGATGTCGATGGCGAGGGCGCAGCCCACGGGCCGCAGGGTAGCGCCGGCTTCTGGGGCGCCGGACGGAGGACGGTATGCTGCTGCGGTCAGCCGAGACCGAAGCCGACGTGCTGGGCGCGTGCGCGGCAGAACAGGAGATCCCCGTGCCCAGACGACTGGCGCCAGCTACCCACGGGAGCTTCGTGGAGGTCTTCGGGGCCATCGCCGGCAGCATCGAGCGGGTGGTCCGGGGCAAGCCCGAGGCCATCGAGCTGGTGCTGCTGTGCCTGGTGGCCGAAGGCCATGTCCTCATCGAGGACGTGCCCGGGGTGGGCAAGACCAGCCTGGCCAAAGCCCTGGCCACCTCCCTCGACTGCCGTTGGGGGCGCATCCAGTTCACCCCCGACCTGCTGCCCACCGACGTGGTGGGAGGCACGGTGTGGAACCGGGCGACCGGGGAGTTCGACTTCCGGCCCGGGGCGATCTTCGCCAACCTGGTCCTCGGCGACGAGATCAACCGGGCGTCGCCGAAGACGCAGTCGGCGCTGCTCGAGGCCATGGAGGAGCGTCAGGTCACCGTCGACGCCACCACCTATCCCCTCGACGCGCCGTTCATGGTGCTGGCCACCCAGAACCCGGCCGAGCACGACGGCACCTACCCGCTCCCCCAGAGCCAGCTCGACCGCTTCCTCATGCGGGTCACGATGGGCTACCCCCGACGCGAGAGCGAGCTGCGGATCCTCGAGACCTCCGGTGGTGCCGAGGCCCTGGATGCGCTGGAGCCGGTGGCGACGGCCAAGGACGTGGTCGAGATGGCGGCCGCCGCCCGCGCCGTGCACGTGGCACCGAGCCTGCGGGGCTACCTGGTCGACCTGGCCGAGACCACGAGGCGTCACCACGCCCTCGCTCTTGGCATGTCGCCCCGGGCGACCCTCGCCCTCCAGCGGGTCGCCCAGGCCAGGGCGGCGGCGAGCGGGCGGTCCTACGTCGTGCCCGACGACGTGAAGGCACTGGCCCCGTCGGTGCTGTGCCACCGCCTCGAGCTGACTCCCGAAGCCGAGATGCAAGGCGTCGCCACCACCGACATCGTCGACGACGTCCTGCGCCACGTCGCTGTTCCCGCGGGCGGGTCCGACAGGTAGTGGGTCGGCCTCACACCTCGCCGGGCCACCGGTGCTGACCCGCCAGGGAGCGGCCGTCACCGTCGCCTCGGTGGCCATGGTCGTCGCCGGGCGCCTCTTCGCCGTGGTGGAGCTGTTCGTGCTCGGCGCCGGGGGCGCCGCGCTGGTCATCGGCGCCGCCCTGTTCGTGGGCCTCACCCGGGTGCACCTCGACGTGGTGAGGGAGCTTCGCCCGACCCGTGTCCACGCCGGCCAACCGGCCACCGTGCAGTTGCGGGTGCACAACCGTGGTGCCCGTCGGGCCCCCGTGCTCAGCCTCTCCGACGTGGTCGAGGGCATCAACGGCACCGCCCGGGTGGTGCTCGCTCCTCTTGGCCCGGGCCAGACCGTCACGGCCACCTACACGGTGCCGAGCGACCGTCGCGGGGTGCTCGCCATCGGGCCCATGGAGGTGCGCGTCGGCGACCCCTTCGGCCTGACCTCGGTGTCGAGCTCGGGCGCGCCCGTCTCCCTGCTGTCGGTGTGGCCGGCCGTCGAGCAGGTCATCGCCTCACCCTCCACGCCGGGCGACCATCGCGACGCGGATGCCGAGCCCACCGGTTCCCTGGCCCATCAGGGTGACGAGTTCTACGCCCTGCGGCCCTACGCCGACGGTGACGACCGCCGCCACGTCCACTGGCGGGCGTCGGCCAAGCGGGACGAGCTCGTGGTGCGCCAGCACGAGCGGCGCGCCCCGGGCCGGGCCACCGTCGTGCTCGACACCAGCGCCGGTGCCTATCAGGGCGACACCTTCGAGCGGGCGGTGTCGGCGGCGGCGAGCATCGCCCTGGCCTGCAGCCGTGCCCAGCTTCCCGTCCGGGTCATGACGACCGCCGGGTTCGACTCGGGGTTCGGCGGCGACGCCCGCCATCTCGACCGCGTGATGGAGCATCTGGCGGTGGTTCAGCTCCGCCAGCTGGGCCACCTGCCTACCCTGCTCGGAGCCCTTCGCCGACCCGGGCCGGGCCACGGTCAGCCGGTGGCCGTCCTCACCGGATCCAGCGCAGCAGGTGGCCGCATCGGCGGGGCAGGAGCGCACGGCCTCACCGTGGTGGCCTTCGTCGCCGGCCACCACCCGCCACCCGCTCGCGGCCCCACCGTCGTGGTCGACGACACCACCACCTTCGCGGCGGCGTGGAACCGGGCCATGCTGTCGTCGAGGCGACCGATGGCCCCGATCGGCCACGGCGCTCGCTCATGAGCCCCCCGGCAGGGCGTTCCGCCGGCACCACGGCGGGCGGGGCGCCGCTGGCTCTGGCCCTGTGCGAGGTGGCGTTGACGGCGGTCACCGTCGCCGCCGTGGTGGGGCTGTCCCGGCTCTTCGTCGACGCCACGTACCTGGTGCCGGTGCTGGCCTTCGCCCTCGGCGGCCACGCCGTAGCTGCGGCATGCCGCCGCTTCGGCCTCTCGGGGTGGCTCACCACGGCGGTCGAGGGGGGCGTCCTCGTGGTGGCGGTGTCGATCGTCCTGCTGCCGGAGACCACCCGCTTCGGGGTGCCGACGGGGACCACGCTGGCCGTCGCCGGCCAGCAGCTGAGCACGGCCCTAGCCACCTTCCGGGAGGTGGTCGCCCCTGCGCCGGTGGAGCCGGGCTTCGTCCTGGCGTCGGCCATCACCGTGTGGCTCCTCGCCTTGGTCGCCGACACCGCCGCCTTCCGGGCCGGGGCCAGCGTGGAGGCGGCCGTTCCGGGGCTGACCATGTTCGTCTTCGGCGCCGCCCTGGGATCCCCCCGTCATCGCCTGTCGAGCGCCGGGCTGTTCATGGTCGCCCTGCTGGCGTACTGGCTGGCGCAGCGCGTGCTCGCCCACGGCTCGTCGCCGAACCTCATGGCCAGCGGCGCCGCCTCGGGGGCCCGAGCCCTGGTGCGCAGCGGAGCGGTCCTCGGGGCAGTGGCGGTGGTGGTGGCCGTGGTGGTCGGGCCCAACCTGCCGGGCGCCTCGGCCAGCCCGGTCGTGCCATGGCGGGCGAGCGACCGGTTGGGCCCCGACTCCCGGGTCACGATCAGCCCGCTGGTCGACATCCGGGCCCGTCTGGTCGACCAGTCCGACGTCGAGGTCTTCACCGTGGCCAGCCCCGGGCGCAGCTACTGGCGCCTCACCTCGCTGGAGATCTTCGACGGGCGCATCTGGTCGTCTCGGGGCCGGTACCGAAAGATCGAGGGGTCGCTGCCCAGCGCCGTCGACACCACCGCCGCCCGCACCACCCCGGTGGAGCAGAGCTTCGAGATCGGCGCCCTGGCCTCCATCTGGCTGCCGGCGGCCTACGCCCCGGTGGCGATCGAAGGGGTCGACGCCCGCTACGACGCTGACTCGGGCAGCCTGCTCACCGAGTCGGAGACGGCCGCGGGGCTGCGCTACCGGGTCGGCTCGGAGCTGCGCGACCTCACCGCCGCCGAGCTGGCGCAGGTTCCCAGCGTGGCGCCGGCGGAGGTCGCCGAGACCTACACGGCATTGCCCGACGGCTTCAGCGCCGCGGTGGCCTCCGAGGCGGCGCTGGTGGTCGACGGGGCCGAGACCCAGTTCGAACGTGCCCGCCGGCTGCAGGACCACTTCCGCTCCGGCGCGTTCACCTACGATCTGACGGTGCCGGCCGGCCATGCCGGCGACGACCTCGAGCGCTTCTTGTTCGAGACCCGACGCGGCTACTGCGAGCAGTTCGCCGGGGCCTTCGCCGCCATGGCCAGGGCGGTGGGCCTCCCTGCCCGGGTGGCGGTGGGGTTCACGCCGGGGGAGCTGGGCCCCGACGGTCGGTTCCAGGTGCGGGGGCTCAATGCCCACGCCTGGCCCGAGGTGTTCCTGAGCGGGTACGGATGGGTGGCGTTCGAGCCGACCCCGGGCCGTGGCATCCCCGGCGGCGAGGCCTACACCGGTGTGCCGGAGCAGCAGGCCAGCCCCGCCGACCCGACCACGGCCACCACCGTCTCCTCCGGCCAGCCGAGCACCACCGTCGCCGGTGGCGCAGCGAGCCCGGCGACCACCACGCCTCCGGCATCGTCGCTCGACGCTGCCGGTGGTCCGGCCCCCGAGCGGGGGTCCGGCGGGGTCCTGGGCCCGGTGCTGGTGGTGGCGGGCGTCCTCGGCGCCGTCGGCGGGTGGATCGCCGCGTTGGCGGCGCTCCGGCGCCGCCGGCGCTCCCGTCGCCGCTCGGCCGCCACCTCCGCCGGCGATCGGGTGCTCGTGGCATGGGCCGAGGTCTGCGAGGCGCTCGCCGGGTGCGGCATCCCGGCCCGAGCGTCGGAGACGCCGATCGAGTACGCCGAGCGGGCCGCCGGGGCCAGCGGACTCGACCACCGGCTGCTCAACGCACTGGCCGGGGTCACCTCTGCCGCCGGCTACGGCGCCCACGAGGTCGACGACGACGCTGCCGCCCGGGTGGTGAAGGCGGCCGACGACGTCGAACGCCGGTGCTCGGACCTCCTCGACCGGCGAGCCCGGTGGCTGGCGTCGGTCGACCCCCGGCCCCTGCTGCCGCCACGGTCACCCCGGATCGACATCTCCTCCCGGGCGCCGGTTGCAGCGACCTCCGGGCGCTAGAGGAACCGGGGGCGATCGAGACCTGGGGCTATTCGTCCTTCTTGGTGAAGCGGTCTCGCACCCGTTGGCCGGCGGTGCCGAAGTAGTCGCGCATGCCTGAGGCGTTCACCGACTCCGTCCACTGACGCCAGCCGGCACGACCCATCTTGCGCAGGTTGCGTTCGAACAACACGGCGCAACCCAGCATGATCAGGAATCCGGCGAAGGCCAGAGGCAGGGTCCGGACCGTCACCACCATGAGCACCAGCCCCGCCACGAAGCCCAGGCCGGCCCACTTGAGGTTGCGCCCGGCGTGGCGGTAGATCGTGGTGGAGCTGACCTCGCGGGCGAGCTCCGGATCGGAGTCGTAGAGCTGCTGCTCGATCTCCTGGAGGATGCGCTGTTCGTTCTCAGAAAGCGGCACGCTCGACTGCCCTCCGTACTCGATCTGACGCCTCGTCGGTTCGTTCGGCCCCGGCGGGCGCCGGTGTGGTCTCGCGGCCGAATGTACCCGACATCATCGCGCACCACCCCGCCTCCGACAACGCGGCGGCGGTCGCCCGCGGGTGGCGGCCGGGGGCTGTGACCCGCCGGATGACTGGTGCGCCGCCGAGCCCCGGCCACGTGGCTCGAAGTCCCTACCATGGAGAGGTGCCGTCTCGACCACCGGCGCCCAGCGTGCGGGCCTACACCCCCACCGCCCTGCCGCCGGTCGGCGCCCGGGTGGCGGCGTTCGTCGCCATCATCGTCGGGGGCATCTGCGGCGGCCTGATCACCTTCGCCGTCGTCGACCTGCAGTGCAACAGCGACGACGGCAAGGTGCAGGAGGTGCTGGGGTCGGCCGTGCCCGGCGCGGCCGCCACTCCTTCGTCCGACGAGCCCGCCGGCGGGTGCGACGTGGCCGCCGGCGCAGCCGGGCTGCTCGGCGCCGTGGTGAGCGCCGGTGGCGTGTCGGTGGTGTCGGTCCTGGTCCTGCGGGCCATGGCGGAGTGGCGCAGGAACCTCGCGCCCCACGAGCTCGACACCGTCGGTGAGCCGGATCCTGCTCAGCGCACGAGCCGCAGCCGGCGGAACCCCTCGGCGTAGCGCACGCCGGCACGGCGTCCCTCGTCAAAGGCGCGCTGGCGGACGAAGTCGCCGAGCCAGGTGCCGGCGTCGGGCGCCAGTTGGCTGCGGTGGCAGAACATCGCTTCGACCTTCACGTCGAGGGTCGACTCGACGTCGACCCAGGCGTCGGGCTCCAGGGTGCCGCTCAACAGCAAGGTGCCCACCTGGTGGGCCGGCCCCCGCTCGGGGAAGTACAGCGGTGACGACGCCGCCGGGGCCACGGCGTCGAGCGTCGCCCAACCGATGCTGCGATGGTCGACGTGGTTGACGTAGCCGTCGCCGAAGAACACGGCGGTGGGGTCGACGCCCACCACCACGTCGGGCTTCAACGTGCGCACGGCTCCCACCAGCTCGGCCACGAGGCTCGGAGCAGCCGACAGGGCACCGTCGAGGTGGCCGAGCATCTCCACACCAGCCAGGCCCAACACCGCGGCGGCCGCCTCCACCTCCAGCGATCGCCGCCGGGCGAGCGCGTCGCCGTCGGCGTCGGCGTCGAGGGTTCCCTTGTCCCCCACGGTGGCGACCACCGCGTGCACCTCGGTGCCGGCGCGCGACCAGCAGGCCAGCAGCCCCCCGCACGACACCTCCGGATCGTCGGGGTGGGCGTAGATGGCGAGTGCCCGGGTCGGCGCCTCCCGGATCAGCTCAGCCACAGCCGGACCCTACCGCCGGCTCCTCCGGCACGGACCCCGCTCGGCCGCCCGCCGCCTCCTAAGGTGCGACGGTGCCGGGGACCGACGTGGAGGAGCTGCTGTCGCTTGCCGTGCGCCTGGCGGAGAGCGCCGGTGCCCTGCTTCTCGAGGCCCTGGGTTCCGCCCACGCCGGGCTGGGCACCAAGACCAGCGGGACCGACATGGTCAGCGACGTCGACCGGGCTTCCGAGAGGCTCATCGTCGAGGCGCTGGGCTCGGCCCGCCCTCACGACGGCATCCTCGGTGAAGAAGGAGGCGTTCACCACGGCACCTCGGGCGTGCGCTGGGTCATCGACCCCCTCGACGGCACCACCAACTACCTCTACGGCCAACCGGCGTTCACCGTCTCCATCGCCGCCGAGGTCGAGGGCCGCAGCGAGGTCGGCGTGGTCGCCGCCCCCGTCCTCGGCGAGCTGTTCGCCGCGGTGAGGGGACGGGGCGCCACCCGGAACGGCTCCCCCATCAGCTGCAGCGCCAAGGACGACCTCGACACCGCCCTGGTCGGCACCGGCTTCTCCTACGAGGCGGAACGTCGTCGTCACCAGGCGGCGGCGCTCAGCGTCGTGTTGCCCCGGGTGCGGGACATCCGGCGTGCGGGGGCGGCGTCGCTCGACTTGTGCTGGGCGGCCGACGGTCGCCTCGACGGCTTCTACGAGCACGGCCTGCAGCCGTGGGACTTCGCCGCCGGGGCGCTGATCGCCTCGGAGGCGGGAGCCTTCGTCGGCGACCTCGACGGCGGTCCACCCTCGGGCGCCTTCGCCCTCGCCACCACACCGGCACTGTTCGAGCCGTTGCGCCAGCTCCTCGTCGAGGCACGAGCCGGCGCCGGCTAGACACCACCGTTCCTGCCTCTGGCGAAGGACGGCTCAGGCGTCTTCGAGGGGCATGACGTGGGCGGCCAACAAGGCGTCTCGGCCCGGGCCGCGGCCGGTCCGGTAGTGCAGCCCCTCGCGCAGTCGGGCCGCCGACGGCCGGCACGCCCGCAGGGCGAGCGCTCCCTCCGGCGTGAACGACGACACGGCACGCACGTCGATGTCGAGCCTGCGGGCATCGACGCAGATGGCCTCCTCGGTGGCGGCGCCCATGGCGGCGCCGAGGCGAGCGTCGAGATGGCCGTACACGGTGAGCACCACGATGCCGTCGTCGATGGTGACCTCCACGCTGGACAGGAGTGTGTCGGTACCTGGGGTCGACGTCATCGACCCATCGTCGCCGTGCCAGGCGCCAACCCCGTGACGCCGGGTTGACGGTTCCGTGACGATGCCCTCCGCCGGCCTCGAAGGCAGGTACCACTCCGGTGCCGGGATGAGGCATCCTCGTCGCGTGGGTACCCGCATCCTGTCGGTCGAGGACGACGAGCGCATCCGCACCGCAGTGCGCATGGCGCTCGAGGACGAGGGGTGGGTCGTCGACGAGGCGGCGTCGGGTGAGGACGCCCTGGCCCGTTTCGATGAGCGGCCGGCTGACGTCGTGCTGATCGACCTGATGCTCCCCGGCATCGACGGCTTCGCCGTGTGCCGGGCGGTGCGCAAGCTCAGCGACGTCCCCATCGTCATGGTGACGGCCCGGGCCGACACCCACGACGTGGTGGCCGGGTTGGAGGCGGGAGCCGACGACTACGTCACCAAGCCGTTCCAGCCCAAGGAGCTCTCGGCGCGCATCCGGGCCCTGTTGCGCCGGGCCCGTCCCGCCGCCAGCGGCACCACCCAGGTGCACTTCGGCGATCTGGAGATCGTGCCCGACGAGGGGGTCGTGCGCCGGGCCGGCGAGGAGATCCACCTCACCAAGACCGAGTTCCGGCTGCTGTGCGAGCTGGCCTCCCTGCCGGGTCGGGTGTTCAGCCGCGAGCAGCTCCTCGAGCGGGTTTGGGGCTACGACTACTTCGGCGACGGCCGCCTGGTCGACGTGCACGTGCGCCGACTGCGTACCAAGGTCGAGGCCGACCCGGCGGTTCCCCGCCACGTCGTGACCGTCCGGGGCCTCGGCTACAAGCTCCAGGCGTGAGCACCGGCGAGCGGCGCAGCGCCATGCGGCGCCGCCTCCCCCCCGCCGCTCTGGGCCTGCGGGCCCGGGTGCTGACCGCCTTCGCCATGGGAGCGTTGGTGCTGTCGGCCCTCCTGGCCGCCGTGACCTACGGCCTGGTGCGGGAGAACCTCGTACGCCAGCGGGAGTCCGTCGCCACGAACCAGGCCTACCTCAACGCCCGATACCTGCGCGACAGCCTTCGATCCGCCGGCGTCGACGTGAGCTCGGTGCTCGACTCGCTCACCTTCACCGGCGGCGGCACCCCGGTGCTGTTGCGCCAAGGGGTCCCCTTCGCCCCGCTCGGCATCGGCCGCGAGGAGCTGCCCCCCGAGCTGCGGCGCATCGTCTCCAGCGGCCAGCCGGCCCGGATGCGATTCAGCCTGGACGGCAGGTCTCGCTTCGGCGTCGGGGTGCCGCTGCCGGCGGTGGAGGCGGCCTACTTCGAGGTGACGTCCTTCGAGGACCTCGAGCGTACGCTCAGCTCCCTCGGGCTGTCGCTGTTGGCTGCAGCTCTGGTCACGACCATCGCCGGGGCGGCCCTGGGGGCGAGCGTGAGCCGCCGGGTCCTGCGGCCGCTGGCCCACGTCAGCGCCGCCGCCGTCGCCATCGCCGGCGGGCGCCTCGACACCCGGGTCGCCCGCATCGACGACGCCGACCTCGGGACCCTGGTGAACTCCTTCAACGACATGGCCAGCGCCCTGCAGGAGCGCATCGAGCGCGACGCGCGCTTCGCCTCAGACGTGAGCCACGAGCTGCGCTCACCGCTCACCACCCTGTCGGCGTCGATCCAGGTGCTCGAGGCCCGACGCCACGAGATGCCGGAGCGGGCAAAGGCGGCACTGGACCTCCTGGTCGCCGACGTCACCCGGTTCTCGGCCATGGTGGAGGACCTGCTGGAGATCTCCCGCTTCGACGCCGGCGCCGCCCGCCTGCACCTCGACGACGTCCGCATCACCGAGCTGGTCATGCACGCCATGGCCGCCTCCACCGACGTCGACGTCCCCCTCTCGGTCGCTGCCGACGCGGTCGACTGCGTCGTCCAGGTCGACAAGCGCCGCCTGGAACGAGTGATCGCCAACCTGATCGGCAACGCCGACACGCACGCAGGGGGGGCCACGGGCGTGAGCATCACCACGGCCGGCGACCACGTGCGCATCGCCGTGGAAGACGCCGGTCCCGGGGTCGACGAGGCCGATCGGGAGCGCATCTTCGAGCGCTTCTCGCGAGGATCGGCGGCGGGGAGCCGGGGCAGCGGAAGGGGCGTCGGCCTCGGGCTGGCCCTGGTGAGCGAGCACGTCAGCCTCCATCGCGGTCGGGTGTGGGTCGAGCGCCGGAGCCCCGACCGCAGCGGCGCCCGCTTCGTCGTGGAGCTCCCGGTCGCCGTCGACACCGAGCCGGCTCCCGACCCGGGCCCGGCAGGGGTGCCCGCCGAGCACGCCGAGGCCCGGACGTGAGATGTGGGCCGCGCCGTCGACGTCGCGTGCCAGCGGCGGTGCTCGCCCTGGCGTGCGGAGCCGTGCTGAGCGCCGGTTGCGGGGTGCCCGACGACGAGAGGCCCACGGCCCTCCCCCCCGACAGCGTGCCGTTCGGCCTGCTGGCCACGAGCACGACGACCACGGCGCGCCCCCAGCCACCTCCCGTGGTCGAAGAGCTGGTCCCCGTCTATCTCGTCGACAACCAGTCGGGTCAGCTGGTCGAGGTGTTGCGCCCGGTTCCGGTGCCGGCCTCGGTGCGGCGCGCCCTCGAGGAGCTGCTCGAGGGGCCGAGCGACGCGGAGCTGGCCGGAGGCCTGAGCAGCAGCCTGCCGAGTGGCACCGAGCTGCTCGGTGTCGAGGGTCCCGCTGCGGGCGTCGTCACCATCGACATGAGCGACCTCAGCGGCATCGCCGGGGCCGGCCAACGCCTGGCCCTCGCCCAGGTGGTCTTCACCGCCACCGCCGCCGCCGACGTCGACTCCGTGCTGTTCAAGTTCGGCGGCCAGCCGAGCGAGGTCCCCAACGACCAGGGCCAGTCGACGTCCGAGCCGCTCCGGCGCGAGCACTTCGCCGCTTTCGACCCGGAAGCCCCGGATGTCGCGGCGCCCGGGGCCTGACCACAACGGACAGTCATCCGCACGACCGACCAGCGTCGAAGAGTGTCCGGTAGCAGCGGCCAGACGTTCCACGTCCTCCGCCAGCACACCGGCCGAGCATTTCATCGAAAGGGGAACCCAGCCTTGAAGATCGACGACAGGAAGCTCACGGAGCTGATAGTCGAATCCCAGGACCTGCAGGTCGACGCCCTGCGCGACGTCAAGGCGAACATGCCTGCGCTGGTCGAGGTCCGTGAGTCGCGGAGGGGCCGCCCCGTCGACCTCGACCGCATCCGCGCCTTCAACGAGGGCCGGCGTCGCCTCCTGCGCAACGGCGGCCTCGGCCTCGGGGCCCTCAGCGCCCGCGGCCTGATCGGTGGCGGCTTCGGAGCCGCCGTCATGGGCATCGTCGCCCGCCCGGCGCACGCCCAGGCCGAGCTCGACATCCAGATCCTCCAGACCGCAGCCTCGCTGGAGAACCTGGCAGTGTCGACCTACGGTGCCGCCCTCGGCCTGCCTGGCTTCGACGCCAACAAGACGGTCGTCGCCTTCGCCCAGACGACCATGAAGCAGCACGACGAGCACGGCGAGGCGTTCAACGCCCAGGCCGTCACCCTCGGGGGCCAACGCCAGGAGGGGGTCAACCAGCAGGGCCAGGCTGCCGTCGACGCCGCCAACCTGACCACCCCCAACGGCCAGGCCAACTACCCCGGCATCGTCGAGCTGGCGTCCGCCCTCGAGCAGATCGCCACCCAGACCTACGTCCAGAACGTGCTGCAGCTCGAGGACGGCACCTCCAAGGAGCTCATGGCCAGCATCATGGGCGTCGAGGCCCAGCACCTCGCCACCCTCCGGGCCGTGGGCGCTCTGCTCGCCGGAGACGCTGCTGAGCTGATCACCGTGAAGGCCACCGACGGTGCCGTCGACGTGACCAAGCTTCCCGCCGCCGCCGGCAGCGTTGCCTTCCCCGAGCCCTTCGAGAGCACCGAGAACGCCTTCCCGCCCGAATCAGGAGCCCTGTAAATGAGCGACACCATGCTGAACGACCCGACCGATCCCAACCCGGCGCTCAACCGGCGCAAGCTGCTCCTCGGCGGTGGCCTGGGCGCCCTCGCCGTGGTCGCCGCCGCCTGTGGCGGCGAGGAGGCTGCCGGGCCCGCCGGCACGGGTGACACCACCACCACGGCCGAGGGCGCCGCCCCGGGCGGAGACGACGTCGCCACCGCCAAGCTGGCAGCCAGCCTGGAGGTCCTCGCCGTGAACACCTACGACGCCGCCCTCAAGGCCCCGCTCGACTACCCCGAGGCGGTCGCCACGTTCGCCACCACGGCCAAGGAGCACCACCAGGCTGCGCTCGACGCCTGGAACGGGCTGTTGACCTCGTTGGGCGAGCAGGAGGTCACCACGCCCCCGTCCGACCTGGAGATGACCGTCAACACCGCGTTCGGCGAGGTCACCGACGTGCCCGGGGTGGCCCAGCTGGCGCTCATGCTCGAGGGGATCGCCGCCGACACCTACCTCGGCGCCATCTCCAGCATCGCCAACCCCCAGGCCCTCGAGCTGGCCACGACCATCCAGCCCATCGACATGCAACACGTCGCCGTGCTGCGCTACGTGATGGGCGAGTACCCGGTGCCGGACACCTTCGCCGACACCTCCGACGCCTACTCCGGCTGACCCGTAGGCAGCTGCTGCCGACCACAGGAATCGCACGCGGCACCGGCCGGGCTCTTTCGCCCGGCCGGTGCCGCGTCCCACCATCAACGACCCGGAGGAGAACAATGTCGACCAAGGCGATCAATGGCTGGTTGCGCACGGCAGTAGTGGCGATGCTCGCCATCGGCGCCGTGGCCTGCGGCGGCGGAGCTGAAGGACCTGCCGCAACCGGTGGCTCGAGCGGGGACGCCGGGGCGGTGAGCATCGCCGGGTTCAAGTTCGTCCCGTCCGACATCGAGGTGCCGGCCGGGACCGAGGTGACCTGGACCAACGACGACACCGTCGCCCACACCGTCCAGGACAGCGGCAAGCTCTTTCCCGAGAGCCCCGAGCTGGCAAATGGCGAGACGTTCAGCTTCGTGTACGACGAGCCGGGCACGTTTCCCTACATCTGCGGCATCCACCCGTACATGAAGGGCACCGTCACCGTCTCCTGACCTGCGCCGAAAGGGGCCGAGGCCGCCGGCCCGGTTAGCATCCGGGCGTGCAGGACGACGGAAGCCGGGCAGTCGTTCTCGCTGCGTTCTTCGCCAACCTGGGCATCGCCGTGGCCAAGTTCGTGGGGTTCCTGCTCACCGGGGCGGCGTCGATGTTGGCAGAGGCGGTGCACTCGGCTGCCGACACGGGCAATCAGGGCCTGCTCCTCCTCGGCGGCAAGCGCTCCCGCCAGGCCGAATCCACCATGCATCCGTTCGGCTACGGGCGCGAACGCTATTTCTGGGCGTTCGTGGTGGCCATGGTGCTGTTCTCCCTCGGCGGGCTCTTCGCCATCTACGAGGGCGTCGACAAGCTCCGCCACCCCCATGAGCTCGAGTCGATCGCCGTCGCCGTCGGCATCCTCGTGGTGGCGGTGGTCTTCGAGACCTACGCCCTGACCAAGGCCATCAAGGTGGCCAACAAGGAACGGGCCGGCCGGTCATGGTGGAGGTTCATCCGGCGCTCGAAGAACCCCGAGATCCCCGTCGTGCTGCTCGAGGACTCCGGCGCCGAGCTCGGCCTGCTCATCGCCCTGTTCGGCATCGCCATGGCCCGCATCACCGGCGACCCCCGGTGGGACGCGGCCGGAAGCCTGGGCATCGGCGTGCTGCTGGTGATCATCGCCGTCTTCCTCGCCGTCGAGATGAAGAGCCTGCTCATCGGTGAGTCGGCCGGGCCCGACGACGAAGCGGCCATCCGCTCGGCCATCGAGTCGGCGCCCGACGTGCGCCGGCTCATCCACCTGCGCACCCAGCACCTCGGTCCCGACGAGCTGCTGGTCGGAGCCAAGATCGAGCTCGACCCGGCGCTGAGCTTCCCCCAGGTGGCCGCCACCATCGACCGCACCGAGCACCAGCTCCGGGCGGCGGTGCCCGAGGCCCGGATCGTCTACCTGGAGCCCGACGTCAGCCAGTCGTGAGGCTGACGCTTCAGCCGAAGAAGACCTCGGCCACGCCGTGGTACAGATCGTGGTCGACGAGCTTCAACTCGCCCACGGCCTCGGTCAGCGGCGCCCGCACGATGCGGTCGGCCCGCAGGGCCACCATCTGGCCGAAAGCCCCGTCGTGCACGGCGTCGATGGCAGCGATGCCGAAGCGGGTGGAGAGCACCCGGTCGAAGGCGGTCGGGGTCCCACCCCGCTGCACGTGTCCGAGGATGGTCACCCTCGTCTCGAAGCCGGTGCGGGCCTCGATCTCCTCGGCGAGGAGGTTGGCGATCCCCCCGAGCTTGACGTGGCCGAACTGGTCGAGCTCGGGGTCCTTCAGACTGAGCGATCCCTCCTGGGGCTTGGCTCCCTCGGCGACCACCACGATGGAGGCGTAGCGACCCTTCTCGTGACGGCGGGTGAGCGCGGCGCACACCTCGTCGATGGAGAACTCCTCCTCGGGGATGAGGATCTGGGCGGCACCCCCGGCGATACCGGCGTAGGTGGCGATGTGGCCGGCGTGGCGGCCCATGACCTCCACCACCATGACCCGGTCGTGGGACTCCGCCGTGGTGTGGAGCCGGTCGATGGCGTCGGTGGCGATCTGCACGGCGGTGTTGAAGCCGAAGGTGACCTCGGTGGCCGACAGGTCGTTGTCGATGGTCTTGGGCACGCCGACCACGGGCACCCCGTGCTCCTCGTGCAGGCGTGAGGCCACGCCCAGGGTGTCCTCGCCTCCGATGGCCACCAGCGCCTCGACGCCGCCGTCGGCCAGGGTGGCCAGCACCTGCTCGACCGCCCCCTCGACCTTGAACGGGTTGGTCCGTGAGGTTCCCAGCACCGTGCCACCGCGGGGCAAGGTGCCCCGCATGGCCGCCACGTCGAGCGGGGTGGTACGCCCGTCGATCACGCCCTTCCAGCCATCGAGGTAGCCGACCAGGTCGTCGCCGTAGTGGC
>JAHWJH010000160.1 GCA_019348555.1 Actinomycetota bacterium
AGGGCGACGACGCCGTCGCCGTGCAGCTCGACCCGCTGCTGGAGATGGGCGTGCTGGAGGCATCGCTCGCTGGACGGGACGTCGTGGTGTGGGCCCTGCCGGGCACCGCGTCGGCCCTCGACGACTCCCTCATCCCCGATGGGCGGGACGTCGGCACCACCGGTGTGTTCGAGGCCGAGCTCGACGGGCGGCGGCTGAGCTTCGAGCGGGTGGACGAAGGCTTCGTCGACGAGCAGACCGGCTCGCTCTGGAACGTGCTGGGTGAGGCTGTCGAAGGGGAGTTGGCCGGTCGCCGCCTCGCTCAGATGCCCCACGTGGACACCTTCTGGTTCGCCTGGGCCGCCTTCCTGCCGGACACCGAGATCGTGCCGCCCCTGGAGTGAACGACCGGGGGCGACGGAACACAACCGCCCGCCCGCCGGGTTCCCTTTCCGTGCGAGGAGATCAGAGATGACCAGGGAGATGGAGGCCGACGTCGTCGTCCTCGGGATGGGCAGTGCCGGCGAGGACGTCGCCGGGCGGCTGGCCCAGGCCGGCCTCGACGTCGTCGGCGTCGAACGGGAGCTGGTGGGCGGCGAGTGCCCCTACTGGGCTTGCGTGCCGTCGAAGATGATGCTGCGTGCCGCCCACCTGCTGGCCGAGGCTCGGCGGGTGCGGGGCATGGCCGGCGATTCCGTGGTGCGGCCGGACTGGGCCCCGGTGGCCAAGCGGATCCGCGAGGAGGCAACCGACTCCTGGGACGACCAGGTGGCCGTCGACCGCTTCGAGGGCAAGGGCGGCCGCTTCCTGCGCGGTGAGGGACGCATCCTCGGTCCCGGCGCCGTCGCCGTGGGCGAGCACCACCTGCGCGCCCGGCGAGGCGTGGTGATCGCCACCGGCACCTCGCCGGCGATCCCCCCCGTACCCGGCCTCGACCAGGTGCCCTACTGGACCAACCGGGAGGCGGTGGCGGTCGAGGAGCTGCCGAGTTCCCTGGTGGTCCTCGGCGGTGGCGCCGTGGGCGTGGAGCTGGCCCAGGTCTTCGCCCGTTTCGGGGTGGACGTCACCATCGTCGAGGCCCTGGACCGTTTGCTGCCCGGTGACGAGCCGGAGGTGGGGCCGGTTCTGGCCGAGGTCCTCGCCGCCGAGGGCGTCGACGTGCGGGTCGGCGTCAAGGTGAGCGAAGTGCACCGCGACGGGGCGAGGGTGGCGGTGGCGCTCGAGGACGGCACCGCGGTGGCCGCCCCCCAGCTCCTCGTGGCCACCGGGCGCAGGGCCGATCTGGCCACCATCGGCGTCGGAGCGGTCGGCGTCGACGAGTCGCAGCGCTGGCTTCCCGTCGACGACCGCCTCCGGGTGACCGACGGCGTGTGGGGGGTGGGCGACCTCACCGGCAAGGGCGCCTTCACCCACGTGGCCCTGTACCAGGCTCCCATCGCCGTCGCCGACATCCTGGGCGAGGACGGGCCACCGGCGGACTACCGGGCCGTTCCCCACGTCACCTTCACCGACCCCGAGATCGGTGCGGTCGGGCTGTCGGAAGAGGCGGCCCGGGCGGCGGGGATCGCCGTTCGGGTGGGGATGGCACGGGTGCCGGAGACGGCCCGGGGCTGGATCCACAAGTCGGGCAACGAGGGCCTGATCAAGCTGGTGGCCGACGCCGACCGAGGTGTCCTCGTCGGGGCCACTGCCATGGGTCCCTCCGGCGGTGAGGTGATCGGCCTGCTCACCCTGGCGGTCCACGCCGAGGTGACCGTGGAGCACCTGCGGCGGATGATCTACACCTACCCGACGTTCCACCGCGGTGTGGAGGACGCCCTGCGGGACCTGGACGTCTGACCAGGCGCGGGGACACGGGCTCGCTCGACGCGCCCGGGCACGGAGACGACGACAACGAAGGGAAACGTCATGAGGTTCGGAATCTGTGGGCTCGGCCGGATGGGCTCGAGCCTCGGCCTGCAGGCGCTGGAGAAGGGCCACGAGGTGGTGGGCTTCGACCCCGGAGGCTCCGAGGAGCTGAAAGCAGCAGGAGGCACCGTGGTCGAGTCGATCGCCGCGCTGGCCGATGCGCTGGAACCGCCTCGGGTGGCCCTGGTCTACGTCCCCCACGGCGACCCGACCGAGCAGGTGGTCAACCAGCTGGCCGGCGCGTTCGACCCTGGGGACGTGGTGGTCGATGGTGGCAACACCCATTGGGACGACTCCGTGCGCCGCCATGGCGCGCTCGCCGAAGCCGGGGTCCACTTCCTCGACGCCGGCACCAGCGGCGGCGTCAGCGGAGCCCGCCAGGGAGCGTGCTTCATGGTGGGTGGTGACAAGGAGGCCTACGAGATCGCGCGGCCGGTGTTCGAGGACCTGGCGGTTCCGGACGGCGCCCTCCACGTCGGTCCAGCGGGGTCGGGCCACTTCACCAAGAACGTCCACAACATGATCGAGTTCGGCATGGTCCAGGCCATCGGTGAGGGCGTGGAGATGCTGAAGCGCTGTGACTGGGAGCTCGACCTGGCGGCGGTGTTCCACAACTGGAACCACGGCTCGGTGATCCGGTCGTGGCTGGTGGAGCTCATGGAGACGGCGCTGCGGTCCAAGCACGACATGGCCGGCGTCGATCCTTACGTGGAGGACACCGGCGAGCAGCGCTGGGGCATCGAGTTCGCCATGGACAAGGAGATCCCGGTTCCCCTCCTGGCCCAGGCGGTGTGGGGCTTCTACGAGTCCCGCGACCCCAACCGGCCGTGGGCCAGGACGGTGGCGCTGTTGCGCCACGAGTACGGCAAGCACCCGCTGCAGGGTCGGTCAGGAAGCGACTCGTGAGCACGAGGGCCACGAACACCACGACCTACGACCTCGTGGTCATCGGGGGCGGCACCGGCGGGCTCAGTGCGGCGCTCGAGGCTGTTCGACCTCGACGAGCTGCCCGCCCGGCTCGCCGTTCTGGGCGGCGGGGCCATCGGGGCGGAGATGAGCCAGGCGTTCGCCCGCCTCGGCTCGTCCGTCACGCTGTTGGAGGCGGGAGACCGCATCCTCGCCAAGGAGGAGCCCGAGGCGTCCCAGGTCGTCGCCGAGGCCCTCGCTCTCGACGGCGTCCGGGTCCGCACCGGGTCGAAGGTCGTCAAGGCGGAGGCCACCGACGGGAACGGCGGCATGCGGGTGCACGTGGACGGTGCCGAGCCGGTGGAGGTCGACCAGGTGCTGGTGGCCATCGGACGACGGCCCTCGACGTCGGGCATGGGACTCGACGAGGCCAGCGTCGAGCTCGACGACCGCGGTTTCATTCGCACCGACCACACCATGGCCACCTCGGTGCCCGGCATCTGGGCGGTGGGCGACGTAGCCGGTTCGCTTCAGTTCACCCACGCCGCCAACGGCATGGCCTTCGTCGCCGTCCGCAACGCCCTCTTACCCTGGGCGAGGGTGCGCAAGCAGGCCTTTGAGGCCTCCCTGGTGCCGTGAACCACCTTCACGACCCCCGAAGTAGGGCGGATCGGCATGACGGAGGCGGAGAGCGCCGCCCACGGGGGGCGCGTGGCCTACCTGCCCATGACCGAGGTCGATCGGGCCGTGGCCACCGGCGAGACACGTGGCTTTCTCAAGCTCATCGCCGGTCCACGGCCGCTCCTAGGGGGCACGGGTGGTGGCCGACTGCTCGGGGCGACAGCGGTCGACGCCGCGGCGAGGTGACGTGAGACCCGAGGCTGGCGGCGCTGGTCGATGTCGTGCGGGGGGCGGCCGAGCGCATGGGCGAGGTCGGCGATGCGACGTGGGAAGCCGCTCGGAGTGCCGGATGGTCAGACCGCGAGAGGTTGTCCCGGAAGTCGTGGAAGTTGAGGTGGCGGTCCCCCGCTCGAGACCTGCCTGCTGGTAGGTGTCGGGCGTACCGCCAAGTACACCGACAGCAAGGGGACCACCACCATGAAGAAGGACTACCAGAAGGACACCACGACCGGCGCCGTCGAGGTGCCGCTGCCCGACGCCGTGAGCGTCACCATGGCCGAGCTCGCCGACTCGCTGCGGGAGGGGCTGTTGGCCCTCGCCGTGGGCGCAGGGCTGCAGGTCATGGACGCGCTGATCGACGAGAGCGTGACGGCGCTCGCCGGGCCCAAGTTCCGCCACG
>JAHWJH010000161.1 GCA_019348555.1 Actinomycetota bacterium
AAGGACAAGGACGACGACGACGACGACGACGACGATGACGACGACGACGACGACGAAGGCGACGACGACGAAGGCGAAGGCGACGAAGAGGCCGAGCGCGGACCTCAGGGACCCCAGGGCCCCCAGGGCCCGCAGGGACCTCAGGGCCCCCAGGGACCCCAGGGCCCTTCCGGCCAGGACGCGAAGCCAGTCAAGAACGAAGTTGTCTTCGAGGCCGCCAAGGCCGCCAAGGCCGCCAAGCCTCAGCTGGCTGCCACCGGCGTCGGCGTTGTGCCTCAGATCGTTGCTGGAGCGCTGCTGATCGCTTTCGGTAGCCTCCTGTGCCGTTGGACCCCTAAGGCCGACCGGTCACCGACCGATCCGGCGTCGCCGGCTCCTCTCCGGGGAGCGGCAAGGGCCAAGGCCTACGCAACCTCGGCGCTCGAGGGCATCGCTGGCATCGCCGGCGCTCCTCTCGGCCACCTGCAGTTCCTCACCCACGACGGGGCGCGTGTCCCCGCACCGCCTTGGGCGAGATACGAAGCTCGTCATCGCATCTCGAACCGATATTGGTTGAGAGCATGAGGTAGCGAGCACTGCGCAATGAGAAGAGGGGGTGGCTCCGCCACCCCCTCTCTCGCGTACCGGACCGCGGTCCCCGGCGTCCCTTCGACCTCAGCCTCAGCTGAAGCGTCGCATGTGGACGTTGAGCACGAGCCCGAGGGCGGCGCAGCTGGTGAGCATCGAGGATCCCCCGTACGACATGAGCGGGAGGGGGAGCCCTGTGATCGGCATCAATCCCATGCTCATGCCCATGTTCTCGAAGACCTGGAACACCAACATGGCCAGCACACCGGCGCACACGAGCGTGCCGTAGAGGTCCCTCGACAGCTGAGCGGTGCGCCACACCCGCCACACGATGACGCCGTAGAGCAGCACGAGGGTGGCCGAGCCGGCGAAGCCGAGCTCCTCGCCCACCACGGTGAAGATGAAGTCGGTCTGCTGCTCGGGAACGAAGCCCAGCTTGGTCTGCGTGCCCTCGAACAGCCCGGCCCCGAACAGCCCGCCGGCGCCGATGGCGGTCTCGGCCTGCTCCGACTGGAACCCCGACGCGGTGGCGGCGGTGTCACCGGTCCGGGCGAAGTTGGTGAGGCGCTCCCGCTGGTAGTCGTCGACCAGGTCGAGCTGGAACAGCGCGATGACACCGAGAAGGGCGACCACGCCCAGCGCCGCCAGGTGGCGAGGCCGGGCGCCGGCGATCACGAGCATGCCGACGATGATGGCCATGAGCACCAGGGTGCTGCCGAGGTCGGGCTGCAGGAGCACCAGGGCGATCGGGACACCGCCGATCCCGAGGCAGACGAGGAACCGCCGGCGGTCGAGGGCGCCGCCACCCGATCCTGCGCAGGTGGCCAACATGGCGATCAGCGCCAGCTTGGCGAACTCGGCCGGCTGGATCTGGAACGAGCCGATGGCGAACCACGACTGGGCCCCACGCACCTCCGTACCGAGCGGCGACAACACCAGCACCAGCATGGCCACGGCCCCCAGGTAGCCGATGGGGGCGAAGTCGCGGTAGCTGTGGTAGTCGACGGCCACCACCAGCGCCATAACCACCGTCCCCACGGCGACGAAGGCCAGCTGGCGCTTCAGGTAGGTGGCGGGGTCGAGGCCGGCGTCGGCCATGGCCGTGCGGGTGGCGCTGAACACCATCAGCACCCCCAGGCCGGCGATGGCTGCGGCGGCGCCGACCAGCGGCCAGTCGAGGTGGCGCCACGGGGCGGCCGGGTCTCGGCGCAGTACCGCGCCGATGCCGCGAGGGGCGGCCGTGGTCTGCACTACTCCCGCCCCCCCGTGACCGTTCCAAGGGGGGTTGTCGGCTCCTCGAGGCCGGAGAGCTGGCCCAGCACCCGCCGCGCCACCGGCGCTGCCGCCGTGGCGCCGAAGCCCGCCCGCTCCATGACCACGCTGACCGCGTAGCGAGGATCGTTTGCGGGAGCGATGGCGGCGAAGAGGGCGTCGTCGCGCCGGTCGCCCCCGGTCTGGGCCGTCCCGGTCTTTCCCGCCACCGGGTAGACGTCGAGCGGAAAGCCGGCGAAGGCGTTGATCGCCGTGGCCCTGGGGTCCGGGCCGGCGGTGACCCCCACCAGGCCGTTCATGATCGGCGCCCGGGCCCGAGGCGGCACGTCGACCTCGGCGGCGACCCGGGGGGCGATCTCCCGGATCACCGTGCCGTCGGGGGCCTGCACCCGCAAGGCCAGGTTGGGGGCGTAGCGGGTGCCGCCGGTGGCGAAGGTGGCGTAGGCGTTGGCCAGCTGGACGGGCGTCACCGCCAACTCGCCCTGCCCGATCGACAGGTTGACGTTGTCGCCGACGAACCACTCGCCGGTCGGGAATGCGGTGGGGTTCTGCTGGTTGAGCTGGGCCCGGCGCTCCGGGGTCGGGACCCGTCCGTCGGCCTCCACCGGCAGCCCGATCCCGGTCTCGGAGCCGAACCCGAGCTGGCGGGCCATGTCCTGGATGGGTGTGGGCCCGAGCCGCTCCCGTTGCTGCCACAGCTTGGCCCCGATGTCGTAGAAGTACACGTCGCTCGACACGGTGAGGGCCCGGGACAGGTCCACCGCACCGTAGGCCGCCCGGCCGGCGTTCTGGCGCCCGCACCCCCGGCGGCAGTTGGGGATGGTGTAGACGCCCCGATCGTCGAAGACGGCCTCGGGGGTTATGACCTCGGTGGCGAGACCGGCCATTGCCGTCACGACCTTCCAGGTCGAGCCGGGGGCGTAGAGCCCCAGCACGGCCCGGTTGACGAAGGGCGTGCCCCGA
This sequence comes from Actinomycetota bacterium, assembly GCA_019348555.1. Taxonomy (GTDB): domain Bacteria; phylum Actinomycetota; class Acidimicrobiia; order Acidimicrobiales; family CADCSY01; genus JADDRA01. The sequence goes on from JAHWJH010000161.1 coordinate 2,803, forward strand.
GCCGGGTCGTTGAGCTCGGCGAAGAGACCGGGGCTGATGCCGTAGACGAACTCGGCGGGCGAGAACGTGGGCCACGACGCCATGGCCGCCACCGTCCCCTCGTCGACGTCGAGGGCCACGAGGGAGCCGCCGTTGACCACCGGGTTGCCCTGGGTGTCGACGCTGGGCCGGACCCGCTCCATGCCGTTGCCCAGCGCACGCTCCGCCACCTGCTGGGCGGCGAGGTCGATCGACAGCACCACGTCGTCGCCGGGGATCGCCACTGCCTCCAGCCGGCCCCGCGCCGCCCTCACGTCGGTGAGGTAGACCACGCCGGCGTCGGCCTCCCCCAGCTCGATCCGGGTGGCCACCGCCTTCACGCTGGGCTCCCGGCTGGGCCGGAGCACCTCGACGCCCGCCCGGGCCAGCACCTCTGCGGTGTAGCGGCCGGCCGGCACCGCCGGATCGGCCAGCGCCACCCGCAGCCCGGGACGACCCAGGTCGGCCACTCCCCCCACCCCGGCGGGGTTGCCCGGGGGCACGGCGATGGCCAGCCGGTTCCGGGCGAAGACCACGGGCGGGGCGACCATCCCCGCCTCGACCAGGTCCCGCATGCTGGCGTCGTCGGCCGTGGCCACCACGTCGGCGGCGACCGACCCCGCCCTCGCACCCTCGCGCAGCTGGAACACCAGCGTGGGCGTCCCCGCCAGGTGGAGATCGACAACGATGCCGGGATGGGCGGCCTCGAACTCAGAGGCCAGGGCCTCGAAGGCCTCGGTGAGGGAGGCGGCGGCGAACACCGCCAGCCTGGTGGTCCCGCCGGCCTCCCCTTGCCCGCCGCACCCGGTGGCGACCAGGGCGGCGGTGGCCAGGGTGACCCAGCGCCGGCACGGGCGAGCCGGCCCGGTCACGGGCAGGCGCCGACCTCGCCGGCGCCCGTTCGGGTCAGCGCCGCTTGCCCTTCTTGCGGCCACGGGGCGCGATGGGCCCCGTCGGGGACGACGGAGGCCGAGGCGGGGTCTTGGGCGTTCGCCCGTCACCGTCACTGTCCCCGGCACCGTCCCGGGCCCCGGTCCCACCGCCGGCGCCGTCGTCGCCGCCGGTCGACGACAGGGCCCGCGAGTCCCCCGTGGGCACCAGTGGTGCCGAGCGAGCCTCCAGCCGGCGCCGCGTCGATGCCCACCGGGGCTCACGCTCCTTGATCAGGGCCAGCAACGGTGAGGCGATGAAGATGGACGAGTAGGCGCTGGCGCCCAAGCCGATAAGCAGCGCAAGGGCGAACTGCTGGAGGGTGACGGCGCCGA
>JAHWJH010000162.1 GCA_019348555.1 Actinomycetota bacterium
GCCACCTTCCTCGTGATCACCTTGCGCAGATTGCTCATGTCCGTTCCTCCAGATCTCGTAGGGCACTGCCCGCCTCGATACGGTGAACGCCTCCAGTGGCCAGAGGGGTACGGGTGGCGGCGAGAAACTTGCGACAGCGTCGTGCGCTACGGGGTCGGCCCCTGGAGGAGCGGGAGCGGCGTGTAAAACCTCGAGTGACCGGTGAACTTAGGGCGCCACTTACTTCGGATTGGCCGCGCCACCTCGGCCGTCGCGGCCGGGTGAGCCAGTGGGCGACCATGAACCAGACCGGTCACCGTCACTGCCGGTGACGCGGGGCTACATCAGAAGCGGGACCTGCTCAAGGCTCCGGCCACCTCCGAGCCGGCTCCACTGGCGGTAGGAGGCAAGCGCGGTCGGCTAGCGATGCTCGAAGCCATGACTGAGCTGGGAACGGCGGCTTGGTCTGGGGCTACCCAATCGACAAGAGGCCCCAGGAGGGGGCTCGGGCGCCGGTGCCCCAGGACGCTGCTGGACGATCTCCGGCAGGCTCAGCCGGGGCGCGCTTTCGCTAGTCGTGGTGCGTCGGACTCTTGAAGCGGACGACCGGCTGTTGTCGGGAGCCGGTAGGGACGGTGCCATACCAAGCTTTGCGCCGAAAGCGGTTGGGCGCCGGCTGCCGGCAGGGCCCAGCAGACTGCGGCCTACTCGCGAATATCCATGACCGCTATCCCGAGTTGCTCCGGGGGAACCTACGGCAGACGGCGACCAGGTACGCCCACCTCCAGCTTGACCACCGCGGGGCTCGGGTGGATGGGGTTGGCGCCCGACGAGTCGAAGGCAAAGTTGGTGATGAAGAGGTCGTTCCGTTGCCCGCCGGTGGTCCCGAAGGCGAGGCTGGCCGGGAAGTCGAGGCCGTGCTCACCGCCCATGGCCAACGTCTCGACGCTTCGGTCGGCTCGCACCCGGACGAGCATGTCCCCACCCGGGCTGGCGACGTAGAGGTTTCCTCGGCGGTCGAGGGCGACCCCGTCGGGGTTACCGAGTTCGGGCGTCTCGAGGAAGGTCTCGGGCGTTCCGGCGCCGCCGTCGACAGCGACGGGGATGCGGACGATCCGTCCGAAGTTGGAGTTGGCCACCAACAGGTCCCCGTGGCGGTCGAAGGCCAAACCGTTGGCGCCGACGGGGAAGGGCGCGAAGGCCGGATCACCGAGGAGGAGGTCGTCGGTTACCCAGAGCTCGGCCTCCCCGCCAGGCGGGACCCGCCAGACGGCACCCAGGATCGAGTCGGTGACGAAGAGATTGCCGCGTCGGTCGAAGGCGAGGCTGTTGGGAAGCCCGTTCGCCGGCAGCGAGGCCAGGCGCTCGCTCGCCCCCTCCCGGTCGACGCGCCAGACCCCGTGCGTGGCCGGGTCGAAGGACGCGAGCGCGGCGTAGACGGCCCCGCGGGCGTCGACCGCCAGCCCGACCAGCAACCCGTTGCCGTTGGGGAGCGTGGCGAAAAGGGATTGAGCGCCGTCGGCCGTGATCCGGCGGATCTGCCCCAGCGGGGCCAGGCCCACGTAGATCGTGCCCCGGCGATCGATGGCGATCCCCTCCGGCAGCTCCCCGGTGGCGGGGTCGAAGGAGACCACCTCCTCCACCACCGCCGAGGCCCGAGCCGAGGCGGGGCCGGCGACCGGGGCCAGTAGGACCAGGAGGACGAAGACCAGCGTCAGAAGCCGGGGAGCCGCCGCTCTTCCCTGCCGCCGCCAGCCTCGAACCCCACCGCCAAGGGCTCGAGCAGCTCTCATGCCGGCGATCGTCCTGCTTTCGAGGGCCTGGGGAACGGGGATTTCCCGCTCTCTCACGCACCGGCCCCCTCGATGTGACGGTGTTGTCCCTTTAAGGGCTGTAGAGGAGCTGCCCAGCAGCGGGCAGGAACACAGCGGGAGGTCGAGCGGGCGATCAAGGTCGAGATGCAGCACTGGTCTATACGCCGCCGAGTCCGAAGAACACTTTGTAGTCCCCGCCCTGGCCGGAAATCATCGGTGTGTCGACCTTGAAACCGATCCCGGAGAACACTGAGTTGGGCGTTCGCGCCGCCAGGACGACCATTTGCTTCGTGGTCAGCACGATCGACGCAGCGTTGACCCTGTCATCATCGGTACCGAGCAATGAGTTCAAGAAGCCCGCGACGTCGTCCCCGAACTCTGCGAGAGCGAGGCCGGCTGCCGCCCCGAGGACCCATCCGACTACAGGGACGGCGCTGAGAAGACCCACCAGAGCGACGCCTCCTTTTTCAACAGCCTGATCCATCAGCTCTTTGTACTTGTTCGGATCGCCTTCATCGTGTTCCATCAGCAGAATCGTCAGGGCGATACCGTCTGGCTTCCCGCGGTACAGCTCGATAAAATCGTGTCGAGCTTCTCCGCTATCCACGTCCTCGTATATCTGGGTACTGATACTGGTCTGACCGTTTGGCGTGTTTACACCAATGACCACATAGGGCTCGTCGCCCCCTAGTCCGTCGGTCTCACTGAAGGCGTGAAGCCCGTGTAATGGACAGAGACGTCGTTGATGTCGATGGCGCCCACGTCAGCCCACCAGTAGATCCGGCCGCGGTCAAAGACAGTCACTCGACCACCGTCTGGCAAGACTTGCTCGTCACTCAGAGGGAAGCCCAGCCAACCGGCCGGCCCCTGGAGCTGGTGATACCGCTCCCCGATCGCACCGACGACCCAGGCAGTCTGACCGCCGGGGTTTTGGTAGATCGTGCCGTTCTGGTAGTGGACCCGCTTGCCCCCGTGCACGAGCTCGACCCCGGACACCTCGGCACCAGGGGCACCACCCAGACGAGCGTGGTGGTCTCGGATGGGGCCCACCACATCTCGAGGAAGTTGGGCGGCGGCGGTTGGCGCAGTCTATCGATCGGTGGCATGGCGAAGGTCTCCTTTTCTTGCGTCAAAGGGAACGGCGGCTGAAAGCGGAACCGTACCGACGACAAAGCCTTGGGGAACCGGGGGTTTTCCGGTCTTCCACGGCCGGGCCCCTCGATGGTGACCCGGTGATTCCCTACAGTGTTGGCAGACCGGGGCGTACGTAGAAGGGGTCACGTGGAGCGAGCCGCGGTGGGCCGAGGACCCGAGCTGGCGACCGTCGACGATTTCCTCGACGGGCTCCTCGACGGGGCCGCCGCCTTGATGGTCACCGGTGCCGCGGGAATCGGCAAGACCACCATGTGGAAGGAGACGCTTGCGGCTGCCCGCGAGCGCTCCTACCTGGTCCTCTCGACTCGCCCCGCGAGTCCGAGGCGAAGCTGTCGTTCAGTGGCCTGGGGGACCTGCTCGACGACTCTGCCGACGACCTAGTCGACAATCTGGCGGCCTTGCCCGGGTGCCACCAAAACGCCGGCTCAAGGCGTTGCGCTACGACAGTTCGCCGAAAGATTATGGCAAGCGGTTGCATATCGCAATCGCCCTACCGCTCGAGAGGCAGCCATGTCCCAGGTCCGTGTCCACAACTTCTCGATCTCCCTGGACGGGTTCGGGACCGGCGACGGCATCACGTTCGACGCCCCGTTCGGTCACGCCGGGGAACGCCTGCACGAGTGGATGTTCGCCACCCGGTTCTGGCGGTCGATGGTCGGCGCTGCCGGTGGCACCTCGGGTGTCGACCACTCGTTCGCCGACCGCCATGGCCTCGGCATCGGTGCTGAGATCATGGGGCGGGGGAAGTTCGGGCCGCAGACCGGGCCGTGGACCAATGTCGGCACCGACGACGAATGGCGCGGCTGGTGGGGGCCCAACCCGCCGTTCCACACGCCGGTGTTCGTGCTCACGCACCACCCGCGCCCGTCGATCGAGATGGAGGGCGGCACTGTGTTCCACTTCGTCGACGCCAGCCCGCAGGAGGCGCTCTGCCTCGCCCGGGAGGCTGCCGGCGACCTCGACGTGCGCATCGGCGGTGGCCCGACGGTCGTCCGGGACTTCCTCGCCGACGACCTCATCGACACGCTCCACGTCGTGCAGGTGCCGATCCTGCTCGACCGCGGCGTTCGGCTGTGGGACGGCG
>JAHWJH010000163.1 GCA_019348555.1 Actinomycetota bacterium
TCCCACCGGCGGAGGCGTGCACGACCAACGCTCGCCGCCAGTTCACATGGGACCTCGAGCGGCGGCGATCGACGGCTCGGCGTCGAGGGCGAGGAGCACCGAATGCTTCTTCGCGCTGTCCTGGATCGCCGACGAGCCGGCACTCTGCGTGCTTGGTGCCCTCTGAGTCGGCGATACGGTGATGTGGTGCTCCGCCGTACGTCCAAGGCGCGTGCCAGAGCACTAACGGCACGCGCGGCCAGAGTGTTCGACGTTGATCGAGGTCGAGCCGAGCACATGTACCGCGAGGCGCTTCGACTGGATCCCGAGCTGAAGGAGGCGTGGTTCGATCTTGGTCTCATCTGCAAGTGGGAGCGCCGGTGGAAGGAGGCTTTCGAGTGCAATCTGCGAGCCGTCGAACTGGAGCACGAGAAGGCTGACGAACCCGCTTGGTGGAACCTCGGCATTGCTGCGACCGCCCTCAGGGATTGGGAGACCGCACGTCGGGCGTGGTCCGCCTACGGAATCGACATCGGGGCAGGCGTCGGTCCGATCGAGGGCAACTTTGGGATCGGGCCGGTCCGCCTCGATCCCGCCGGCGAGGCTGAGGTCGTGTGGGGGCACCGCATCGACCCGGCGCGGATTCAGGTCGCGAGTATCCCGTTCCCGCAATCGGGACACCGATGGTCCGACATCGTGATGCACGACGGTGTACCAAACGGCTTCCGGGACCTGAACGGCGAATCGCTCCCGGTCTTCGACGAGCTGATGCGCTGGGAACCGTCCGAGGTGCCAACGGTTCAAGTCAGGGTGCGTGCGGATGCCGCCGGCGCCGTCGATGAACTATTCCAGAAGGTCGAGGCCTTGGGATACGCGGCCGAGGATTGGTCGCAGAACGTGCGGGTGCTCTGCAAAGGATGCAGCGAGGGCATCCTCCATACGGAGCATTCAGAAGAAGAACTGGCCGCAGGGCGCGAGCACCTAGTCGGTCTTGCCGCGCCACTTGACGTTGTCGAGGAACTCGTCCGACAGTGGGAGCTGACACCAGGGCACGATGTACACAGCGTCGAGCAGGTGCTCTGAGCTAAGTCGTCCACGTCGACTCCTGAGTCAGCGACCGCCGTGCACCAGCGAGTTGCCGATCGAAATGGGCACGCTCCCGTCGGTGCAGTAGCACTCGCCATGGCGGGATACGCACGAGGGAGAGCCGCCAGGGCGTGCTCGGCCGTACCGGATGTGCCGATCGTCGACGTTCCGACGGAGGCCGAGGAGACGCAATCGGCAGCATCGGAGATGACCACGCGAAGGCCGCGCTGGCGGGCGACAACGACAACGGAGGCGTCGATCACGTCCGAGGTGCCGGACGCACCACACAGCTGGCCGGTTGCCCTCGCTGCAGTGTGCGTCGAGGGCGACGACGTGGCACACCGGCGATCCGAGAACCCGGACGAGACAGACCTGGCGCGCTCCATCACGCCACACGTGACCCACGACACCGGCCGGGACGACCAGGGTGTCCCCGTGGTGCAGCGCCCGGGCCACGAGGCCGACGACGCGCCGGTCGTTGCGTTCGAAGCCGACCAGGGCGCCGGCATCGAGCACGGCACCGCTCAACGGCCGAGCACCCGGTCGGCGTCGGCCGACTCCTCGGCGGTGAGCGGTCCTCCAGTGCCTGCGAGCATCTCGTCCAGCAGGGTGGCAAGCTCGTCGAGCTTGCTCTTCTGCTCGATCGCGTCTGCCACGTACGCGCTGACGCTCGCACGGCCTTCAGCAACGCCCTGGTGAGCTCGTTCGACGAGTTCGGGCGGGAGGCTGACGGCGATCTTCACCTTGTTGGCCATACCACGCGTCACACTATGGGACGCCGACCAAACGACCGACGAAGCGCGCCGACGTGCTTACCGCGAGCACCTACTCCGGACGCCCAGCCACCGAGGCCGGCATGCACCGATCATCCCGTACGGAGCACCACCTCAGCGTTTGCAGACGATGAGCCGGTCGGGCGCGAGCTCGAAGAACGGTGCCTCTTCGAGCGCGTCCACGACGGCGTCGTGGTGCCGATCGAAGAGCGACAGATGTCGTCCTTCGTGACGTTGCCGGTGGCGATGACCAGCAACCGGCGTGGGACAGACCGCAGGAGGTGACTGTCCCGGAAGGCCTGGTCCTTGGTGACCACCACCCTGTCCTCGTCGTCGGCCCGGCGGGTGATCTCGGCGTCGGTCGTCTGATTGCCGTTGGGCAGCTCGGAAGTGTGGACGGCGTCGTGACCGGCTTCGGCAAGCAGTTCGAGAAGGTTCTCGGCCGGGTCAGCCGCAGGAGGCGGTGCCCCCGGAGAGGCTGGCGACGGTGTCGGACGGCCCGGTCCCGGTGAGGGTGCCGGCCAGGCGGCCGGGCGGAGGCGTGGTGATCTCGAACACCGGCCCGAACGGGTCGTCGGGGTCCAGCTGGAGGCGCTCGCCGTAGGCCCCCCGCAGCTCGGCCACCGACGAGCCCACGCCGATGCCCTCGGCCGTCGTCAGAGGAGGAAGGGCCCCGGAGGGCGGCCCCGCGTCCCAGGCGACGAAGCGCCCGCCACCGAACAGCACGGCCAGCTCGCCGAACTGCACCAGGCGGTCCGCCTCGCCGCTGGGGCACGAACCCAGGGGCCGGTCGTCGACGGGAGGCCCGAGCACCCCGGCGAGGGCGGCCAGCACCGCCTCGGCCTCGTCACCGAAGGCGGCGATGCCCAGGCCCTCGGGCGCCAGCACCACCTCGGCGGCGGCCGGCGTGGTGGTGGCAGGAGGAGCCGAGGTGGTCGGTGGCGGGACGGTGGTGCTCGTGGGCGCCGGCGCGGTGGTCGAGGTGGGATCGGGGCGGGACAGCTCGTCGTCGTCGCCGTCGGCGCACCCGGCGGCGAGGAGCGACAGTGCCACCGCCGCCACGAGGAACCGGCTTGCGCCCATCGGGCCAGGGTAGGCGCAGGTCTCCCCCCAGCCGGCTCCTACAGTGATCGCCTCGTGGCCCCCTCGATCCGCGACTACCTGGAGATCCGCACCGCCCGGCCCTCGGGCTTCTCGCCGACCGGCGATCGGGTGCTCGTGGGCGCCGACCTGAGCGGGACCGTGCAGCTCTACGACGTGCCCCGGGCCGGCGGCGAGCTGCGCCGGCTGACCCACTTGCCCGAGCCGGTCGGGGGCCGCTACCTGCCCGACTGCGACGACGTGCTGGTGGCGTACGACCGGGGCGGTGACGAGCGCCTCCAGATCCACCGGCTCGCCGCCGGCAGCGGCGAGCTCTCCCCGGTCGTGGCCGACCCCGGGCACATCGCGCGGGCCGGCGGCGTCAGCCGTGACGGCCGCCTCCTGGCCTACGCGTCCAACCGCCGCACCGGCGCCGACTTCGACGTGTGGGTGCGCGATCTGCGAACCGGTCGGGAGCGCATGGTCTTCTCCCCCGGCGGGTGGTGCTCGGCCGGATCGTTCTCACCCGACGGCCGTCAGCTCTCGGTGACCCGGCTGAGTGAGCGCCCCGGCGACAACGACGCCTACCTGGTGGCGGTGGAGACCGGCGAGGTGGTGCACGTCTCGCCCCACGACGACGAGGCCCACTTCAGCGGCGCCTCGTGGCTCCCCAACGGCCGAGCGTTCTTCTTCACCACCAATCAGGGACGGGAGCACACCGCGGTGGCCCGCTACGACGTGGACGCCGGGTCGTGGTCGTACGTGGTCGAGCGGGACTGGGACCTGGGCTGCGCCGTCGACTGGGCCGGCCGCTCCCTGCTGCTGGCGGCCAACGAGGACGGCGCCACCCGGGCCGAGCTGCTCGACCCGTCCACCCTCGACGTGCGCACCGAGGTGCCCCTGCCCGGCCGGGGGGTGGCCGGCGCCTGGTCGTTCTCCGCCGACGGGCGGTTCCTGGCCTACGCCTTCACCTCCGCCCGCCAGCCCGGTGACGCCTGGTGCCACGACATCGAGACCGGTGGCACCACTCGCCTCACCGACTGCCCCAAGCCGGTGGCCCCGGCTTCGATGGTG
>JAHWJH010000164.1 GCA_019348555.1 Actinomycetota bacterium
ACGTCACCTTCCTCAGGGACGCCATCGGCGCCGACACGCTCGCCGCCTACGAAGCCTCGATCCGGCTGAACTATCCCCTGATCGGAAATGCCGTGCTCGAGGTCGCCGAGTTCCTGGCCGCCCTCGACGCCGCCAGGTCTGTCCCCAAGAAGGGGGACAAGGTCTTTGGTTCCGACCATCTCGCCGTTGGAACGGTCCAAGAGGTCGTCCAGAGCCATGGAGTGACGCCCGGACACATGGTGGTGCCTCGCGGCATGGTCTTCGAACGGGAGACCTTCATCCCACTCGACGCCGTCGTGAAGGTCGGCGACGGCGAGGTCTTCGTCAACGTGCCCAGGCTCTTCATCGCCAAGATGCCCTGGAGCGAGCCGCCCACGAGCGTCAGCCGGCGGGAGAAGCTCGGCCCGCGTCGTGGGGTGACCAATCGAGAGACCTGACCGTCAACCCGAACCGGGCGCGTCGCCACGCCCGGCGACGGGGACAGGGACGATCTGACCCAAACGGGTCGACCTGTGGGGAAGTAGGTACCGACGCTCGTCATCGAGGCCGACCTCGACCAGCGCATCGCCACTGAGCTGTTGCCACGCCCCTGGCGCTCTCGGAGGACCAGCCCGCCAGCAAGGATCCGGAGCCCGACGCCGCCCACGTGATCGGGCGTCGGTCGGGTCCACGACACATGGCACTCCGAGACATAGGCGCTCACGCGGTCACCGATCTGTTGCAGGCCACACACCGAATCGTGCCCGACGAGTTGGCGGCCTTGGCGGGCCACGTCGCCGAGGTTGTGACGGCCAAGCGTTCGTACGGCGATCTATTCGAGCAGGTTCGGCGGCGACAGCCCATGTCGATCGCCGCCGAGCTGGCCTGGAACCTGCTCCCACCGCTCACCTTTGGCACCCCCCGGCTGGTCATCGGTGGCGTCTTGGCTCCCGTCTACGACCTCGGTGGGGACTCCTTCGACTACGCGGTCGACGCTCACACCGCTCGCATCGCCATCTTCGATGCCATGGGCCACGGACTGGAGGCCGGGTTGCTGGCCAGCGTCGCCATAGCTGCTTGTCGCAGCAGCCGCCGAGCCGGAACCGATCTGGTCGGCTCGGCGGCGGCCATCGACCACGCGGTCAACGCCCAGTTCGGGCTCGACCGGTTCGTGACCGCGGTGCTGGCCGACCTCGACCTGGCATCCGGCCGACTGCAATGGTTGGTCCTGGGCCATCCGCCGCCGCTGCTGCTGCGCAACGGTCGGGTCGTCAAGACACTTGTCGGCGAGATAGCGCCCCCGCTGGGCATCGGCGGGGCGGTGGCGGTGGCCGAGGAGATGCTGGAGCCGGCCGACCAAGTGCTGTTCTTCACCGACGGGGTGGTCGAGGCCCGGTCGGCCGACGGCACGTTCTTCGGTGTCGAGCGTCTCGTCGAGATGATCACGCGTACGTCTGCGTCGGCGACGCCCGCCCCCGAGACCATGCGACGCCTCCAGCATGCCGTCCTCGACCACCAGGAGGGAGACCTGCAGGACGACGCCACCATCGTGGTCGTGGAGTGGCGCGGCCCGGGCAGCGAGCTCCTCGAACTCTGAACGGCGGAGTTCCGCGCGGGCAGCTGTTCTGCACATCGCCGGCGCGTTCTCGTTGCCTTCGAGACACGCGGCAGCCGACCTGGCCTTCGGCGTTCGGTAACAAGGCGGTGCGTGGGGCGGCGAGACGGGGGGCAGGATGCCACCGTGAATCTCCCTTCGCTTGTCGACGCCGCCATACCGGGGCCGGGTGGCCGGCTCGACCGGTTCTCGAGCGCATCCCAGCACGTCATTGCCACACTCGCCGGCTCGCCTTCTGGTCGACCGGTGGCATCGCTCCTCCACGGCAATCAGTGGCTGGGCCACCCACTCCACCCTGTCGTCGTCGTGCTTCCCATCGGCGCCTGGTGCGTTGCCGGTTGGTACGACCTCAGGAGCACGCTGAGCGGCGACGCGGCGTACGATCACGCGGCCGACGGAGCAGTGAAGGTGGGCCTCAGCGGTGCCCTCATCGCCGCCGCCAGCGGCCTGGCCCAGTACCTCGACACTCGGAACGGCGTCCGCCGGGAAACGACTGTCCACGCCACTCTCAACACCATCGGGCTCGCTGCCTACCTCGGCTCCTGGTCGGCACGGACGTGGGGTCGGCGCTCGCTCGGCAAGAAGCTGGCGGCACTGGGCCTCGGGGTGGTCATGGTCAGCGGGTACCTCGGTGGCGACATCAGCTACCGCCACGGCGTGGGCGTCCGTCCCCAGGCTCTTCGCGCGCCGGATCGCTCGGCCTCCGAGACCGGGAGCCAGCCGCTGGAGACTGCCGACGCCCGGCACACCTGAGCGGCGTCCCCCAACTCGACTTGGCGAGACTGATCGCCCGCCGCTCCGAGGCGCTGTCGGTCGCCCGCGTTGGGACCACCGACGACGGGTTCCCCTTCTTCGTCCGCGGGGCGACGCCCCCTACAAGGCGCTAATGAACGGTTGAGACGTCCCTTAACTCCCGTTGCCCGTGGTCGTCGGCACGCCCAGTTGCCCGGCCAGTGCCAGAGCCCGATCATGGTGGCGGAAGGAGAACCAAGCAGTACCGGACAACGCCTGCGCCAGCTCGTCGCGGGCCCGCTCCGCGTCGCCCACGGCGAAGAACACCTCGGCGGCGTGGAAGCGCACCAGCGGGTCGGCCGATCCCAGCCGCAAGGCCTCCTCCATGGGAGCCACCGCAGCCGAAGCGTCACCGGCCGAGAACAGGGCCCACGCCAGGGCATCGTTGACGTAGACGTTGGCCGTACGGACCTGGTGGGCGGCTCGAGCCAACTCGACGGCACGAGCGGCGTCGGCACCCCTGTCGGACAGGAAGACGGCCATCTCCAGGTCGACGACCTGACCGGCGTCCTCTTGGAGCGCGGCGATGGCCTCGACCAGGGCGTAGGTCTCCTCTGCCTCGGAAGCACGGCCCATCCGGCTCTGGAGATCGCCGAGGAGCACGACGGCCTCGGGCGTCGGAAAGCGCTCGACAACCCCTTGGAGCATCTTGACGGCGTCATCGACCTCACCTCGAGCGGCAAGCGCCCGAGCCCGACCCACCTCGGCGCTCACCGACCCCGGCGAGGCCTGGAGGGCCCGGTCGAAGGCAGCGGCCGCCGCATCGATGTCGCCCTGGAGGAAGTGGAGATCACCCAGCAAGGCGGCGACCCGGGCCACGTCGTCGGGCCTCGACCCCGCCGCCTCCGCCCGGGTCATGGCCTCGATGGCCCCGGTCACGTCTCCATGCAGCTCCCGCAGATAGGACGTCCGGGCCAGGGCGGGCAAAGCCGGGCGAATGTCGAGCATGCGCTGAAGGCTGGCCTCGGCGTCGTCGTAGCGCCCCATCTCGACCTGAGCGTCGACGAGCACGGCCAGTGCATCGGGGCTGGAGGGCAGCAACTCAGTGGCTCGAGTGCCGAGCTCGAGAGCCTCGGGGAACCGGTGCAGGGCGAGCGCCAGTGCCCCCTGCCCGATGATCGTGGTGGGGTCATCAGGCGCCAGCTCGGCGGCTCGGCCGAGAGCCCTCTCGGCTAGCCCGTAGAACGAGGGGTCACCGACGTTGGCCGCTCGCTGCAGGTAGGCGACGCCTAGCCCCTGCCACGCACCGGCATCGTCGGCATCGGCAGCGACACGGCGCTCGAGAGCGGCGATGTTGTCGTCAAGGCTTTGGACCGCCGGCGCTGGGCCCCCACCCGGAGGGGCATCGACGATGACGAAGCGGCCGATGGCGACGCCGGCCACGACGGCCACCACGGCGAAGCTCCACGGTGGCAACGGTCGCCCCCGCCGCGGTCGGGACGGGAGATTGGCCCGAGCGCGGCGGGCAGTCGGCGCCGGTGCGCCACGCGTTGTGTCCACAGGTGCTAGCCCTTCGGAGCTCGGCATGCGCCAGCATAAGAGCGTGCCCCCCGAGAACCCATCGTCCCCATCCTCCGAGCTCGACCGGTCGACCTCGACC
>JAHWJH010000165.1 GCA_019348555.1 Actinomycetota bacterium
ACCGGCGTGCGCAGCTCGACGGCGTCGGGACCGGCGATGGCGCGAAGCGCGCCGTCGACCCGCCGCACCCAGGGCACGGCGGCGCCGTAGTCGAACCGGATCACGAGATCCATCGACATCGCCACCCGCCCGCTCACCCCCTCCACGACGCGAACGACGTCGGGTGCTTCTCCCCGGATCGGCATGAGGTCCATCAAGCGGACGCTTCCGGCCGGTGTCGTGAACGTCGTCTCGAGCACCAGTGTCCCGGGGACGTACCGACGGGTGACCGCTGCATCGGCGTCGGTCGGCGCGATCTGCCACCGGCCGTGGTCCCTCGTTCCCAGGAGCGATGCGAAGCACGCGGGTGAGTCGAACCGTGGCAGGCACAACCAGTCGATCGAGCCGTCTCGGCCGACGAGCGCGGCCGTCTGGGTGTCACCGAGGAGGGCGTAGTCCTCGATCCTCACGGCGCCGGCCTCGACAGCCGGTCGCACTCGAAGCGACCTCCCGGGCGGGACGATTCCTGGTGGCTCAGCAACTCAGGTGGCGACGGAAGCCACGCCGCTTGCCGACCCCGACTCCGGGCAGCCGGTGGAGGTCTCGGCGATCTCGACGCCCTGGCGACAAAGCTCCTCGCCAAGTGGACTCCCTTCATCCGAGGCCGTGGCCTCCCGAGGAGATGGGAGGCGAAAGCATGTTGGCGGGGCGGCACGGGATCGCCAAGTCGGCGCACTCTTCGGGGACGGACCCTGGTCCGACTCCCCGCCCCCGACTACGCCAACCTCGAGGTCCTCCCCGCCTCGGTTCTCCTCGGGGTCGCCTGCAACACCATCGTCGGTCGTGTGGCCGAGCTCGTCGAGCTCAGCGTTCCCTCCACGCGAGCGCACGGCACTCGTCCGGCTGCAGCAACCGTTCGCGCCCTGATGTCTCCTCCTTGACGACGTGCCGTCCCTGATGGCTGCAGCCCCAGCACATCGGCGAGCCCCGAGAACTCGATCACCCGGGCGGCGAGCGGCGCGGCTGACACCACGCTGCAGCTGAACCCGGAGCGGGTCACGGCAGCGACGGCGGCAGCGAAGAGGCGAGCTCCGGCCATGTCGATGAAGTCGAGCTCGGAGAGGTCGAAGATCACGTCGCGATCGACATGGCGCAGCTCGTCGGCGACGAAGCCAGCTACCGCCTCCGCTGCGGCCAGGTCGAGCTCCCCGGTCAGCCTGACCACGAACGCACCCGGTCGACGGCCGACACTCGCGTCGAAGGTCCCTCCGATGTCATCGCAGTTCTCCATGGGCCTCCTCGGCAACGACTTGAGGCTGTGAGTCGCTCCGGGCTGGAGCGGTGGAAGCACCGACTGGCGCACCCCGAGCCTCGCGCCTCGTCGTAACGCAGTCACCTCCCGCCGGTAACAGCTGTGTTCCGATCTGCCACCGCGATTCGGGTCGACGACGCTCGCCGAGCTCGGGCCAGGACGACCGGATCATGATGGCGGTGATGTGGTAGGGGCGCTCGGGGCAAGGAGGAAACGAGGGCGCCGCCCGCAAGGCCACGGTCTCGAACCGCACGAAAACCGGAAGGTGGCAACCGGCGTCTCGATCGTTACCGGTCGGCAGCAGCAAGGTTACAGACGGGGGCAGGGCGACTGGAACGGCTGGCCGAGAGCTGTGAGGGAGAGGGACCACAAGGTTGGGCCCTGTCGAAGACGAAGGCCGGTACCGACCCCGAGGGACTGCTGGGCGGGCGACGAACGCTCCATCACCGGGAGGGCGGAGTCCGATGACAAAATCACCGTCGAGGACGGCGGTTCCCCCCGCCCTGCTCACGACGGCGGACTGGCTGTGGCGCCTCCTCGTCGTGGCCGTCGTCGTCTGGCTGGCCATCGCCGCGGCCCGACGTCTGTGGCTCCTGTTGGTTGCCGATGGCGGTCGCCATCGTGCTGACCGCGCTGCTCAAGCCCCTCGCCGACCGACTCCACCCACTTGGTTGGCCCCGGTTGGTGGGGACATGTGCGGTGCTAGCCGGCGCGCTCTTGTTGCTGGCGGGCATCGTTTCCGTGCTGACGCCCCGGTTCTTGCACCAGATCGATCAGGTCGGCCCGGCTCTCGAAGACGCCCTGGTCACCGTCGAGACCTGGCTAGTAGATCCCTGCGGGGGGCCGCCCTGTTGGCTGCCTTCAACGCGGTCGCGACCGCGATCGGCCTGGCCTTCATCGGCGTCCCTCTGTTCTTGTCGCTTGCGGTGGTCGAGTTCTTCTTCAGCTTCGTGCCCTTCCTCGGCTCCATCGCTGCCGGCGCTCTCGCAGCCGCGGTGGCGCTTTCCTTCGGAGGTTTGACCGACGCGCTCCTCGTTCTCGCCCTCGCCGTCGCCATCGACCAGGTGGCAGGCAACATCTTCCACCCGGTGGTCATCGGGCGCTCGGGCCAAGTTGCACCCCGTCGTCGTGCTCGTCGCTCTGACCGCCGGCGGCATCCTGTTCGCATCGCCGGACTCCTCTTCGCCGTCCCGCTCACCGCCATGGTGACTGCAGCCGCCGGCGAGTTGCAGCGCTGACGGCGGGGCGAGGAGCGACCCGGACCCCTCGACACGGGCGGGTCAGTCGATCGGCTCCGGGAAGTCGACCGGCGTGACCTCCTCAGCGACGATGAGCAGACCC
This sequence comes from Actinomycetota bacterium, assembly GCA_019348555.1. Classification (GTDB taxonomy): domain Bacteria; phylum Actinomycetota; class Acidimicrobiia; order Acidimicrobiales; family CADCSY01; genus JADDRA01. Next base: position 2,633 of record JAHWJH010000165.1, read on the forward strand.
CCGTCGTGGGCCTCCCCGACGGCGTCGGCAAGATCCACCGCCAGTTCCCGCTCCAGCGCCTCGATGGTGGTGCTCCGAACCGTCCCTCGCACCCGGGCCCGTTCGTCGGCACGGAGATCGAGATCGTGCCGGGCGACCACCAAGGTGTCGAACAGTTTGAAGGCACGAGGCGAGATCACCTCAGTGACCACCGCGGTGCCCTCGAAGGGCTCGTCGACGACGAGCTCCTCGAAGTCTTGCTCCTGGGCCTCCTCGACGATGGTCTCTGGGTCGCCTTTGGCACTTTCGACGTCGCCGTTCCCGCCACAGCCGGTCAGAAGAAGCGTCCCACTGGCGAACCACACCGAACATCGTCGCACTGCGAACTTCCGCCGGTATCTGAGCCCCATGTATCCCCCCTCCACCAAGCGGCAGTGACGAGATGCCCGGCGCATCGCCGCGGCAAACGGCGCCGGTCAGCATCAGGGCGAGAGGAAGGAGAGGAGGTTCGACGCCCCGTCGGCTGGTGACGCTCGCGGTACACCGCCGTTGCCGCCGCGTTACCTGGGCTGGCCATACTCCGAAAGGGGGCTGTCCGTTTGGTCGAACCGCAACAGCAGAGATGGTTGAACCTGCGCTTCGCCTGCCGGTGTTGGCGGGTCGCGACGGCGATCATGCTCGCCACGTCTCTGACCGCCTGCTCCGGCGGTGCCCGCCAGCAGGAGACCGAAACGAACACCTCGAAGCTGTCGGTGCCCGTGCCCGCCGAGGAGGTCGCGCTGACGGCGCCAGTCACGCGGGTCCTCGGGCCTCACGCCCTCGAGCTCGGCGAGGGACCCACCCTCGTCATCGTCATCGACGGCGTACCGTCGTCGCTGCGACCCGGAGTCGAGGTCCGAGCGGCTGGTAGTGTCCGGGTCTTCCGCCAAGAGCTGGGGGCCGAGCTGGGCATCCCGCTGACTGGCCAGGGGCTGGAGCGCTTCGAAGGAGCCGAGTGCCTGGTCGTGGCCAGTCTTGTCGTTCCCCACCGGTAGCCGGAACCGCAACGCCGTGAGCAGCGACCTCGACGGTGGCAGCGCCACGCTCCTCGCCGTCCTCACCCGTGCCCCGCGTAGCTACGCTTCTCCCCCGGAGGCTCAGATACTGCGTCTGCGACCGTACGGGAGGCGACGGCCACTGGCACGAATCGTTCCCGGCGAGCCACGACGACGACCCCAGCACCAGCGCTACGGCAAGGCCCCGCCCGACGTGGTCGACGGCGACCAGGAGCATCGGTAATCGACCTGGCCAGGAAGAGCTCCA
>JAHWJH010000166.1 GCA_019348555.1 Actinomycetota bacterium
CTCACCGTCGCTCTGCCCGGCCAGCTCCTCGGCCAGCAGGCCCTTGCGCACCTTGCCCGAGGCGTTGCGGGGCAGCTCGTCGACCACGGCGATGCGGTGGGGCACCTTGTGCTCGGCCAGTCGCTGGCGGACGAAGCCCTGGAGCTCCCGGGGGGTGGCGGCGCTGCGCAGGACCACGGCGGCGGCCACGTCCTGGCCGAGGACGGGATGGGGAACGCCGACGACCGCCGCCTGGGCGACGGCAGGGTGGTGCAGGAGGGCGTCCTCGACCTCCAGCGTGGAGACGTTCGTCCCTCCGGTGACCACCAGGTCCTTCTTGCGGTCGTCGACGTAGAGGTTGCCCTCGTCGTCGAGATGACCGAGGTCGCCGGTGCGCAGCCAGTCGCCGGCGAAGGCGGCGGCGGTGGCCTCCGGGTCGCGGTAGTACTCGCGGCGGGGGGCTCCGGGCCGCCGGAGCCAGATCTCGCCGGTGCCGCCGGCGGGCACGTCCTGGCCCGAGTCGTCGACCACCCGCACTTCGGTGCCGCCCACCGGTCGGCCCACGGAGCCGGGGTGGCGCTCGGCGCCGACCAGCAGCGTCCGAGCGGTGCCCGACTCGGTGAGGGCGTAGGCGTTGCAGAGGGTGGCGGAAGGGAAGGCCTCGGCCAGACGGGACAGCAGGGCCGGCGGCGTGGGGGCCGAGGACAACGTGACCCGCTCGACGGAGGACAGGTCGTGGCGACGGTGCGCCCCCGAGTCGAGCAGCACCTGGGCCATGGCCGGCACGAGCTGCAAGCGGGTCACGCCGTGCTCGGTCACCGCCGCGCACAGCTGCTCGGGGTCGAACACGGGCAGGGCCACGGCCACCCTCCCGGTGCGCCGGAGGGGGAGGCGCAGGACCTCCTGGCCGGCATTGGTCCCGACCGGGAAGGCGTGCAGGAAGGAGATGCGCCCGGGTGAACCCGTGCCCTGGTCGGGAGGCAGCTCGTGGAACATCAGGTTGGCGTGGGTGCAGGCCACGCCCTTGGGCGTCCCGGTGGTGCCCGAGGTGTAGACGATCTCGGCCAGGTCCTCGGGCGCGGGTGGAGCCGGCACCGGCCGGACCCCCTCCTGGTCCTCGACCTCGCCGCCGGCTGCCACCCACCACGGCCCGGACGGCACCCTGGGAGCTAGGTCGGTCGGGGCCACCACGGCCCCGGCGCCGCTGTGGACGAGCACCTCGGCCAGCTCGGCGCTGGTGAAGCGCGGTGCCAGCGGCACCGCCACCGCTCCCGCCTTGAGCACCCCCAGATAGGCCACGGCGTAATCGGTCCAGCGGGCGTTGTCGAACAGCAGCGCCACCGGGTCGCCCCTCGTCAGCCCCCGCCGGGCCAGCACGCGGGCCACGGTGTCGGAGCGACGGTCCCAGCGGGCGTAGTCGAGCGTCTCGCCTCCGTGCACCACCAGGGCGAGGGCGCCCGGATCATCCCTGACCCGGGCACCGAGCAAATCGGGGACCACCAACGGCTCGTCGATCGACGGCCTCAGCTGAGGCTCCCCTTCTCGAGGGCGTCGATCCCGGTGACCCACCGCATGGCGAGAGCCGAGGTGCTGACGTCCTCGGCGGACGACCGGAACCGTGCCTTCTCCCGCTCGGTCCTCATCGCGCTCCTTCCTGGCCCAGGAGCGGATCCGCCGGCAGGAAGCGGCACAAAGGCAGCATAGACAGGAACAGACACTTGATGACGCGTCGCATCTATAGGAGTGGAGCTCCAGCGGTCGGGCCATCCTCTGCCGCCGGCGGGGACCACGTCTGCACGACGAGCCTGGGCTCGGCGCCCTCCACGGCCAGCGCTCCCGCGTAGCCGGCTCCGGGGTCCAGATCGCGGATCGACCAGCGAGTCGCTCCGTAGGCCGACGCTCGGACGTCGAGGAGGCGGGGAGGCCGGTCGGGAACGAGCGAGACGTCGAACCGGTCCAGGGCGAGCGACAGCCCCACGCCCCAGGCCTTCACCAACGCCTCCTTTCGGGTCCAGCCGGCGAAGAACGCTGCGCGGCGAAGGTGGTGGGGGAGCGAGGCCAGCTGCTCGTTCTCCACCGGCGAGAAGAAGCGGGCGGCGAGGGCCTCACAATCGACGTCGACCCTCGCCCGCTCGACGTCGACACCCACCTCCCGGTCCCAAGCCGTCGCGAAGACCACCATGTCACCGCTGTGGGAGAGGTTGAAGCACAGGCGGCGCTCCTGCTCGAGGAACGGCTTGCCGTGGGGACCGGCGGCGAAGCGCAACGCCTTCGGGTCCTCGCCCAGGAGGAGGCCGAGCGTGTCCCGCAGCATCGCCCGGGACACGAGGAAGGTCTCTCGCCGTCGAGGGCTCCGCAGGCTCTCCGCCCGGTCCAGCTCGTCGGCGGGCAGGCCAGCCTGAAGCCGCCGGCACCGGGGAGCTGCCGCGGCCAGGGACGCCTGCCAGACACGCACCGCGTCGTCGCCCTGGGGCATCGCCGCCTGGAGCATACTGCGCACGACCTCCGAGCGAAGGGGTTACCGCCGCATGCGTGTGCTGTTCTCCTGCGTTCCGGGCTTCGGACACTTCCACCCCATGGTCCCCCTGGCTCGCGCCCTCGTCGACGCGGGCCACGAGGTGGCGTTCGCCACCGCCGAGCGCTTCTGCGACCGCGTGGTCACCCCGGCCGGCTTCCAGGCCTTCGCGGCCGGCCTCAGCCCCCGCGTCGCCCACCAGCAGACGCTGGCGCTCCCGGAGGCCGCCGGCCTGGGACCGGACGAGTCGTGGTCGTTGGGACCCCTGATGTTCGCCAAGGTGGCCGGGCCGGCGAAGGTCGACGAGGTGCTCGCCGCCGTCGCCACCTTCGGCGCCGACGTCGTGGTTCACGACCCCACCGACTTCAGCGGGCCGATTGCTGCCGCCAGAGGTGGGGTCCCCTGGGCCGCCCACAGCTTCGGCGCCGTGCAGCCGGCGAGGTTCTGGAGCCTCGCCGGCGAGCTGGTGGCGCCCACCTGGCGCCGATGGGGACTGGAGCCGAGACCGCTCGGAGGCATGTTCGCCTACCTCTACCTCGACGTCTGTCCCCCCGGCTTCCAGGACCCCTCGATCGAGTCGATCGCCGTCGCCCACCCCGTCCGTCCGGTCATCTTCGACACCACCGCCGGCGTCGGCCTGCCCTCCTGGGCGCTCCGCTTGCCCGCCGTCCCGACGGTCTACGTGACCCTCGGGACTGTGGCCAACCACGCCGACGGCGTCTTCGAGACCGTGCTCTTCGCGCTCCCGCTGACGACCAGCGTCTCCACCGGCGGCAATTCCTTCCGCCAGAAGGATAGCCTGGCGCGCCCGCTCGTCAACGAGGTCCTGGCCAAGGTCACAGACCGCGACCACGAGAAGATCAACAAGCAGGTCCCGACTGAAGACCCCGACGGCACCCTGGCGGCCGCCCTGGCCGCCGGGCTGCCGGACGGGCCGGTCGCCGAACGGGCCTGCGGGCTGTCCGGGAGCGCCCTGGCGCTGGCCGCGGCCGGACTGGCGGCCGCCGCGCCGGTCTGGGCCGTGGCGGCTGCCGCGATCAAACTCACCTCGCCGGGGCCGGTCCTCTATACCAGCGAGCGGATCGGACGCGGCGGCCAACCGTTCCGGTTGCTGAAGTTCCGGACGATGATCGAGGGGGCGGAGCACCGGGGACTCGGCCTGCGCATCGCGGCCAACGACGACCGGATCACCGCCGTGGGGAACATTCTCCGCGCGACCAGCCTGGACGAGTTGCCGCAATTGGTGAACGTCCTGCGTGGCGAGATGAGCCTGGTCGGACCCCGCCCGACCGTGCGGTCGCAGGTCGAGCGGTACACGCCGGAGCAGCGACGGCGGCTGAGCGTGCGGCCGGGCCTGACCGGGTGGGCGCAGGTCAACGGCCGCAACGCGCTCC
>JAHWJH010000167.1 GCA_019348555.1 Actinomycetota bacterium
GCACCGGCATCTCGTTCACGCCCGGCGACGAGGCGCAGGTAGCGGTGGCCGGCAAGGCGGTGGTGCTCGATGGCATGCGGAGCGCCCTGGCGCAGCTCCCTTTGGACGAGCGTCTGCCCATCAACCTCGCCTACTTGGGGAAGCTCACCTACACGGAGATCGCCCAGGTGCTCGAGTGGCCCGAAGGTACGGTCACGATGGGCATCCTCCGCGGGTTGCATCGGTTGCGAGAGCGCGAGAAGCTTCACTAGCCGACCGGCTTCGAGTTGCTGTGATGCCGGCACGGCGTTCGTTGCTCTGGCCAGGATCACCTCGGCATCAGCAGCGGCATTGGTGACCCGACGTGGGTGAGCCAGCTCGGCAGACAGATGCGCACCCGCTCGGTCGGGTCGGAGACCTCGACGCACCCGCTTCCGCGGTCGATGAGCTCGACGAGGAACCGTTCGCCGACGACCTCTCCGGCGGTCGGGGCGAAGAGCTGGCCCTCGAAGGTGACCACAGCCCTGCTCCTTCCCTTAGCGTCGGTGAACAGGAAGTTGAGCTGTACGAGCTCCGACAGCGACGGTGGTGGGGGGTCGGCCGCTGGCAGCGGCGCCATCTCGACCGGCCTCAGCGGAAGCTCGGGCGCGGGAACAGCGAGCTCGGGAGACGGTGGTGACGCCGACACGGCGTCCGAAGGCGCGGGATCAGGCTCGGGGACGGCTTCAGGCTCCGGGAGAGGGGCAGGAGGCGATGCGGGTGTGACTTCGGCGGTGGGAGGAGCGGTGCCGGCAGGACCTGCACCGACCGGCGCAGTCGCAGCGCCGGCGAGCGAGGCCTCGGGGACGGTGACCAGCTGGGCGAAGGGGTCGCGTTCGACGACGACCGGGGCGGAAACCTTCGGAACCACCGGCTCTGTAGCAAGCGACGGAGCCGGCTCCTCGCGTCCCGCCTGGGGACGTGCCGGCGGAGGCGTAGGTGGCGTGGCCAGCTGGACCGTATCCGGCCCGCTGAAGACGGTGAGGAGAAGGGCGAGGCCGACGAGCACTCCGCCGATCCCAGCGCCGAGGAGGAGGATGCGCCGGCTGGGCACGGGAAGGCTTTGGCCCGGAGTCGGAACGGTCATGAAGTTTCCACGGAAGGTGTCGCAGCACCCGGAGCTGCCGGCTGGGCCGGTGCGCCGGAGACGCCCGGCGGAGCGTCGGGGTCGATCAGGAGGGGATCGTCGGCGCTGAGCAGCGCGTAGGCCCGACCTGACCAGGTGCCGGTGACGGCGGGAAAGCCCGCCTCGGCCTCGGTGAGCGCCACGGCACCCACCAGCACGGCACGCCCGGGTTCGGCTTCAACCCGGTGGAGGAGCTGGGTGACCCCGGCGAAGGGGCCGTTCACCGCAGCCGTGAGCCCCATCTCGACGAGAACGGCGCCGGGAACCTCACTGGGCGGGGCTCCGTCGGGCACCCGCGGCTCCTCGAAGGTCACCGAGGCGAGCTCGACGCCGGCGCCGCCGGCCGCCTCCTGCAGCTGGGCGAGGAGGGCATCTTGGGCCAGCCCGGCCGGGATCAGCTCCTCCAGGCGCCCGAGCGCGGCCTGGAACTCAGGGGCGCGGCTCGCCACCTCCTCGAGCGCCCGGGTCTCCCGGCGCAGGAGCGCTTGCTGCGAGCGAAGCTGGTCGGTCTCGGCCGAGAGCACGGCGAGCTCGTCGCTCCTCGGCTGGTGGAACCCGCCGACGTAGAGCACCACGAGCACAAGCGCGACGGCGGCACCGGCGGCGGGGATGCGCCAGCGCTTCATTCGGGCCCTCCGCTGGCCCCGTCCTCGGCATCGCCCGTCACCGCACCCCCGGCCAGCATGGGGGGCACCTCCACCCGGTCCTGTACGGGCAGGCCCTCCGCGTACCGACCGGTGAGCGCCTCACCATCGACGAAGCTGATGGCCTCGAAGCTGGTCACCGGTGCCTCTCCGATTTCCGTCGCGGTGCCCGCCTGCAACAGCACTTCCGATAGCCCGGAGACGTCGTCGAACAGTTGCAGCGCCGTGGCCAGTCCAGGGGCGAAGGCCGACAGCGAGTACCCGCCGAAGCTGGCTGATCCGACCGGAGACGCGGCATCGCCGACTTCCACGGGCACGGCGGGTGAGACCGACGACAGGGCCGATTCGGCGCGAAACGAAGTGAGGGAGGCATCGGCTGGAAAGGTGTTCGACAGGCTGGCGAGTACCCCGGCCCAGGAAAGCTCGGCGGCCATGGCCGTGGTCAGGAGCCGCTGTCGCCGCACCACGCCGTCGGCCAACTGGCGAAAGGGCGCCAGCTCTGCCCGCCGGGCCTGGAGCGCCCCTGTCGTGGCCTGTTCGACGTCGCGCTCCGTCCTCGCTTCGTCCAGTTGCCGTGACTGGCCGAAGGCCACCACGGCCAGCAGCAACAGGACCGCCCCGAGGGCTGCGCCGGTCACGGCGAGGCGACGGCGCTCCGCCATCCGTTCGCGGTAGCGGAGGGGAAGGAGATTGACGCCCGCCGTCACTGCGGCGATCCCAGGGCCAGACCGACGGCTACGGCGAGAGATGCGCTGGGCGCCAGCATGCCTGCCGGCTCGGCCCCCGAGGCGGTGATCTGGACGTTGGCCCGGTGCCGATCGACCGGGAGCTCGAGCACCGCCTCGAGTCGTTCCGCCAGCGCCGGCACAAGGCTGGCGCCACCGGAGAGGATCGCCCGCTGCACGGGAACGTCGTCGTGCTGGGTCCGGAAGAAGTCGAGGGAACGCTGGACCTCGCTGACGACCTGCTGGGCGCTGGCATGCAGCATGCGCACGCGCTCGTCGTCGGGATCGAGCGTGGCACCGGCCGCCATGGCGGCGCTGGCGTCGAGCTTCGCCGCCTCGGCCCCTTCCCGATCGAGGTCGAGGGCCTCTTGCAGCTTGCGCGTGGCGCCTTCGCCACCGAGGCCGACCATGCGCACGAACAGCGGAGTACCCCCGCGATGGAGGGCGATGGTGGTCACCGTGGCGCCGATGTCGATGATGAGCTCGACCCGCTCGTCGGGAGTCTGCATGGCGCTGCGGATCAGGGCGAAGGCGTCGAGGTCGACGCCGACGGGGTGCAAACCGGCGGCGGTGACGGCCGCCAGGATGCGGTCGACCAGCTCCTGGTCGACGGCGACGAGCAGGACCCGGACGTTGCGACGGTCGTCACCGACCTCGTAGCGCTCGATCACGACGTGGTCGAGCAGCGCCCGGTCGATCGGCATCGGGAGCTGGTCCTGGGCCTGGAGGCGCACCGCGTCACGCAGTTCGGCATCGGCAAGGTCGGGGAGGTCGATCTGGCGGACCGTCACCCGCTGGCTGGCCAGACCCACCGCCACCGTGCGCTGGCCGAACCGTGCCCGCTTCCACAGGCCCCGGAGCGCCTCGGTGACCACCTCGGGCTGCACCACGTCACCGTCGACCACCGCCTCGGGGGGCAGCGCCACCTCGCCCCGGCGGGTCAGGCGGAGGGTGCCGGCCCGCTTGCGCTCGATCTGCACGGCGCGCACCGCGCTGCTGCCGATGTCGAGGCCGATAGCCACTGGGGAAAGCTCCGTTGTCGGTGATGGCGTGGAGGAACGTCGGGAAAGGCGGCTGAGGGCCGCCGACGGCGAAGGAGCAGACGAGCTGCCGCCTTCGCCGTCGAGGGCATCTCTCGTGTGCCTAGCAGGCTGTCTGGGCGAGCCCGGCGCCGGGGCGGAGGCTCCAGATCTCGGCGGCATTGTTGGTGTGGGAGCCCTGGATGCAGTAGGTGTCGGTGGTGGCGGTGGGCACGGAGACGGTCACGTCCGGCGAGGTCGTGGGTGCCGGCGCATTTTCGTAGGTGCCGGTGTCGGTGAGCTGGGTCTCCATGACGATGGCGTGGTTGCGCAGGTCGGACTGCACC
>JAHWJH010000168.1 GCA_019348555.1 Actinomycetota bacterium
TGGCGTCGATTTACCAGAAGCTCGACGCGCGCGACCGCACCCAGGCGGTGCTGCGGGCGATGCGCATGGGGATCGTGCGCCTGGGCTGAGCGTCGAAGAAGGGCCGTTCGGCCTATCCAGGAAGGCGCTGCGGACACCGATCACTTGAGCAACAAACAAGCCCCACCCGGGGCCGGAGAGCCAAGGAGAACCCCGATGAAGACCCAGTTCCGCTTCCTGGTCAGCTACCTGCAGGCCCGCCTCAACACCGACGAGCGTGGCGCCGCTCTCGTGGAGTACGCCCTTCTCGTCGCCCTCATCGCCGTGGTGTGCATCGGCGCCCTGACCGTGCTCGGCGGCGGCATCAGCGACAAGTTCAGCGAGGTCAACAACGAGATCGCACCCACCCCGACGACCGCAGCTCCGTAACCCAGAGATCCACCGGGACAGAGGCGGGCCCTTCGGGGCCCGCCTCTCTCGCGCGTGGTGCGATCCGCGGTTATGGCGTGGCCTCGACCGGGGTCCAGCTGCCGAGGGATCCGAGAACCACCGTGAGGGGCTCCGGAGCCATCCCGCCGAGGTGGCGGCACGCTGGACCGTGGCTCGGAAGGCCCTGGCGAGCAGAGGGGCCAGGGGCGCCGGCAGTTGGACGACGTCGCGCAGCGCCCTCTCGACCCGCCGGGAAGGCAGGAACACTGGTGCAGCCGTGCTCTCGCCCGAGGGCGCGGGCGGACAGGTCGGAAAGGGCGGCCGCCAACTCGGCCCGGCCCGGGGGTGGCGAGGCGCGAGGTTGAGCACCGGCACGATCCGACTCGGGGGGACACCGAAGTCGCAGAGGGCCAGCACCCGAACGAGGGCGTGGAGTCCTTTGACCCCGGGAGAACCAGGCGCCGGACGCCGCGCCACCGAACAGCACCCGGGGCCACGTCAACCGTCCCGTCACGTCCTCCACCAACCGCATCGCTCCCGACGATGACGACGACCTGGAGCTGGCCATCCCCAAGCTGCGCTCGGGCAGCTTCTTCCCCGCCCTCCTCGAGCCCCGACGGCGCAGACATCACCCGCGACGCCCGGTCCGTACGCGGCACGATCAGGCCTGTTCGGCGTACAGGGCGATCAGGGCGAAGGTGTGGATGAGCTGTTCGACTACCGGGCGTCGCCGAGCTCGTCGCTGCGAAGGCTAGCTACCACCTGCGCCGACCCTGCTGTCCTCCCTCGACTCGATGATGACCGGTGGCATCTCGTCGGCACGACGGGGACTCGCACTCGATTCGATGGGGGTGGCCGGGATGCGACCGACGACTCGCGTACCGCAGTCGGGCGCAGAGATGACCTCCAGCGTGCCGTTCAGTGCCCCCAACCGGTCGGACATGTTCTGCAAGCCGGCGCCCAGCGGGGTGGTGGACGAGTCAAAGCCGCAGCCGTTGTCGACCACGGTGAATTCGAGCGCGCCTCCCACTTGGGCGAGCCGGACTTCGACGCTGGAGGCCTGCGCGTACTTGCAGACGTTCTGGACGGCCTCCAGGCAGCAGAAGTAGACGGCAGCCTCTACCTCTTGGGCATAGCGGCCGGTAGCCTCTGCCTCCAGTTCCACTGGTATGGGCGCTTTGGCGGCCTGTGAGGCCAGCGCTGCCGGCAGCCCATCGGCGGCCAGCAGCGGGGGATAGATTCCTCGAGCCAGGTCTCGCAGCTCTTCGAGCGCATCACCCGCCTGGGCCTTGATCTGCCCGATCATTTCGATCAACGGCGCGGCCTCGGTCCCGAGGTCGTTGGCCATGCCCTCGGCCAGGGCTAGGTGCACCTTGAGGGCGACCAGCTGTTGTTGGGCGCCGTCGTGGAGATTGCGCTCGGTCCGGCGCCGCCCTTCATCCTGGGCCGAGACCAGTCGCTGGCGTGATGCCTGGAGCTCCTCCAAGCGGAGCCGGAGCTCAGCGGTGAGTTGTAGGTTGCGAAACACCAGGCCGGCCTGGCGTCCGAAGTCGGCGAGCAGCTTGGCCTCGATGGGCGTGAGCTCCTCGTTCAGGGGCTTGACGATCGACAGGGCGCCGAACAACTCGCCGTGGTGGAGCACGGGGACGGCATGGCTGGCTTGAGGGATCGGCGGTAGGGCTCCGTCCCCCACGGGGATGGGCTCGGGCTCGGCGAGAGGTCGATCAGGCCACGACGCCTGAGGTAGCAGCTCGTCGCCCACCTTCAGCCACACGTCGGCTCTCGTTGCCCCAGTTCCCTCGGCCAGGATCCGAGCCATTCGTCGGAGCAGCTCGTCGGTACCGACCACTTCGGTCACGCGCTCGGCGAACTCCGAGAGTGCCTCGTAGGGCGTCGCCCGCTTCCCGTACACCAGGCGGTTGGCCAGTCGTTGCACCCGCTCCTTGACCGGTTGGAAGGCCACGGCCACGATGAAGGTGGCCATGATGGGCAGTGCGAGGTCCTGATCCTGGGGCTGGCCCACGAAGCTGCCCACCCCCACCACCACGGCTACATAGACCGCAGAGACGAAGCCGGCCAGGACCCCGTAGACCAGCGTTCGGCTGATCAGCTTGTCTACGTCCCAGAGGCGGAACCGGAAGATGCCGGCCAACAGGGCGACCGGAATGAGGAGGAACACGGGCTGGAACAGCCGGAAGAGGGCGACGGGCAGCACCACGAGCGGCCGGCCCTCGAGCTCACCGGGCCGGGCTCCCTCGGCGGCGCTGGCGAGGGCGAAGAGGCTGACCAGCAGCGCGGGCGAGAGCGCCCAGAAAAGAAGGCGCGCTTGCTGGCGAACGACTTGGTCGGACGAGCGGCGATACCGGTAGGCCTGGGCCAGGACACCGACCGCAGGGGTCAGCAGTCCGAACACGATGACCAGGGTGAGGGTTCGCGAGCCCGACGGGTAGATCCAGGCGGCCATGCCCACCAGGGCTGCGGCCGCGGCGTAGAGCACCAGCAAGGGAGCCGGTCGCCACCGGGGAACGAGCCGGCCATCGGGGAAGAGCAGCAAGGCGAAGAGGTAGGAGACGGCGGCCACCACCTGGAAGCCGACGTGGGTGACCGCCTCGAGGGTGCTGGGTTCGAAGGCTTCGTAGACGGCGTGGGCCTGGAGGTTGAACACGCCGGCGGTGCCGACGAGGCCGAAGGCCAGGAGGGGCGCGGTACGGTCCTTGGGCCGCAGCCAGAACAAGAACCCGGCCAGCGCCAGGTTGGCCATGCTGAACCCGTAGTCGAAGGCGAGCTGCCAGCCCGACCCACTCCGGTGGGCGGTGTCGCCCATGCGCCGGGCCAGGCGGCCGAAGACGGAGTCCGAAAGGCCTGCCTCGTGCAGCCAGGCGTGAAGGGCGGCGTCGCTGGCCGCCCGCGCGGCCACGGCGCCGAGGACCAACACGAGGACGGCGAAGGCGGCGAAGGCCAGGAACGTCACCGACACCACCGAGAGCCCCCGCGCCCGCTCGGGGCGGTCGGGGACGGCCGTCGCGTCGATGACTACGGTGCCGGCTGGCGACTGCACCGTCGACGTCCCAGCCATCAGCCCTGGACGACGAGTGTCCCGACCATCTTGGGATGGATCAGACAGGCGTAGGCGTAGGTACCGGGCCGGCTGAACCTGACGCTGAAGGTGTCCTGGTCGTTGTACGCCAGTCCGGTGGATCGGAACCCGGTCCCATCCCAGGTCCCGGCGTCGACCTGGACGGGCATCGGCGGCCCGGGCACGTCTTCGTGGCCACCTCCCTCTCCCTCGTCGGGCTGGGGGGGGCCGGGCCATCCGATGGGCTCCTCGGCCTGGTCGTTCAAGGTCCTCGTCCCGTCGGGGGCCACGGTGAAGACCGGGAAGTACTCGGGCACGTTGAAGCTCAACGTGTGCCCACGGACGAAGGTCCAGGTGACCTTCTCGCCCACCCTGGTCGT
>JAHWJH010000169.1 GCA_019348555.1 Actinomycetota bacterium
TGGAGCCTGCCGACACCATGGGCTTCGCCCGCCAGCTGATGCCCTCCGACAAGTGGGAGGCGTTCGAACGGGGTGTCGAGGCCGACTTCGCCTACGCACTGGCCGACGGAGCCCGCTTTCGCGCCGCGGTGTTCCGCCAGGTCGGCAAGGTGGGCCTGGTGCTGCGACGGGTCGAGAGTGGCGGGCCCTCGTTCGACCAGCTCCGACTCCCCGCGGCGGTGCGCAAGCTGGCCGAGGAGCATCGGGGCCTGGTGTTGGTCACAGGACCCACCGGATCGGGGAAGACCACGACGACGGCGGCCATGATCGGCCACATCAACGCCACCCGGCGCTGCCACATCGTCACCGCCGAGGACCCGATCGAGATCATCCACGGGGACAACCTGGCCCTGGTCGACCAGCGGGAGGTCGGGACCGACACCGGCTCGTTCGCCACCGCGCTTCGCTCCGCCGCCCGCCAGGATCCCGACGTCATCTTCGTGGGCGAGATGCGCGACCTCGAGACGACCAGCGCCGCCCTGCAGGCGGCCGCCACCGGCCACTTGGTGGTGTCCACCCTGCACACCACCAGCGCCAAGGACACGGTGAACCGCATCATCGACCTGTTCCCGCCGCACCAGCAGGGTCAGGCTCGCCTGTCCCTGGCCAACTCCCTGCAGGGGATCGTCTGCCAGCGACTCATGCCCCGCGCCGGCGGGGGGAGGGTGGCGGCGCTGGAGGTCATGGTGGTCACCACCCGCGTCCGCGAGCTGCTGCTCGACCCCGCCCAGACGGGTGCCATCGTCGACGCCATCGCCGAAGGTGACTACTACGGCATGCAGACCTTCGACCAGCACCTGCTCGCGCTCTACCACGCCGGTGAGGTGACGCTGCCCGTCGCCATGGACCACGCCACCAGCCCCCATGACTTCCGCATCGCCGTCCGGGCGGCAGGAGTCGGCTGATGCCTACGGTGCCTCCGGCAGCCACGTTGGACCACCAGGCGCTCGATGGGGCGGGACTCCGCCGGGGCATCGGCCTGAGCGTCGAGGAGATCGACCGGCGCAAGGCGTGGCTCGGCCTCAACGACGGCGACGCCGACCGGCTGCGCCACATCGACAACCTCGTCGGCGCCCATGTCGGCACCATGGTCGACGGCCTGGTCGACGACCTCGTGCTGGCCGACGACGGCGAGGGCGCCATCTCGCAGCACGACCGCAAGCTGCTGTGCGACTACTTCGGTGGGCTCACGTGCACGCGCCGCTTCGACGACGACCATCTGGACCAGCGCCTGGCCATGATCGAGCAGCTTCAGGGGCGGGCCGGCCGGGACCTGAGCTGGTACCTCGCCGCCTACCTGGCCTACCTGCAGAGTGTGAGCGCTCGCCTGCGCGAGGCGCCAGGTGAGCAGGACGTCATGCAGGAACTGCAGCGCACGCTGGCCAAGGCGATGTGTTTCGACCTGAGCCTCGTCATCGACGCCTACCTGTTCGAGCGCGACCGCACCATCCGCTCCCAGCAGCGCGAGCTCGAGGAGCTCTCCACTCCCGTGCTCCAGCTGCGTGACGGACTGCTCATCACTCCCATCATCGGGATGCTCGACTCCCGTCGGGCACGTCAGCTCACCGAACAACTGCTCCACGCCATCCGCCAGCGCCGGGCCAGGGTCGTGGTGCTCGATGTCACCGGCGTGGCCGCAGTCGATTCGCGGGTGGCAAATCACCTGATCCAGACGGTCGACGCGGCGCGGCTCATGGGAGCGACCGCCATCATCACCGGCGTGTCCCCCGAGGTGGCCCAGACGCTGGTGGGGCTCGGTGTCGACGTGGGGAATGTGATCACTGTTGCCGATCTTCAGGGCGGCATCGACGAGGCCGACCGCCTCCTCGGTCTGCGGGTCGTGCCGGTCAGTGAGGTGCCGTTCGAACGCCACCCGTCGTGAGAGTGCCGATCCTGCGTCAGGGCGCGTGCCTGATCGCCTCGGTGCAGGACTCCCTCAGTGATGCCGAGCTGCGTGAACTGCAGCAGCGCCTGGCGGAGCAGGTCGGCGAGCGCGCCGTGCGCGGCGTGGTGATCGACGTGACGGTCCTCGACGTCATCGACTCCTTCGCCACCCGGACCCTGTCCACCATCACCTCGACGCTGCGGCTACGGGGGGCGGCGGTGGTGATCGTCGGCATCCAACCCGAGGTGGCGTTCGCCATGGTGCAACTCGGCTTAACCCTCGACGGTGTGCCCACCGCCCTCGACCTCGACGCCGGTCTGACCCTGGTGCGGGAGGCGGGGGCGCCCTGAAGTGCCGGCCCAGGAGCGCATCCACATCGCCGATGACTTCGACGTCGTCACGGCCCGCTCGCGAGCCAAGGACATGGCCGTCGCCCTCGGGTTCTCCCGCACCGACCAGACCCTCATCGCAGCCGCCATCTCGGAGATCGCCCGGAACATCGTCGTCTATGCGGGAGAGGGTGACGTCGTGCTGCGCGCCGAGCACGACCGGGGCCGGTGGGCGCTCGTGGCCGTCGCCAGCGACGACGGGCCTGGCATCCCGGACGTCGACAGGGCCCTCGCCGACGGGTACTCCACCGCCGGCAGCCTGGGCGTGGGGCTCCCCGGGGCGCGCCGGCTCATGGACGCCCTGGAGGTCGACTCGGAGGTGGGTCGAGGCACCACCGTGACCATGCGCAAGTGGGCCGACGGGCGTGGATGAGTCGCCCCTGCACCATGGTCGCTGCGGTGGCCTCGAGTGGGCGGTGTACGCGACCGCCTACCCCGGACAACGGCGTTCGGGTGACGCCTTCCTGATCGAAGCAACTGCCGCAGGAGCGCTGGTGGCAGTGGTGGACGCGCTCGGCCACGGCGACGAGGCCGCTGACGTGGCCGACCGAGCGCTGGCATCGCTCCGCCAGACTGTGGGGCAGCCGCTTCCTGACTGCCTGGCCGCCTGCCACAGGGCGCTGTGCGGGTCGCGGGGGGCGGTGATGACCCTCATTGCCGTCGACCCCCGTGCGTCCGAGCTGGCGTGGATGGCGGTGGGCAACATCGAGGCGGCGGTGGTGGCCCGTGGCCGCGCTGGTGCCAACGGTCGGAGATCGGTCCCCCAGCGCGGCGGCGTGGTCGGAGAACGGCTTCCCGCGGTACGCGAGTCCTGCGTGCCGCTCGCAGGCGGCGACACGCTCCTCGTCGCCACCGACGGGTTGGCCCCCGCCTTCGTCGACGGCGCCGACCTGTCACTGCCTCCGCCAAGCCTTGCCCGGCTCCTGCACGCCGGCCACGCCAGGGACGATGACGACGCCCTGGTGCTGGTCGCCCGCCCCGATCATCCCCGCTGATCTCCTGGCATCCGTCGCCGGGAGGCCGTCGTATGTCTCCCAGCACACGGTCCGAACCCCTGTTGAAGAGGAGAAACCGGCGATGGTCATGAATGTCGTCAAGCGAATGCGTGACCGGGAGGGCGGCTTCACCCTCATCGAGCTGCTGGTGGTGGTCATCATCATTGGCATCCTCGCGGCCATTGCCATTCCGGTATTCCTGGCCCAGCGGGAGCGGGCGTGGCGCGGCTCGGTGCAGTCCGACCTGCGCAACTACGCCATTGTGCTGGAGACGCAGTTGACCGACAGCGGGTCCTACGCCGGCGCTCCCGCCCCGACGACGTCGCCCGGTGTCACCGTGACCGCTCCCACGGCCACTGCCACCACCTACTGCATCCAGGGCTTCCACGCCAACAAGCCGGCCGAGGTCTGGCGTCTTCAGCCCGGCGGCACGGGCGTGACTCAGGCAGCCTGCGGCACCTAACCGCCCTCCGCCCCCCCAAACGACGAAGGAGGCAGTCCCCCTGCCTGCCTCCTTCGT